>CAYNPB010000015.1:0-29151 GCA_964399005.1 uncultured Sangeribacter sp.
TCAATATCAATCTCCTTTATCGGACCTATATTATGTATTGCAAGATGAGCCATACTTGAACTTATTAATATCTGATGCAAAATTAGCAAAAAGTATTGTAAATATCAATACATTTCCTTATAATTTGCATTCTATCCAAGTCAAAGCAAAAAAACGTCGAAAACGACGAAAACGCTGAAACTACAACCAACGTTGAAAACCTAAACATGCCGACTGGAATCTGGACTTTTGCGGCTGCATCGCTCTCATCTTACTCCAAAGGCGCAAGTATATCATCAGGCGTAATCGGCATATAGGGAGCCTCCTTTGAGCTCAAGAATTGCAGAGGGGAATCTTAGGATATGATTGCGGATTTGATGGTGTCGGCGATGTAACGGACGTGTTCGTCGTTCACCCAGGGACCGGCGGGGAGGCAGATTCCTACTTTGAATAGGGATTCGCTTACTCCATTGACATAAGCAGGAGCATTTTTATAGACGGGCTGCTTGTGCATGGGTTTCCATAGAGGACGGGCCTCTATGTTGGCAGCATCAAGTACCATTCGGAGAGCCTCTACATTATCATTGGGTTGGCAGTCGGTGACGGCTGTCGTGGCGGCATGGGTCACTCCTGCGGCGCCACCCACCGCTCCTGAGATAACCTTGCCGTAAGCATTTTCTTGACCCACAATTATCATATCCGGGTCGAGCGTCGCAGTACAGAGCCAGAAGTTTGAGTCGAAGGTTGCGTATTGCGTATCGCGTATCGCGTTGTGCGTATCGGGATAGTCCGCGAGTGTTGGGTTGGTGTGCATTTGGAAGCCCTTGACATCTTTTAGTAGTTCACAGTAAAGCTCCTGGACATGCTTGTGATGGGCAATATGGTCGCGAACCACTGTCATCTGCCCGCGTCCGATTCCAGCACAGATGTTGCTCATACGATAGTTATAGCCGATAGCCTCGTGCTGATAATAGGGGTAAGATTCGCGAGCTTGGGTAGCATACCAAAGAATCTCGCGAGCTTTCTCTTCGTCAGGACAGATGAGTGCACCACCGCCTGAGGTGGTAATCATCTTGTTACCGTTGAAAGAGAGGACACCGTACTCACCGAAAGTGCCGAGCGACTGACCATTGAAATAAGAACCGAAGCCTTCCGCACCATCCTCGATAACAGGAATATCGTATTTATTGGCGATCTCCATAATTCGGTCAATGCGGTATGGCATACCGTAGAGAGCAACCGGAATTATGGCTTTCGGTTTTTTGCCAATCGTGGAAATTCGGTCTTTGATGGCTTCCTCGAGAAGGTCGGGGTCCATGTTCCAAGAATAGGGTTCTGAGTCCACGAAGACTGGAGTTGCGCCGAGATATGTGATAGGGTGGGAAGACGCACAGAAAGTGAAGGACTGGACGAGGACTTCATCGCCGGCCTTAACACCACAAGCGATTAGTGCGAGATGCACGGCAGCTGTGCCGGCGGACAAGCACACGACGCGTTTTGCGAGATGCGTAGCGCGTAGCGCGTTCGGATCGTCGGGGTCGGGGGTGTTGATGAAGTCTTCGAGATCTTTTTCAAAGGCTGTGACGTTGGGGCCCATTGGTACGACCCAGTTTGTATCGAAAGCTTCCTTTATGAAGTCCATTTCTTTGCCACTCATGTGGGCAAGGCAGAGGTAGATACGATCCATTTTATTTCGATGATAAAGTGTGAAATATGATATCGCCACAAGCGGCTTGGCGAGAGACAAATCTGACTTTGGAAATCAGACGGAGATAGTGTCTATAATAATTGAAGAAAAGGCATACATCCGGAGCCGGGAGGCTCGTGGATGTATGCCTTGAGTATTTGGGTTTGGATATAAATCACGTCTGTCAGGCATTAAATACCTGTATAGTAGAGCCTTGCCACCTATAGCAAGGAGAGTATAGAGCGGCGAATTCGGTCATGTCGCGGCTGTCAGGGTCGATACTCTTTATCCGAGAATCATACGTATCGGGTGGCGCGTGACGCGCAGTGCGAGCAATGCGGGATGATAAGCATAGAGCCAGTGGTCCATAAGGGCTCAGGCCTGGCATATGGGTAGCATCGGGCATTGGTTGATGCAGGGATCTTTGTCGCTTCGCTAAGTCCCCCGACCCCCTAAAGGGGGGAGAAGAGTAGCGCGTAACTCGAGCAAAGCTGACGTTTTGTGGCAGGATGTCATTGTACTCTTTCCGAGACCTCTGAGGGTCCGGCGCGGAGTGGTCCATAAGGGCTCAGGCCTCCGAGAGGAAAGTTCTTTCAATGCAAAATTCATAATGCATAATGCTTAATTGGGGTATGCAATGCACTCTAAAATTGAATCCGGATCGGGAGCTTCCTCTGAAGACTCCATGCTACCCTCCTCTGAGGTGAAGTTGATTCGGAAATACATTGATTTGGTTTCCGAGTACAAAATTAATATGGGTGAATGGGCGAAAACCCTTATCTTGATAATTTATGAGTCTCCCTGCCACTATCGCGAGTGGGAGGGAGGATCAAGAAATGGTATAGGAATGAGGATACGGATGATTTCGGAATTCCCAACCGGGATAAGCCGCATCCGTATACGTTGTAACTATTCTTAGGGTCGGCATCATCATGAAGGCATTCATCATTCGAGCTGCACTTACATTTACCGGATTCTTCAATCGAAAAAAGAATATAGCGGATTTCTTCTGCGGTGTGCTATTATATCCATTGGCATCCACAAGAGCGACTGTGGATTTCAATTGGGATTTGGCCTTTTCCATTTTTCCGGGATATGGAGCTCCCTGAACCCCTACTACCGATCTTGGATTTGATTCAGTCAGCTCAGCGATGATCAGTTCATTATCATTAAAAATTATCAGGTCGGCTGCCGAAGGCAAATTATTGGTTTGTCTCGGTCCATTTGTCAAAGCTCTCCCTAAATGAAATAAAGTGAGGCTGGACAGCCTTGGATTATCAATCACTCCGGTTCCGTTTCCTGCGGAAGCAATGATCGTGTCAGTATCTTCAACCTCGACTACCCTGTCATCAATCAAGACAGTGCAATCTGGCACATATGTATCTGCCGGGCGTACCCTTACTGGGTCAACCGCCGTGACAATGAGATTATGAAAGTCAATCATTGCCTCAGAGAATAATAATTCTGATAAAGATTCTCAATTTCCTTTGCAAGAAATTCAGAATCCACTATCTTGCGTCCTTTCTCATCACGGACTATAACCGAACGAAGCTGTCCATCCGCTTCAGTTAAATAGACATCAACATTCTCGGGATCAAGTCCAATTTCAGGATTCTTTTCCCACTGCGCCATTAGCAAATTAATGTGATTCGCGAGATATGGGCTATGTGTGGCATACATAAGTTTGCAGGCTCTGTCTTTTGACGCCTTATGAAACAATGTGTCCACTATATTCGATTGCAATAAAATCTGAGAATCAGGATCAAGACTTAGTTCAGGTTCTTCCACATGAACTGACACCATAGGTCTTAGTCCATCAACCTCTGTAGCCGGTTGAAACTCAGTCAATCTATCAGCCTTAAGCAGATAGTCGATCACCGAGCGTCGATAAGCCTCCTTGAAATTAAACTTCTGCGCCATATAATTGACAATGACAGCAAGAGGTACCGTAGATTTCATACCACTCGAAGCATCCTTTAATTTAAAAGAAGAACTTCGCTTACCATCCGTATGTAAAAGATACTGTCTCTGACCATTATTCGATTTGGACACTGACAACACCACTCCTATAGAAGGGACTTCCAACTCCTTTAACGCATCAGTGGCATCAAGAAATAACTTCAGAGTCTCATCGAAATAGAACCCCATACTCATACTTCTGCGTTCAAGACTGCTCCCTAACCAAGAAGACACGGCATTTCTGTTTTCAGACACAAATACACCCTTTAGAAAAATCAAGTCATCGATAGCTACGTTTGGAAGGGAACGCAGTTTCTTATCAGAATATTCAATCTTATAGAGGTTGCCGTTGTCGAAAGAAACCGTATATCCAATTTTGGTAGCAGGCTTAATCATTCCATAAAGCCCATTTTCTTTCATCAGCGCGCGGAAATCAATACGAAAAGGAGATCTTGTGATATTAGAATGATGATAATATGACCGGATATTTGCAAGTTTGTAGATATAACGACAAAGAGCTATCACCTTCATGATTGTACTCTTGCCGGTAGCAGACTTCCCGATCAAGACTGTAAAGGGCTTGATATCATCAATCTGCACCTTAGAAATAGGGCCAAAATTATCAATTACAACAGACTCTTTCATCTCCAAAAACGATTACCACGCAAAGATAGTCTTTTTTTGTCAAATATACAAATTCGGCATCGGGCTTTGGTTCTTGACTCTTCGCTCTTATCACTTTGCCCAAGGCACCTCTACCCGTGCGTTGGTTGCGTTCCCACTTCGCTCCAAATCGTTTTCTTTACACGGTGTTTTAGTTTGCATCGTGTAAGTGTCAATATGTAGTGCTTCACTTAAGCTGAAGCAATTGGTTTACGACCGCAAAGTAATTGCTAATTTTTGAGCATCTCGAACCATTCTATTGGACAGATACCGATTTACAATTATCTATAAATTAACACTGTACCTCCCCAAGAATATCCGACTCCAAACCCACAGATAAGCACTGGACCGAAGAGTTTATTCTGTTTCTTAGCATCTACGAGTGCAATCGGAATGCTGTTACTTACAGTATTTCCGATTTCTGCCATATTTATAAAGAAACAATCTTCTGGTATTTTGATTTTCTTTCTTAGGAAATTGAGCATATAACTATTTGCCTGATGGAACACAAACATATTTACGTCGTCCATTGAAAGCCCATTCCTCTCAATTGTCTGTCTCACTACTATCGGAACATTCTTCTGAGTAAACGAAAATATTTCAGACCCATTCATATAGAGATAGTCCGATGAATGAGGATTACCGTTCTCATCAAATCTTAAGTCATTCTCTTTCTCAGGATGTTTGGCTCCTCCAGTCTTAACTATGAGATTCTCTGCACCAGCACCATTTGTACCCAAAGCGAAGTTGCCAATTTCTGCAAATCCTTCAGTAGAAATCACAGTTGCAGTAGCCGCATCTCCAAAAATAGTCCTATTACCTTTATCTCGAATATGCAGGTATTTATTATATGTTTCGCCAGTCAAGAGCAGAATATTCTTAGCTATACCGCCTGCAACAAATCCTTTAGCTATTGCTAATCCATATACATACCCGGAGCAACCAAGATTGAAATCAAAGGCACCACAAGAGGTTGGAATGCCGAGTTTGTCTTGAATGATACAAGCAGAAGACGGAAGGAAGTAATCAGGACTTTGTGTGCAAAGCAATACGAAGTCAATATCCTCCCTCCTTAAATCCGGGTGATCAGAAAATAAACGTTCTGCTGCTTTTAATGCGAGATCTGTAGATGTTTCCGTTCCAGCAGCTACATGCCTATTATTTACTCCGACCTTAGTAGCAATTTTTTCTACAGTCCATTCCGGAAACTCTGAAACAAGTTCTTCATTAGAGATTATATTTTCAGGGAGATAATATGATATTGCTTTAATAAATGCCATTTTACTCATGCTTTTAAAGTGAATTCTCCTCCACCAGTAATATCGATGCAACTCCCAGTCATCCAACTGCTTGCATCAGATAGTAGATATACAATCAGATTAGCCACATCCTCGGACTTCCCATATCTCTTTAATGGATATGCCTTTTCTGCTTCATGGTAGTCAACTCCTGTCATAGCAGCGTCACGCTCCACCAACTCAGTCCATACCATTGCAGGACAAACACAGTTTACCCTCATCATCTGATTTGCCACCTCAAGCCCTAAAACCTTTGCATAAGCTATCAAAGCTCCCTTGGAGGCAGCATATATTCCATTTCCAACTGTTGGTGCAAATGGAGCTCTCGAAGCAACAAAAACAATTGATGAAGAATTGACAAGTTTCTTCTTTTTCAATAAAGCTTTCTGAAGAAGAACAGGAGATTCAAAGTTCGTACGCATTACTTTGGTGATATCCTTCTCCTTTACCACTTTTAGCAGAGATCTGTCTCCAATACCAGCACAATGTGCCACACCTGTCAACATAGGAAGCTTCAAAACCAATGCATCTATATCTGCTGAGTCAGTCAAATCGGCTGCAATTGAGAGATTATCCTTACCATCAAGTCGATCATAAGTCTCTTTGAGGCGTTCTTCGTTTCTGCCTGTTATAACTATCGTCGCCCCCATTTTAGAGCAAACAATAGCTGTTTCACGACCAATTCCAGAGGAGGCCCCGGTAATCAATATTGTTTTTCCTTTGAGGGTAAAGGGATTGAATGGCTCTTTCATATCTCTATCAATTCAGGGACAACAATCTTATCAGTTTCAAAATATGCAGAGCCCCAAGATAGACCGACACCAAAACCACAGGCTATGTGTTTAAGTTTACCGCAAGTAAGCGACTGTCGTTCTCTTGTCACTAATGCAAGTGGGATAGACGCACAGGAAGTATTACCAAACTCCTCCATACAATATGGAACCTTATTCTCAGAAATTTTCATTTTTTTGCGGATCATCTCATTCATTATTTTATTGGCTTGATGGAATGTGAAAAGATCCACAGAATTCTTGTCAATAGAAAAATGTTCGCAAAGTTGTTTAACCGATTTAGGAGCTTTCGTAATACCAAAAGAGAAGACATCCATACCATCGAGTTCAAGATCAACTCCTCTTCTTGCAAATCCATTACCTAAATTCTTCATCTCAAGAGACTCTGATACTACCGGGTTTCTATACCCTCCTTCTCTACATATAATTGTCTCATATCCCTCCCCGTCTGTATTAAAGACAAATTTGATTCCAGCAGAATTCTCATCATACTCCAAGGCAGTTGCAGTACCCGCATCTCCGAATAAAGGAAAAGTACTTTTATCTTCGGGAGAACAAAGTTTTGTGACAGTATCTCCAGCAAGCAATAAGCCTTTCTTTATAGTTCCATTTTGAAGTAAGGAAGAAATTACACTCAAGGCATATACCCAACCAGAACACCCCAATGAAATGTCTAGCGTATAGCATTCTTTTGGAAGATCCAGTCTCTTTTGAAGCACACAAGAAGTAGCGGGCAGAATGTAGTCAGGAGTCTGCGTTACATATATAAGAACCTCTATTTCTGACTTATTCCATGGAAGATCCTGGATTAGTTTTTCAGCTGCACTTAAGCAAAGGTCGGCGGAAGTCATCGAGTCCTCGGCATGCCGCCGAGCGGCAATACCTGTAGACTCTATGAACCTATTAGCACCTTCCCATTTATAGATTTCCGAGATATTTTCTTTTTTGAGAGGAACACAAGCACTTATTCCCCTTATTGAAATATTCTTTGTATCAAGGAAGGCCATACGCTTTACTTATTGCTGATTATATCGTAAAGTTCCTGAATGGAGTTGGCTTTTCGCATCTCTGCACCAGAAAGTTCCACATCAAACTCCTCGTCAGCAAGAGCTATCACACCGAGGGCAGAGAGTGATGACCATTCGTCAAGGTCGCGGAAGTTTGTTTCTGGAGTGAGAGTCGAAGCGTCTGTGTCGTCGAATATTTCGGCGAATTTCTCGATAAATTCTTTAATTTCCATAGTGAATTTCTTTATTTTTAATATTTATTTATTGTTAATATTCTGTTTTCTTTGCTGGATTGCCAACATATGTATAGCCATCCTTTGTATTGCGAAGCACTACACTGCCTGCACCAATAGTAGTGTCATTACCAATGCTTTTATATTGGAGTATCACGGAATTTACTCCAAGAAAATTTCCATTCCCTATCCTAACTCCTCCAGAAATCTTGACTGCCGGCATTACCGAATTGAAATCTCCAATTGTGGTATCATGACCTATTGCTATAAATCCATTGAATGTATTAAAATTTCCAATCTCCACATTGCAGGAAACGAGACATCTTGAGCAAAATACATTTCCAATACCCATTTTAACATTCTCCTTGTCAAGCAACAATAAATCTGGAGCACATATATTGGGAAAGTCTATATACGGATTCTTGATTTTATTATAAAGTAGATTGACGATTTTTGGCGAACCGATGGCGAAGACTACAGATAAGGGGCCTTCCCATTCATTCAACGTATCTATGTTTCCGAGAACTTTTCCATATTCATTCGATTCTCCAGATGGAACCCCGTCATCGAAAAAACCTATTATATTCCAAGTTGGCTCGACCTCTTCGTTTATCCGCTTTAGTAGACAAAAAACTTCTCTGCCAAGTCCACCTGCACCGTATATTGCGATATTTTTCATTTTCAATTATGTCAGTTAAATGCTTCAATTGTTGCTTGCCCATCGGCGGAGATGCCGTCACGCTTCAGGACTTTTTGTATTCTGGCTAGGATTATCTTGCAGTCTGTGAGATTTTGGCTCTTTCAACATTTAATGGTTGACGTTCAAATGATCCATAGTTTTCTGAACTACGTTTTAACAGAATCCGAAATACTCCTATAAATATTTTTAAATCTTTCATAAATGATAAATTACAACCGTATTCTGCTTCATAGGAAAACTGTTTATCCCATGATATGATTGGATCGGTATCGACAGAATCAGGAGTTATAAGACCTCCTCTTACATTGAATCTGTCTAATTCCTCCTTACGATAATACTTATCATACATAGGAGGAAGTGGTCGCGGGCCAATAACGGACATATCACCTTTGATGATATTTATCAATTCAGGTAGTTCATCTAGAGATGAAGAGCGAAGAAATCGGCCGAAACTAGTAACACGTTCATGATCAGGCAGCAACTTACCTTCTGAATCACGTTTATCTGTCATCGTACGAAATTTTATCAAATAAAATTTCTTCTTATATTTGCCGGTCCTCTGCTGTTTAAAAAAAATTGGGGACCCCAAATTTATTCTTACCATACCCATCAATACCAGAAAAATTGGTGAGATTGCAAATAAAAGAACGGATGAAGAGCAAAAATCAAATAACCTTTTTATGAGTCTATACATAATATTAGGTTATTTTAATTCACGTATAAGCATGAATGCCTCTGCTGCTTCCCAATGCATAAGTGCTCCACGATAGCGAGCCAAAGCCTCTACCGCCCCTAAAGAACGGGAGTCCGGGTATGGACTTACCTGAAGAGAGAAGAATGTCAACGCTTTTTTCTTTATTTCAAGAGTTTCTGTAATATTCACAAAAACATTAGGAATAAAGGCATTTGATACATTAGGAAGATTCCATTCTGTCTCCGAAAGGGTCTCATAAGCAAGAATTCTCTTTACTTGTGGAAAATATTTCGGACGAAGAGCTACCATACAAGCATCCACCACAATCTGATGATCTTTTTGCATATCCCCGATATGAGGAATATATACTTCATTAGGTAAAACCTCGCGTACAACATCCAATATCTTGCCATTCAAGGCAAATCGTTTGACTGATTCAAGGTCGGCAGCAGGAAAATCAAGAAAGTATGTTTTCTTTATTCCAAGAAACGTATGACACTCTTTCGCATCATCCTGATTAAGTTGATTTAGTTTTTCATCTTTGAATAATGGTGGTTGTCCTTTTGTTACTATACACACATACACCTCATTACCCTCAGAAATATTCTTTGCGATTGTGCCTCCCACACCAAGAATTTCATCATCCGGATGAGGAGCAAAAATAAGAATCTTTTTCATAGTCAGAAATCAATATAATTACCATTGGGATCAGTGAATATTTCACCATGTCGCCTACGTATTCTTGTCCCTTCTACGGCTTTAGCCTCAGGCAATTGTTCTCCAAGAAGCTGCTTAATACGAAGATATCTTAGATCAAGCCCGGCTGCAGCAAAAAGAGAAATTGTAGCTGTAGTACGTGGATTAATATCCATCAAAACCGGTTCCTCCTTATCATTACGCATGAAATCAAATCCGACATTTCCATCCATCTTAAGGAGACACACCACATCTTCTGCTATTTTAAATGCAACCTTATCTTCTTTAACAACACTTTCCATAGCTACACTCATAAGGCTCTGTACATTCTCTCGCCCAGCTATGTAAAGAACCTTTCCATTTTCGGCAAGAAGATCTACGGTATATTCCGGGCCATGCATATATTCCACAAGCATCATTTCCCGAAGCTTAGGAGCACTTTTGAGAATGGAAAGCATATCGTCGTATGAAGTATAAAAACTATTTGGTTTTTCATTAGCAAAAATTTCATAACGGGATTTTGTAGCATCAATTATTCTGACACCGCGGCTTCCACTTCCATCCACAATTTTAATGCACACAGGTTTTTCAGGATATCCCATATATTTACAACCTTCTATGAAGTCTTTCACAGAATGAACGCCATAGTATTTAGGAACAGGTATACCAGCCTTTTCAAGAGTTTCGTAAGTGTGCAATTTATTGTTTGCAATCTCAACCGATTCCAAATTAGAGATAGAAATTTTTACTCCCAATTTTTCAAAATCCATTCTTCTCTCCGCAACTTTAGTCACTTCAGCAGAAATGCTTGGGAAATATATATCCACAGACTCCTTTTTGCAAATTTCAAGAATCACATCTATATAACTATCATCAGAAACCGGAGGAACTTGATAGAACACATCAACAAGATACTTCGCCGAAGGATCAGATGTCATATCCGCACCAATAAGTTTTACATTACGTTCCCTAATATTCTTGAATGAGCGATATGCCCCAGGCATAGTTGGAGAACTTGTCGCAGATAATAGAACCGTTATATCTTTAAGATTTTTCATTAAAATGTAAATGTTTGGAAAATATCATTAAATGTTTCCTCTCTTTTTATCTCAATCAACTCTCCATTAGTTTGTTTAGCTAAAACAGGGCATTGAGGTTGTATAAATGGGGGTTTATATACTATAGAATAGCCTCCAATATTTCGGAATTCGATTTTGTCTCCCACGCTTAATCTCTCTTGAAAATTTTTATACAATACGTCTTGTTCAAGACAAGTAAAGCCCACTACATTCAAGGGAGGATTTACCGATTCCCCAGGATTATCACACTTAAAGACAGAATAAGGGCACTTCATCATTTGCCCGATTTCTCCAAGTTGGTGATAATCGCTATCCACCATAGCCATATGATAATCTTTTATAGTTTTCACACCTATTACGCTTGTAATAAGCGACATATATCTTGCGACTACGGTAGTTCCAGGTTCTGTAAAGAGAATTGGTGGATTTGAGACACCATTATAATAATTAGCCATAGTGCCAGCTACTACTTTTGCATAGTCATCATAAGATGGAACTTCTATATTGAATTGGTTCTTTAACGCAGATTCCATATCAGAAAACATACCGCTACCCAGATCAATGTATTCAGGAATACCCTCAATGAATCTATCTGCGGCTTCAAGAATGTTATCGATACGTCTTTGCCAGGCTTCAATATATCTCGCTCGGCTTACATGCAAGTGAAGACCAACAAGACTTAAATTCGGTATGGAATTAATTAATGCTACAACCTTTTTTATTTCTTCTCCATCAACATCCAGCCCGAATCTCGAAATAAAATTAGCACCTATATCAGAATTAATACGAAGACCAACCTTAAAATGTTGATCAGTATATCGTTTTGCCAGTTTTATAACTCTTTCAGCTTCTGCAATATTATCGATATTTGAGATTCCACCCTTAAATAAATGTCCCTCCATCATAGGTCCCTTAGCCGGACCATTATAAATAATATTTTTATGTTCATATCCCAACTTTAATGCTAAATTGAGCTCCATATCAGAAACGACTTCCGCATACGCTCCCAAATCTTTAGCAATTTTACAGATATACGGAGTATAGTTGGTCTTATAAGAATAAGCAGGAATATAATTCTGATAATACTTTTGCATTGCCTTTTCAAGGGTTTTGAAATTAGCAATAAAGCCTTCCGTATCAAATATATAGTATGGAGTTTGCATTTTCTCTAATTATTGAGTTATAATATTCATAATCTTTTCATATGCTTTTTCTGGAGTCATTTCAGAATCAAATAGATTCTTTCCATTTTCTGCAACTTGTTTTCTCAATTGAGCAGAATTATAATATTTCATCAATTGCATCTTTAAGCCTTCTATATCATCACTATGAGCCCAAAGACCTGCATTATGTTCTTCTAAATAAACTCCAAAATCAGTTGTATAATCAAGTCCAGCAAGAATTGGCACCTTCATATCCAAATAAGATAACGCCTTACTAGGGAAATTGGGAGTAGCCATTTTTTCATTGAGAATAATTAACCCCACATCGCAGCTTGCTAAAAAAGAAAGATATTCATCCTGTGGAAGAAATGGTTTTATTTCGATGTTTTTTAAATGTTTATTATCTATTAGACCTCTAATGACTTCAATATAAGGACCTTTCCCGAGCAATACAAATTGAATATCTTCGACACTCTTCACAGAGTCCGCAAGTTCAACAATATGTTCGATTCTTTGGGCCATTCCTATACTTCCCCCATATATTACTACAAACTTATTTTGATAGTATAATGGTTTAGAGGAATATGTAATAGAAGTTGGCGATTGCCAAAATGGTATAAAATATAAAATATTGGGATCAATATCTGTATTTTGTTTAATAATGAAATCAATGTTTCCTTTAGTGGGACATAGTATATAATCTGCTAATTTAAACATTTTTCGTTCTAAAATACGGTAATATTTTGCTACAATACTGTTTTTTGAAAAATATCCAAACGCAACTGCATCCTGCCAAATATAATCTGATTGAATAAGCATAAATTTACAATCAAATTTCCTTTTAAGATAACTTACAACTATTGGTAATTCTGGAGGTAACGAATGAGAAATTATTATGTCTATTTTTTCTTTTTTAAAATATTTATACGTTAAATATCTTAATTTTAGAGTATATTCTTGATAAGCTAATGCTTTTTTTATATTATTTGATACTCCTGTAAACTCATTAGACCCTATACGTAAAACCTGTATTCCATACTCGGACTCTAAACTTGTTGTTCGTGAATTCTTAGCTTTTGCGGAAACAAAGACTTTGTGTCCATTTTCTTTGAATTGCTTAATTAAAGACGCAAAGAGACTATTATCTTCCTTCAAATTTGGCAAAGATACAAAGAGAAATAAAATATTCATTACAAAAACAAATAGAGACCTGTTAAAAAATTATGATTCAGATTTTACGCCAAACCATCTTATTGACTACTGTCACATAAGATTGTATTATCTTTACTACGATTGTGCTGACATTCTCCCCGATGTAGACATCCACAGGAGTGCCATCATCATGATTATTATTCATCTCTATGGCAGTCTCAACAGCTTGAAGCAGTGATTTCTCATCTATTCCAGCAAGAATGAAACCTGCATTGTCAAGACTTTCTGGACGCTCTGTTGATGTGCGTATACAAATCGCAGGGAATGGATGTCCTACTGATGTGAAGAAACTCGATTCTTCTGGAAGAGTGCCAGAATCTGATATGACTGCAGCTGCATTCATTTGGAGGCAATTGTAGTCATGGAAGCCAAGTGGTTCATGTTGAATGACTCTCTTATCAAGTTTGAAACCTGATTGTTCCAGTCGTTTACGACTGCGGGGATGGCAACTATAAAGTATTGGCATGTCATACTTCTCTGCAATTGCATTTATAGCATTAAAAAGCGAAAGGAAATTATTTTCTGTATCAATATTTTCCTCCCTATGAGCAGATAGAAGAATATATTTACCTTTTTCCAACCCAAGACGCTTATGGATGTCACTGTCCTCAATTTCTTTAAGATTAGCATGAAGCACCTCCGCCATGGGAGAACCAGTAACATAGGTACGTTCTTTAGGGAGGCCATTGTCTGCGAGATAACGACGAGCATGCTCTGAATAGCACAGATTGACATCGGAAATAATATCCACTATACGACGATTAGTTTCTTCCGGCAAACACTCATCCTTACAACGATTTCCTGCCTCCATATGAAAGATTGGAATATGGAGGCGTTTTGCAGCAATTGCAGAAAGGCAAGAGTTCGTATCGCCAAGAATTAATAATGCATCGGGCTTTATATCCACCATCAGTTTGTAAGAACAATTGATGATATTGCCAACTGTTGCGCCGAGATCATCTCCCACTGCATCCATATAAACTTCCGGATCTGCAAGCTTCAAATCCTTGAAGAAGATGCCGTTGAGGTTATAATCATAATTCTGCCCTGTATGGGCAAGAATGGTATCGAAATATTTTCGACATTTATTGATGGTCGCAGCAAGTCGTATAATCTCCGGGCGAGTGCCAACAATAATCAGGAGTTTAAGTTTGCCATTATCAGCAAACTTAATGTCTTTATAATCAGTTTTCATTTTTCTACAGGATCAAAATATGTATCAGGATGGTTGGGATCGAAGATCTCGTTACAATACATTACCGTTACTAAGTCTTCGGTATCAGAGAGATTGATGATATTGTGAGTATAGCCGGGGAGCATTATAACAGACTGGATTTTTTCTCCATTCACCTCATACTCTATCACTTCGTCTGTACCTTCTTTACGCATCTGTATGAGTCCATGTCCTTTTACCACTATAAATTGTTCCCATTTGGTATTATGCCAATGCTGACCTTTCGTAATGCCTGGTTTTGATATGTTTATACTTATCTGCCCACATTTAGAGGTGTGCACAAGTTCTGTGAAACTCCCCCGCTTATCCTCGTTCATCTTCAAGTCAAAGATAGCTTTCTCTTTTGGAAGATACGAAAGATATGTTGAATAGAGTCTTTTTGCGAAACTATCGGATGGGATCTCTGGAATCAACAATGTTTGGGGCATCTCCTCAAACTTATGAAGCAGTTGCACAATTTCACCAAGAGTGACATGAAATGTTGTGGGGACAGCACAATATCTGCCATCTTCTTTCAATATGGTACTTAAACCTTCAAATTCACAATGGTGTTCTTTCTCTTGCAATGCGAGAATCATTTCCTCAACAAGATCATCAATATACAACAGCTCCAATTCTACAGTTGGGTCATTGACTTGTATTGGAAGATCGTTGGCAATATTGTTACAGAAAGTTGCGACTGCTGAGTTATAATTAGGCCTACACCATTTGCCAAAAAGGTTTGGAAATCGATACACGAGAACTTTTGCTCCAGTTTCTGCGGAGTAATCGAAGAAAAGATCTTCACCCGCTTTCTTGCTTTCACCATAAGGATGACCGGCATACCGTCCGATTAGAGTAGCTTGTATTGAGCTACTAAGCATCACCGGGCAAGTATTGCCATATTTTTTCAAGGTATCAAGAAGTGTCGAGGCAAAACCGAAATTGCCTTTTTGAAAATCTTCAGGATTCTCTGGTCGGTTGACACCCGCGAGATTAAAGACAAAATCAGCCTCCTTACAGTAGCGGTCAAGATCTTCTGGTGTGGAATCAACGTCGTATTCGAATACCTCCTCAATCTTGATAGGATAATTCCTCGCTTTACCTTCTTTGATATTATTGAGTTGGGCACAGAGGTTTTTTCCGACGAACCCTTTTGCACCTGTTACTAATATTTTCATGTTTTAGTTTTGGGTGTTTTCTTCCTTGACAACGTTTCAGCGAATATCTCAAGTTTTATCACTGGACAAAGTTGCCTTCGCCAGAAAGTTCTTTTTGAATGTATTCGAGAGAAGCAATCTTTTCTTTAGTCTCCTTGACATCTAACTGACGAGTGTTGTTGGAGTTGAATTCAGTTAGAGTATTGCGTGTCTCGTCTCCTTCCTTGAAGAATTTATCATAGTTAAGTCCCCGGTTGTCAGCTGGCACACGATAGAAGTTGCCAAGGTCCTCAGCTTTCGCACATTCCTCATTTGTTAGCAATGTCTCATACATCTTCTCACCATGACGAATGCCGATGACCTTTATATCTTCTTTCTTTCCTCCGAACAGTTCACATACAGCTTCCGCCTGCGTTCCGATAGTGCAAGCCGGGGCCTTCTGAACAAGAATATCTCCATTTTGACCATGTTCAAATGCAAAGAGAACCAAGTCAACAGCCTCATCAAGACTCATGATAAATCGAGTCATATTTGGCTCAGTAAGAGTAATTGGATTTCCTGACCGAATCTGCTCTATCCATAGAGGAATAACTGAACCCCGAGAACACATTACATTGCCATAACGAGTACAGCAAATCTTTGTGTCGCCTGAATAGCGAGACTTAGCCACTGCCACTTTTTCCTCAATTGCCTTAGTGATACCCATGGCATTAATAGGATATGCAGCCTTATCTGTTGAAAGGCAAATCACAGCACCCACCTTTGCTTCGATAGCAGCCGTAAGGATATTATCTGTACCTATAACATTTGTCTTCACAGCCTCCATTGGAAAGAATTCACATGACGGCACTTGCTTAAGAGCTGCTGCATGGAAAATATAATCAACCCCTGGCATCACATTCCTGCAAGATTGAAGATCGCGAACATCGCCAATGTAGAACTTTATCTTGTGAGCAACTTCTGGATATCGTGCTTGATACTCATGGCGCATATCGTCCTGTTTCTTTTCATCACGGCTGAAGATACGGATTTCCTTGATATCCGTATTTAAGAAGCGGCGGAGAACCGCGTTACCGAACGAGCCGGTACCTCCTGTAATCAGGAGTGTTTTATCTTTGAAGATTGACATTTTATAAAATTAACTTATTGATTCGGATTGGGATAGAATATTTTCGTAAAGGTCTATGTATTTTCCGAACTGAATTTTTTGATTAAAATGTTGTTCAGCTCGTTTTCGACAATTAGTCTCTGTGTATTTTTTTTTATTGAAACATATTTCCTCAATCGCACTGCAGACTGCGTCTAAATCATGCGTTGGTACAACTATCCCTGTATCTTTTGAAATAACTTCTGGCAATGCTGTGGTGTCATATGCAATAGTCGGTGTTCCACATGCAAAAGATTCTGCCAACGTCATTCCAAATGTTTCATGAATTGACAGAGACAGATGGACATCTGCCTGCGAATATAGTTTTGCAAGTTCTTCTAAATTTTGAGTCCTTGATATTCCAACAATTCCATTAGGAAGAGAACTTATCTTTCTTTCATCAAGACCGACTAATACCATAACATAATCCTCTTGTAATCGTTCTCTTAATTTTATAAAGTCTTGTAAACCTTTGGATTGAGTCCATATATTTGCTATACCCAGAATTACTTTTTTTCCTTTAAAATCTATTCTTTCAGAACTCTGTTTTGGACACAATGCATCAATATCAACTCCGTTATAAATAACCTTTTGTTGTGAAGGATATAATAATGATTGATTTACCAGACCATTGAGCCACTCAGAAACCGAAACTATTGTAAGATGATCACTAATTGCATTAATAAGTTTCACTTTAACATTATGATTCCGTACACATTTATCTAGAAAATTGATTTTTTGTGAACATTCTTGACAACCTGTCTGCCATTTCATACAATTTGATTGCTGAAAATAAGTACATCCTCCAGTAAAAGCCCAACAATCATGAAATGTCCATACAATTGGAGTATTTATCGTGTGAAAATACTCGAATAAAAGAGGATAATTCAACCAATGGTCATGTATGTTATGTAGTTGAATAATATCGGGAGAATAATCCATTATAAATTCAATAAGTTTTTTTGTAGCATGTTTACTTCCTAATCCTTCACTATCAAATAACCTATTTTTAATATAATGAAGGTACACATCAAAATTATTTCCAACTTTGAAAAGTTTGGATTGTGAAGAATTCATTTCCCTTCCAAATGCTACCGTTGATTCCCACCCTCTTTCTATTGCTGCAAAGCCAATTCCCTCTGCAATTTTGCCTGTAGATCCCCAATTAGCTGTAACATTTAATTGTAAAAGTTTTGGCATTCTCATTAGTCTTATTTAAATCATTTATTTAAGGAAAAGAGAAGGTATCATAAAAAAACAATATAATAAGGATATTGTGATACCAATCTTATTTGCAACAATTATAATTCTGTTTTTTGATGTAATTGCAGCTGCATAAAAAATGAAAACATAAGGTAGTAAATAATAAAAATGTCTCGTTATCCCAGCAGATACGGTCAACATCACAAGAAAAAGCATCATGATAACCATCCAAAATGTACCGTTTAGCTTCTTTTGAAAAATATACATCACATTAACTATAACTATAGGAATAGAACAAATATTCAGAATCCCAACAACTCCCTCCCAATTGACTACCTTATTACCAATATATAAAGGTTGAATAATAGTAAACGCGTATGTAAAGGGAGCCTTCCAAATATCCAATGGAGTATTAATATAAAAATAATTAATCAGAGTATTCGAACCATTGCTTGAGTTTCGGTTTACTACATAGGCTTCATATTTAAGTTTTATTACATCATAAAAATAGATATAAAAAATATAACAGAGAATAATTGATATAACACAAACTAAGATTTTCTTCCATTCTGTATTAGATAATTTATTACCTTTTCTCTTTTTATATTCTATGTATCCAATTCCAAGAATTAGAAGAGGGGTTAATCCTCTTCTTAACATTGTAAATGCACTTAATAATATTATTATGTTAGTGAGCTTAGAAAAGGTGAAAATATTTTTGCATTTATAAACTTGATACAATAAACATAACATTACCAATGTCAGAAATTGATCCTTATACAGAAAACTAGAAAAGAAAACTGGATAAGGAAAGAAAGCGTATAACTTTGCTGCAATTATTGAAATATGTATATTATCTGGATAAACAACATTACATAGTTGATAAACTAAATAAATACACCCAACTGAAAATAATATATTTATAATTCTTATTATTATTGTGTCTTTAAAGACATACATCATAATACACATCATCCAATCCCACAAAAATAAATCTTCTGAAAGACCTATACTTTCACCTACAGATAAGGTAGATTTTATGAACGCTTGAACATCTACAATTGATAGTGCAGTACGACTATATGTAACAGCAATTTCAATATATCTTAAATCATCACTAATAAAATTTGACCTTAAATAACCTTCTGTTAAATAGGGACTAAAGATAAGGACTATTACAAAAATAATAAGTCTTATAATCAAGCCCCATAGACATATTCTATTAATTTTGGATAAAACCATTATTGTGAAACCAATTAAATAAGATCCTCCTATTGGGCGTAAAAAAAGTATTCTACTTTAGTAGTAAATAAAAATTAGCTGACACTAATTAAAACTTTTCTGATTTATAATCTAGCTGCTATATATTCTGCTACTTTTTCACTAGCAAATCCCGATTCATACGAACCATACTCTTTGTGATAAAGACATACTCTATCTTTATATTTTTCTGAATCAAATGCTTTTATCAATTCGAACAATTCATGATTCGATCTAGCAACATCAAAAGGCCAATGACGATAATCAGATTCAAATCCAGGACTTTGCTTGTATTCATCAAAGTCAGGCGCAAAAATAAAAGCAGGTCTCTTTGTTAA
Organism: uncultured Sangeribacter sp.; assembly: GCA_964399005.1. Lineage (GTDB taxonomy): Bacteria > Bacteroidota > Bacteroidia > Bacteroidales > Muribaculaceae > Lepagella. The sequence continues at coordinate 19,483 of CAYNPB010000015.1, forward strand.
TGAGAAATCCCACAAACAAGAAGAATAATCTGAAATAAAGACATCAGCAGCAGCAAGAAGTTCTTGCATATCAGGATAATCTGAAGCATTTATGCTATCATTTAAATCTTTTGAAATAAGATGATGTCCTCTAAAAATAAAACTAAAATTCCTTCCAAATTTTTCTTGAAGAACACTCAACACCTGAGAAATATCAATCGGAGACGACTCTAAAATACCTTCTTGAGCAGTTGATGGTTTTCCTCTAAATGTTGGAGCATATAAAACTATTTGATTGTTATCAGGTATGCCAAATTGTTCTTTTATCTTTCTCACATATTCTTTTCTATCTTTATAAAAGACATCGTTTCTTGGCATTCCACAAAGTAAAACGTCCCCGTGGTAGTTAAATCTACACTTAACTATATTATCAAGCCATAATTTACTTGATACAACATAAAGTTTAGTATCTTTATTATGTAAATTATTTATTACAGAATAGTATGATAACTCTTCAGTAGAGCACATGCCAAATGTCTGCTTAAAAAGACCACCTCCATGCCATGTATTGATGACAAGTTGTTTCTTAGAAAAACTTAAATATGAAGGAAGTGTATTGTTAGTTATAATACAACCAGCTGTAAGAATATTAAAAATATACTTTATGGTACCTTCTTTTATAGTTTTTTCTCCATTGAAATTATGATTTATTGATGCAGACTTTACCCATATTATTTCATAAGTTTGAGGATATAATTTTTTAATGCTCTTCATTATATAATATGGATTACAAGACATCTGTTTTCCATTAAAACTAATGAAAACAATTTTATTCCTTTTAACTGGAAATATATGAAAACAATATGTTAAAGCTCTGACCAGCCTTATTAATTGGATTCTAAGTCTGAAATTCATAATCTTCATATTTATTAGATTATTTTCGTACGAAACTTTCAACTTGACTTATGAGCTTATCGCAGTAATGTCTCCAATTCGTTTTATTTTGAAATGTAAAATTTTTTCCTATTTTTGAATCAGAAACAAGTTCCTCATCCACTGCCTTTACTGCATTATTACGATATACTATTATTCTAAAAAAATCAAGTAATCCTCCAAAACGCCCCGGAGCAATACCTTTATCCTCCATAACGTTATCTAGAGCAAATATTACAGGTGTTCCAATGCCTAAACATGGAAGCGCACAATGAATTCTACTTGTGACTACATATTTTGCATTAGAATATTTATTTAGTAACTCGTCAGACTTTTTTAACAAATCTTCATGAGTGGTCCGACCATCAACAGGAATCATGTGCGAAAGATATTCTGCATTGAGAAGCACATCATCATCAAATAATTTTGAATATGAATGATAAAATACAGAAGCATTATAATATGTCTGTAATTTTACCCGTCCTTTAAAGAATTCTTTCTTTGATAGAATTGATATTTTTTTATGAGATTTAAGAAAATAAAATAGAGATTTAATAATCGTTTTAGGATAGTAGATCGTTTTTGATTTAGTTTTATAACGCATAGGTGTAAAACATGGATCAACAAACACTATATCGCTTGCATTAACATTGTGCTTATAAGTTTTTCCCAAGGTCAAGGTCAAGCATCCTGAAAAAAAATTCGGAATTTGATATTTTTGTAATATTTGAGCTGTTCCCGTATCTCTACAACCCACAGGACCATGCTTTATGAAATATTCTTTCCCCCCATTCTGTAGCATAGCGGTAGCAACTATGGGAGAAATATGGACTGATGTTAACAAAGGATCAATTGAACTCTCTTTCGGAGGCCAATTTTCTGGATGCCAGATATACCAGGCATTCATTATGCATTTTACTTTCTTATCTATTGAGTAGCTTGAGATATTCTCTTTCTCAATATATTCAATCTCCACATCATCGGGTAAGAATTGTTTAGCCGCCAGACTCTGAATATAGTCCCCTATATTTTTATCAGAACCCAAAGGACCAGTTACAAGAAGACCGAATTTTTTCATTTTATTTGATTTTTAAAAATTGGAATTGTTGTATCTAAATCTTTTCCCTCTCTATATATACCAGCAGTGCCTCCCACAAATATCGAGGCTCCTTTATTTCTTAAAATTTTAGCTCTCTCGCAACTTACACTTCCATCGACACTAATCTCAATATTTTTATATCCAAGCTTATCAAGATAGAGTCTTGTTTCCTCAACCTTCTCCATCATACCATGGATCATTTTGCTTCCTGAAAAACCAGGCACTATCAGCATAAGTAAAATCACATCTACATAGGGAAGGTACTTTTTTACTTCCTCTATTGTTGTATCAGGATTAAGTGCGAGACCGAATCTCGCTCCGCGTTGCTTAACAAATGCGACATTCTCCATGATACTCTCCTTACACTCAGCATGTATCGTAACAATATCTTTTTCTCCAATATCAAAAGACCTTATAATTACTCTGGGACTCTCAACCAACAAATGTATATCGAGAGGAGTATTAGTCTCTCTCTTTATAGCATTTACCATATCAGGACCAAACGTAAGGTTTGGTACAAATTTTGAGTCCATCACATCTATATGAATATAGTCAACTTTCTGTTTTTCAAATATCCTTAATTCCTTTTCTATGTGGAGTAAGTCCCCACACATTAACGAGACTGATAATTTCCCTTCCATATTCATTCCTGCTAAAATTTATTTATCTCTTAGCGATTGACTAACATAACTTTTTGAGAGAATGTATTTTTATCCATCATAATCTCAAGACCCTTAAGTAATTCATTGAATTTTAACTTATGGGAAATAAGCCTAGAAACATCAAGTTTTCCGGAAGACAATAAAGTTACTGCCTTTTCCCAATCATCATGATTTCTGCCAAAACTTGAATTCCATGTTCCGATTAATGTCAATTGATAACGTAATATTTGCCAATAAGTATCTTTACTTAACTCTACGTTTCCCAAAGGATTTCCCATAAGAATAATAGTTCCTCCCCTTTTTGCTATTTCTATACAAGATGAAATTGATTTCGCCGCGCCTGTCCCTTCTACAATTATATCAACCCCTCCTTCAGAGCTGATTTTATCAATTTCCTTTTTTATATCTTGATTATCTGAATTTAACACTTTATCAGCACCTAAACTTGAAGAGAATTTTAATTTCTCATTTGTTCGGCCTATCATTATTACCTTGGATGCACCCTTTATTTTAGCAACTTTTAGGAGAATATTTCCAATTGGACCAGGTCCGAATACAGCAACGGTCTTTCCTGCTATGTCTCCAGCTCGTTCTAATGCGTGAATTGCAACAGAAATAGGTTCAAGCATAGCAGCTTCTTCAAAAGAAACGGAATCGGGGATCTCTATCAAATTCCAAACGGGAACAGCCACGTACTCTTCAAAACCTCCATCACTCCTAGATCCTAGATAATCATAATTTGAACACATTTCATAGTTTTTCAACATGCATTGAGTGCATTCAAAGCACGGTTTCAATGGAAATACACCGACTCGTTTTCCCAATAACTCCTTATTATTCTCGTTAGTTTCTACAACCATCCCAGAAAATTCATGACCAATGACAGTCGGGAAACGATATGTTCCTGTTTTTAATACTCTGTTCACGTCTGAACCGCAAATTCCACATGCTTTGACATTAACTAAAACTTCATTATCTTTGATTATTGGTTTTGGCATATCTTCGTATCTGAGATCTCCAATTCCATACAATATACTTGCTTTCATTGATGATTTACTTTAAAACGATCTAAATCTGATGAATCTGTAATTTTATAATTATTGGGGTCACCTTGAATTAGTTTTATATTCAACCCATTTAAGAAAGCTAACTCTGAACTGCCATTAATACGTAATAATTCATCATAAGATAATTCCTGATGAGCTTTGTAATAAGGTTGGAACATAAAAGCTTCTGGAGCTTGACCCGCATATAGAGTGTTGCGATCAAGAAGGGTGTCTATTACTAACCCATCTTTACTCATATATACAGTATCCTTTACTGGAAGTACGGGCATTACGCCTTGAAAATGTCCATTACATGCATCCAGACATTGATCAATTAGTTCTAAAGAGACTAACGGTCTAGCCCCATCGTGTACTATGACTTTATTTACGTCATATCCACTTTCTTCAAGTACATTCAGTCCATTAAGGATAGATAATTGCCTGGTATAACCTGGTTCGGCATACAAAATTGTCTTATTCTTGAAATTCCCTTTAGGAGCAAAATTCATTACATAGTCTCGCCATTCGGGGGAAACCACAATCACAAGGATATTAATATTCTTAGAACTAAAAAAATTTTCAAGGGAATATTCAAGGATACTTTTCCCTCCGATTTCTATATATTGTTTTGGAATATTAGCACCGACACGTGTACCCATCCCCCCCGATAAAATTATAGCAGCATTCATTATAATCTGTAATTTCACATCAGTAATTTTCAAGAATTTATACATTTTGCAGCATATAATATTGCAATAATATTTTTCTCGATTTTTTGTTGTATCTATCCAATTGCATATTTTGAGGTAATTGGTATATAAATCATTTGTTTTCAATATATCGTAGCTATTAAACTACGATTTTTATCTTTATTTTAATCGGTTGTTCGGTACCTTGAATGTGTTATCATTACTGTCCGTTTTCATTATTGTTACCGAGTAATTACTCAAGCTGAAGCAAGTAGTTAACGACCGCAAAGTTACTGCTATTTTTTTCGAGCCTACAAACTAAGTGATTGGACAAGTATATAAATATTATAGCATAAGTCAATCATTACATTTTGCATCATTATGCATTTATACATTATCTTAATCTTATAATTCTATATAGATTAACCATTTTGTATCTATTAGTATAAATCAGAACTAAAATACAACCTATAATACATATATTCCTATATATAATATTTTGAATAAAATAATACATCATTACAATACTAAAAAAGACTAGCATTATACATAATAAATTCCTCGGTTGTTCAAAATGTGCATATTTATACGCTTTCACATATCTATATAATCCCATCCCTATCTGAGATAGGATAATTGAAATACAGGCTCCCATAATTCCCCAATAAGGTATGATTATAATGTTTACTACTACAGCTATTATGGCCCCAACTATAGCTGAATAAAGGAAATATTTTGTTTTATGAACGACTGTAAAAGGGATACCAACATAACACGCCATATTGGATAAACTAACACCAAGACAAAGTATAGGCAGGTATTTAATTGCTACATAAAATTTATCATCAATGAATAGATGGAATACTACGTCTCCAAATAATTCGAATATTACTGTAATGATTATTTGGAGACAAAGAATACCGATGAAAATTGAAGTATAAAATTGATTAAATCTATCTTTTCCATATTCTTCCAATGCCGATATTTGAAAAGCACTGAAAAATATTGTAAATAATAAATTAATAATCGATGGAAATTTGCCTGCAACCGAATATAGACCTACACCATCAAGTCCAACTTTATCAATCAACAATGGTCTATTTACTGAGTTAATTATCCACCACATAGTTGCATTTGGAATCAATGGAATAGAAAAATTCAACATCTCTTTTAAATTTTTATTGAAATTTCTATAACCTTTTATATAAGTCCAACCTTTTATTGCAATAAAAGTGTATACAACAGATAATAAATCTGCACTTAGCAAGGCTATCCAATATCCGTTTAACCCATATTTTGGTACTAGACATAAAGAAAGGACCAACATAACTGCTGCATAGACAATTCCCGTGATACTAAACACTTTCATTCTGTCAATTCCACGAGTAAACGATTGCAATAACCGTTGATAAGATTCAATCAAAATCAGTAAATATAGCAACCATTCATAATCAATCAATTTATCAGGAAGCAAAGTACTAATCAATGATTTTGGCGTTAATGCTAATATAACCCCAAGAATAAACTGCATTGTAATTACAACAATAATTGAGGTTGTAAAATATGAGTTTTGCTCTTCTCTATTCTTTCCTTTAGGAAAAACAAATACTGCTTCATACATTCCTAATGTTACATAAGGAATTAGCAGAACGCTATAAACTAAAAGAATATCTTGAATACCAAAATCTAATTCAGATAACCAGAAAGTATAAAATGGCATTAATACAAAGGAAATTAATCTTGGGCCTATATTTCCAAGAAATATAAAAAATGTATTTTTACCTAGTCTTTTATATTTAGCTGATATCGATTTCATATTAAACGGCTAGACAGTTAATTTAGAAAGTTGGTTTTTTCCAAAATTCTATAATAGTATGTAAGCGTAAAAGCGCAGATGCGCATCGGCATAAGTAGCTTGATTAGAATTTTATCTATTATATTTTTTACCACTGAGACTTATTTCAATGATAAATGATGAATAATCAATTATGAATTGAAAAGTATAGTTCACCTCGAAGATTTTCTTTTACGAAAAATCGAATTTGTATTCTTTGTGCAAGTCAGTACGATGAACATTCCCATATGAAATTTTTTCGTAGAGTTGAAGCATACTTTCTTCCGGATGTCCATAATGGTTTCGTGATCCCACTGAGATAGCGACCTGACGGGTTGGGTCCGCATATACTTTTTTCCCTGTGCTATACCTTCCTCCATGATGAGGAGCAACAAGTATATGGTTAGGAAGCTTCAAATTCCGTTTCCTTTCTTCTTGGAAGGCATCATATGCCTGGATTAACTTGATATCCCCCGTAAGATTAGCTGATCCATCCTTTCCTTTTATAAAAAGACTCATTCCTGAATAATTAATGTTCCGGCTTTCTCTTCCAATATATATCGAGGCATAATTATTGAGTTCGAGTCTCCGCTCCCCATCAGAGGTCTGCTTTTTGTATGGTTCAAAACAAAATAAATCCTTTTGAAATGCTTTCGATAGGTTCTCATAAATCTGATGGGCAAGCATGCTTTTTATCTGATTCATGCAAAATACCTTAGAGAAACATTCCCTTAATTCTTTTTGACTGAAGACAGATAAGCAGTTGATATGGTCTGCATCCCAGTGGGAGAGGACCAATACTGGCTTGGAGTGTTTATAAAAGGCATATCTGCTTGATATAAGGTTTCTAAAGTCATCCTCACTCGCATATATAGATGTACCAATATCATAGATGATATCATATTTAGCATCACATAATACTTCATTCCAATTTCCTTGTCCGACATCTCTGACTTGTATGGTGAAAATATTGGGACGCTTGGATGGTAAATAATTTTGGTTTGCCGGATTGGGTATGACTTTCAAGTCGTCGGAAGATAATGCATGTAGTTTAGGAAGTAATGGCATCTGATTGTCACTAAACAGCCTTCCTTGAAAATCATATTCGCCAATAAACAGCCCTATGCCATGCAATGATATAAAGGCTGCTTCCTTCAGAGCCTGCATATTCAGACGATAGAAGGAATATTCCCGAAAGCGTGAACCAGACTCTCTAGGAGGAACATTATTTAAGCGTATGAGGGAGGGTGTTATCGATAGGCGGAAAGGAATTTCATCAGGATTTTCAAAATTCGAAACTACTCCTTCGGTATCTTCTTGATTTCTACCAAAGGCTCTTTGGTAAAGATCATAATCTTTTTTTAGTCTGAAATCCAGAATATAATCGGAGTTTACGCTATCGCCATAATTAATGCGAGATAGGACATAAACGATTATTTCATTTTCATCTTTAATCATAGTGCGATAATAATTACTTAGATAATGATTACTTATAGGAGAAGTCTATCGATAAATGTACCCGACCAAGGGCGTATTGGCCTTTGATGTTAATTAGCGAAACCCAAGGAGTGTGGATTCTTTAGTATTATTATTTTGTGCATGGTTGAGGAGGGAGAATATGGTGTTAATTATTTGAGGTTATCAGAGTATTAATTTGGACTGAGATCAAAGTCTCAGATTATTTGCAGATTCTGCGAAAAAGTGTTTGTCTTTTTAGTTGATAGCGACTCAGTTTCCAGCTTCGCCAAAGTCCGCCTACGGGACATAGTTCGGGATATTTTTTGATATCGCTGCGTCCGGGAGGATTCGTAATACAGAGATTGTCGGTTGGAATACCTGACGATTCACACCATTCTTTCATCGGGCATTCTATGGCTCCTGTGTCGAATAAAAATAGGATATATTTTATTGCAGGGAAAAATTCTACATCCTTGTCATAGGGAAAGTTTCTACCAAAATTTACAGGAACTTTAGAATAATGTTCCACTGCATTAACCATCAGAGGTGTGCCTATTCTGTTTACTATGTTGATGTAATTTGTTCTGGCTCTAAAAGCATCTATTAGGAAAGCGGGATTGTTTTGGCGAGCTTGGATGGCAAAGGAGAAGATGTTGTCAACCCATACTTCGAATTGCTCTCCCATTGGGCCATGCACCAGTTTTCTCAGATGATCGTAAGCCTGCAGGAGTAGTGATTTGTCATCTTGTGCAAACCATGGTTGAAATACAGGTCTGAAAAAATTATAAACGTCATATCCATTTGCAGGAGTCGGATATGCGCCGTTTTCAATTCCAATCAGCATTTCATGCATGGATTTTCCTGGCACTGAACACTGCAAAGCGACATCGCACAATGCAAACAGACTCTCGTCGCACAAATTTCTTGTCGGGCATATTGCGTTAGCCAACAATCTTATTGTATTGTAAGGATAGTCAGGAGAGTTGGTAACGGGTAGACCCATCAATCCTTCTGCAAGGTGGCTCATGCTCTCCATTACAGCAAGCGTGCCAATTTCGATATTATACGAGCTTCCATTCGGTGTAAAAGCTTCGGCTTTCAAAGCTCGAAAAGTGGAGAGGTCTGGATAATTCCTTATAATATTCTCAGGAATGGTCTGGACAAGACTAATATTTTGGAGATGTGAAATCTGATCTAAGTCAGGATGAGGAGCTGATCCATATGCAGCATTTGTCAATGTAGTGTTGGCTTCTATAGCTTGGTTCCGAAATTTTGCGGGAATTGGCAATTTCCTATGCTTGTAGGTTTTTGTTACATACAATCTTAACCACTCTATTAGAACAAAAATATTCTGCAATCCTATGACAGTAGTAAAATCCTGAAGGAAATGGGTGTATTCATGCACAAATGTTGCCAACTCGGTTCTGGAGAGACGATTCAAATCGATAGGATTGAGGGTGGCAATGTATAGCTTGAAGAAACCAGGCTCGTAGAAGCCTAAAGTCTGATTTAGTTTTATTGGTTGCATAGGAGGCTTTTCAAATTCTTTTATTAAGCTTCAAGTGATATAATGAAGGATGGCAAAGCGGAGGGGAATCTGTATGAAATGTGGATTTGAGGGCCTCCGGGTTTGCCAGTCGCTGAGTATATGATGATGTATTAATTGGAGAGTAGAATGGATTTGGCGTGGTGTGGTAAGCCGCAAGCGGCTTGGCGGGGGACAAACTTTTGATTGGATTTTGATTTGGAATGCTCACTGCGTTCGCATCACAATCGGGTGATTTGGGAGAGAATGGAGGGGCTGATTTTAGGGGGCTGAAGGGCTTGTCTTGCCCTTGGTCAAGAGCAATGTGCCGTTGGTGGAGGGGGTGCAGGTGGTGGTGTGGCCTATGGATTTCTTTTCGTAGCCTTTGCCTGTCTTTTGGAAGTTGAGGTTTTTGAGGATTTTGTCTTTTTCTTTGGCGGTGGC
>CAYNPB010000016.1:0-1265 GCA_964399005.1 uncultured Sangeribacter sp.
TGTTTTGGTGTGAGAGCCTTCGGCTCGATTTCATGAGCAAAAAGTGAAATAGGGCCCAAGCTTTTTGCAAGAGAAAGTGTTTGTTTTGGTGTGAGAGCCTTCGGCTCGATTTCAAGAGATGCATTCAATTATATAGGAATATGAAAAATCGGCATAACAAAAGGGCCTGGTGGCACGACTATCATTCCAGGAGCATATACCTGATAACAATAAATAAAAAAAATTATGCCCCCTCTTTCGGTGAGTTGTCCGGAGATTGGCGCATTCCTGTTGGGTCTCCAAATAGTCCATATATTGTATATTCGGAATTAGGCAAAAGTATTTTGCGCGTAATAAAGGGAATACCCTCTCTCATCCCTAATACGGATTTGATGCAATATATAATCATGCCGGATCATATCCATTTCCTAATTTTTATTAAGGAAAGAACTCCCTTGCACTTGGGAAAGTATATCTCAGCATTTAAGAATGAACTCCGCCTTAAAGTCGGCTTTTCTGCATTTCAAGCCGGCTTTAATGATAAGATTCTATCCATCAATAGGAAACTGGATGATATTTATAGATATATTAGAGAGAATCCTTATCGGTTGGCAATTAAGAAAGCGAATCCTGATAATTTTAGAAGGTGCGATTGCATAAGGATTCAGGGTAAGCTTTATACGGGCTATGGCAATCTTTTTCTTTTAAAGAATCCTTTTAGAGATGCAGTAATAATCCATAAGAGATATACTGATGAAGAAAGAGATGAGCTGCAGAAAAAATGGCTACATAGATCATATTCAGGGGGAGTGCTGGTTTCTCCATTTATAGCTCAGGGTGAAAAAAGGATAAGAGAAGAAATAGAGAAATTTGGAGGTCGAGTTATATTAATAGTCGATAAGCCTCTTCCTCCACCACCATATAAACCAGCGTATAGAGATTTTTATAGATGTGCAAATGGGGAGTTGCTGATTCTTGCACCTTTTGAGGAAGACAAGATTGACTGCTCTTTAGAGGCTGTAAATGAGAGCAGGAAGAGGAGAGCCTCTATTCTGGAGGGTTTGAAGAAACCAGATAAGAAAAAGAAAGTATCGAGAGATGCGTGCTTGGATATGAATGCTTTGGCAGAGTATATATGCTCCGACAAGTTTAATTCCCCAAAAAAAGAAATTGAATCTAATCGAGCCGAAGGCTCTCACACCTGAACAAACAGGGAAATTTGGGGAGCATGGGGAGCTTTTGGAAGAGGGAGGGTTTGTTTAGGTGTGAGAGCCTTTGGCTCGATT
>CAYNPB010000016.1:1365-27947 GCA_964399005.1 uncultured Sangeribacter sp.
TTGATAGAGCTTGCTTAAAGCTATGGAAGAGTTTTTTTTGAATTATTTTGAATTTTATGATTATAGGGATTTGTGGGGGGATCGGCAGTGGGAAATCGGTGGTGAGCCGGGTGCTTAGGCTTCGGGGAGAGGCCGTGTATGATTGCGATCGGGAGGCTAAGCTTATTATGAATGGATCGGAGGAGGTGCTCTCTGCTCTGAATCTTCGATATGGAGACGCAGTCTGCCCCGAGGGAGGCCCGATATGCCGCCCGATGCTGGCGCAGAGGGTTTTCGGTAGCGATGAGGAGCGGCTTTGGCTCAATGGGCTTGTGCATCGGCTCGTTCGTGAGGATGTGGCGGCATGGCATGATGCGATGACTGCCTCCGGAAAAGGACGATGCTTCGTAGAGTCGGCAATCGTTGCCTCGTCCGGATTGGCACGGCTCTGCGATGAGATATGGATAGTGACAGCCTCGGAAGAGGCACGTATAGAACGCATCAAAGTGCGCGATGCCCTCGATGAAGCCGCCATCCTAAAGAGGATGGAGAGCCAGCTTGAAGAAGAACAGCTGATAGCCGCTTCAGGCATCCCCGTCAGGGTGATTGACAACTCAGGGGAGCTTCCTCTGCTTGCCCAAATATAGTCTCCAGGCGACATCTCCGACAAGGAAAAACTCATATGGCTTAAACCAAAATGGGATTTGCGTGTTTTAAAGACATCTATTCACCCTAAAACACACAACTATGTTTGAAGACATCACCAGCAAGGCTGCGAGCCTTATGAACGACAAGAACGTAAAGGAAGTCGTAGAGAAAGTTCAGGAGTTTGCCAAGACTGAAAAAGGAAAGGAAGTTATTGAAAACATAAAGGAGAAAGCCACAGAGTTTCTCCATAAAAAATGAATAAAGCAGCCTCAACGGGCTGCTTTTTTAGTTAAAATGAAGCCGCAGTTAATTCTTTCCCTAACTTATTTAGCTTTGAGAGTATAAGCTTCTCAAATTCTGCAGTCGGTTTCTTAAATCCATTGATATAGCTCTTCAGCAAAGACGCATTAAACCCAAAAGATTTTGCAAATTCTGAAATGTTTATTTCTTTATGTGTAAGAAAAAACCGTTGCATAGGAGTAGGTTCCGCATCCTCATATTTAAAGCTTTCAAAACTAATATCCTCATCTAATTCTCTCCAATGGAACCCCGCAAGTCCAGTGGTATACTTTCTTCTCTGTTCTTCACTTGCCTCTTTAAGACGAGGATACCAAAGCAAAGACTGGCGGTAGACATTCCCACTTTCATCTTTACCATAAATATTATCTAAATCAAACCAAATCTCCACGATCTTCATAATAAAAATTTTTTTTTAATTTATTAGGGTTAACTTATCTATGTATATCCTCCTCTAAACCAATGCGAATTATTCATCCCGAAGCTAATTAAGAACCCTCTGCTCCTCTGCGATCTCCACGTGAGATATTTAAGAGATTGCGAAAGTTGAGTCATTAATTAAAATATTCATTCCATCTTCTGATGATTAAGTCGGCATTTTCATCTATTGCAAGTTTAATCTTTTTAAAATCACCTGCCTTTAGATTGTATTTTTCTTTCAAAATAAACCCGGATCCATCCCATTCAAATTTAGCCATCGCACCATTACCTTCAACATGAATATGTGGAGGCTCATGCTCCTTACTATAGAAGAAAAATGAAAATCCGAAAAATCGAAATATTTCTGGCATGATTACACAACTTTTTAATTCATTTGCAAATATAAACAATAAATTTTATATACACAAGAAGAAACAAGTAAACTTGGTTTGTAAAACTCGAACTAATCCAAGCAACCAAAATAAAAGATCCGCATCCCATCAGCCACATCGTGGGAAAAGGCGGCGAAGCAAAGCCATCCACGTTGAGGCCCATCAAAACTAATTCATTGCATCATTTTTTGATAAATATGCTTTGTTTTTAAGTTTTTATTATTAAATTTGCTTTTGGAATCTGAATTACCTATATTTACTAACCCAAAATAAGACATTATGAGAAACAAATTGATTCTAATGGCTTGCTGCCTAATGCTTGCTATAACAGCATATGCCAGAGACCTCGCACGTGGCTACCGCGGATTTATAGACTGGGACAATGCAATCGGAAGCACCTATTATCCCACCCAATACAAAGGACATTACGGACATGCAGACCTATGGTTTATCGGCCTTGCAACCACCCATGGCTACCAATTCACCCCTAATTGGTATGTAGGAGGTGGCCTTTTGCTCTCCACATCTTTCCCATCCTACGATAAGATGCTTCCTATATATGCCGACGTGAGGTATGATGGAAAATTTGGTAAAGTCACTCCATATATCGATTTAAGAGCCGGCTACTACTACGACGGGGCTAAATCAGGAGGCCTCTATCTCTCTCCGACCCTCGGATATAGTTTCCAGATGCACAAGAAATTAAACTTCAACTTAGGCGTAGGCATCACGGTTAGAGGATTTACTCGAAAATTCTATAAAGGGGAAGGCATCTTCCTCACCCAATCCGGAAGCGAAACCACCAACTACACATTCATAGCAGCCCGCTTCGGCATCGACTTCAAATAATCACTCAGAATCCTTTCGAAAGCAAATCCCCTAAGGCAATGTTTGTTTTGGTGGAAGAGCCTCAGGCTCGCTATAGATTGTAAGAAATAAGGCGGCTTCCGAAGAAGTCGCCTTTCTTTTAGTTGCATTACGCACTACGAATTACGCATTACGCACTACGCATTAAAATGATTACTTGCGGATGAACTTCTTACCATTCTGGATAAGGATACCCTTAGCGTCGTCATTTACACGAACACCCATCATGTTGTAGATAGCGCCATCAGCTGCTGCAGCAGAGATAGCCTCTACACCGGCAACAATTGGATCCTGACCCGGGTTAAATGTTACTTCAGGAAGTGTTTCTGTTTCTGCAAAAGTAATAACAGGAGCTGTTTCACCATCAGTGTAAACAAAACCACCGCATCCAACTTTTGAGCCAAGAGCAGAATAATAGTATGTATTACCCTTAAGAACATTGAAAGTCAAGAAACCTGTGCTTTCAGCAGGTGCTGACTCATAACCAGCAACTAAATATGGGAACTGTGGCTTGTTCTGACCTGGGATTTCTTCCATTACACCTATATACTGCTGATCCGGATCGTCCTTTACAGTAGGATTCTTTTTAGCTGAAACAATTTCATGTGTAACTTTATTTTCCCAAAGCAGCAATCCAGCTTCATCCTTTTTCTGTTTTGTAGCCACAATAAAATATTTTGAGGCATCGGAAGCATTGAAGTCAATGTATCCCTCGTCCTCACCTGAAGTCTGAGTTGGGAGTGTGTATGCATAGGAATAAAAACCAGTACCGACCTTATTAGTTTTATCCCAATTTACCCAACCGGCCATACCCAATGTGTAAGGAAGTGCACCGGTCTTATTTTCGAACACCACATACTGCTTGTTAGGATTCAGATTACCAAACACAGTAATCCATCCATCAGCGTTTGCTTTGATCTCAAATACAGCACCTGCACTCATTACGCCTTCCTGATAGCTTACAAAAGTTGGGTTTGTATTACCTACTGCACCTTTACCGAGAGTGATTGCTTCACCATCTACAGTTACATCTCTATAATGGCCGTAAGCATTTGCAGATTTCCATGTGTCCTCATACGCAGTAGCGATCGAACCGGCAGCCTCGTTTTCTGCAAATATAACACCACCGGGAGCAACAGAACCATTAATTTCAGCTGCATCGAGTTCTTCACCTGATGTCATGACAACAACGACATCTGCACTTGCCATGCTAGCCATAGCAGCAAATGAAAGTAGAAGTAATGATTTCTTCATTTTTAAATAGTTTAGATTGTTAGTATTGTTTATTTGTTAACTGCGGCAAGACGGACTTGACTTGCCGCAGTCTTATGTTATTTACTGTTTTGTCCCTGTAAAAGAATATTTGAATTCTACCTCGCGACGACCGCTACGAACTATCTTATTATAGTCCATAGTTGCTACTCCTTCAGGTGATATACGTCCAGTAAAAGTCATTCCAAATGGATTAGCTTTCACCATATTGTAATATACTAATTCTCCTGAATTCAGACGAGTGATATTGCATACTGAGGTTTCAGCATTTACACCAAGTTCCACAGTAGCACTCTCCAAAGTCATCACTGATACGTTATTGCCATGTTCTTCATCTGTGGAGAATGTGATAGACCCGGAACCGGTTTCTACTGCATTAGTTTCAAGATTGACTCTTGTCCACTCTCCTACATAAGTACCGACTGCAAGCTTTTCTGCATTATCTTGCGGCCCTGTAGGAGGGATTTCATCTTTACTGCAACCGGTGAGTCCAATCACCACAGTCAGGCAAATGAATAATGCTTTATATATAGTTTTCATCTTTCTTTATTTTTTGAAATTTAGTAGCCAGGATTCTGATCAACAGATGTTAAACCGGTATTATTATCTATTTCAGACTGAGGTATGGGACGATACCACTTAATCTGACCCTGTGCATTACTCATCTTGCTAACACTGTTCATGAAGCGGCTAAACTCAAGATTGTATCTTACAAGCTGCTTGGTACGACGAAGATCATAGTATCTTGTACGCTCAGCATAGCACTCACGGGCACGTTCATCAAGAATGAGATCAAGAGGCACGAATACGAAGCTCATACCTGTTACATAAGGAGCCTCATATGCACCGAAAGATGCAAGATCCTGAAGTCCAGCTCTCTTTCTTACTGCATTAATCTTTGCCAAGGATGATGTTTCATCACCTGCAAGAAGATATGCCTCCGCAGCCACAAGATACATCTCACTGACATGAAGCAACGGGATATCACGATAGCATTGATTAGCGGTAACTGCTCCTGAAGTCGGATCGTCATATTTTTTTACACTAACACCATTGTTACCGGCAGTCTTCATGAATTCAGTGAATTCTACTGTAGTCTTGGATGGCATAGTGCCAGCTGTGTTAAATTCCCACTTTATAACATCTGTGCCGGAGATAATAGCAGCAAATGGTTGGTTTACACCATAAGTATTGGCAGCAAACTTTTTAGCCCGTCCTTCAGCTACCAACTGACGGATATCTGCTTCTGCCTCAGCTACAGTAGTGCCGGGAGCGTAGAATCGGAGAGCGATCGGCATCTTTGCCTGATCTTCTGGAGTAGCATTATACCATGCCATATATCCCTCTTCCCACACAGCATTATTAGGATTACCCTTTTCATCTAGCATGCGAGGAGCATTATAGATCGTGGTCATAAAGGTACCTTCAAATCGTTCGTCACCCTTTTCGAAAAGGCTTGCAGATTTTGCCGACATCATATTTGTACCACCGGAACCATTTCCTTTAACACCTGTAAGAAGACAGTTGTCGGTAAATGCAGTGTAGTTATACATCAAAGAATGTCCACCCTTTGCCTTATCACCGGGATAGCCGTCTCTATCCCACTGAGCAGAGAAAATTTCCTCAGCATTTCCTTCATTGTTCCATGCCCATTTCTCTGCAAACGGCATTGTGAGTTCTATGCCCATGATGGCCTTCTCTGCCCAAGCAGCAGCCTCTTTGAAGCGAGCAGTGCTCTTCACTGTATAAGTACCCTTAGCGGCATCTACAAGTTCTGTGTCAAGATCCCATGCAGCAGCGAGAGCAATTTTTGCTGCAATTGCGGCTACAGCCTGCTTGCTTGCGCTACCCTGGTGATTTTGCTCGGGAAGAGGAGAATTCTCATAAAGGTCCGTACAGTCCGCAAGAAGCTTCCCATATAGTTCATCCAAAGGCATTCTTGGGTAATCACGCAATGCATTCTGCACATACCAGTCAACGTAAGGTACCGGACCAAACTGCTGTGTAAGGTAGTAATACCCAAGCACACGAAGGAATTTTCCCTCAGCAGTAAGAGTTGCTTCTCCATTTGCATAGTAAATCATACAATTAGCTTTGCTAATTACTCTGGAAACATTCTTATAGAAAGAATTAACTGTTCCATTATCGGGAGTAGTAAGAAACATTGAGAATGTTCCATCGTCAGCTCCACGTGGATTTATATAAAGGTCGCCGGCTTGATCAAGCAGATCGATTTGGGTTGCAATATCTCTCACTGCAGCATATGCAACAGGACGTATCTGATCAGCGTGCTCTGGAAAATACTTCTCCGCATCGTCCGGATTGGAGAGATTCTTATAATCCAAGAAATCCGAACATCCGGTCATAAGAAGAGCTACGCTCAACCCGAAAATTGAATATTTTAGACTTTTCATTATATACACATTGAAAGATTAGAATGTAATGTTTGCACCGAACTCGTAAGTGATTGTGCTTGGACCATCGTTACCGCTTGATGCGTTTGCCCATTCAGGATCGAAGCCTTTATACTTAGACCATACAAATGGGTTAGATATGTTTACATACAGACGGAGTTTACTGCATCCGATCTTTTCGATGATCTGCTTAGAGAATTCATAGCCAAGTGATATGTGCTGCACTTTCCAGAATGATGCATCTGTCACCTGACGGGCACAGAACTTGGTGTCAGTCCCAAGACCAAAAGGAGTTCCGGATGGGCCAAGGCCATCATTATTTCCGGAATTCACAATAGGCCATGTGCCATAGTGAGTTTGGGTCTGATATACGGGATTGATGAATGTGCCATCTGCACGGACACCATCTGCATCTACCAGCATACCAGCCGGTATATAGCTATCCATCATTACCTTACCACGGCCACGGTCGTGCAAGTCAAATGAGTCACCACCCATAAAGGAAGATGCTACCGTATAGCCTTGCTTTGCATAGATTGAGAAGCCAAAATCAATGGCGCCACCTTTCTTCGGAAGTCTATAAGTAAGGTTAGAGATGATAGAGCCTGTAAACTTTGGATTGCCATTAAATATTACACGGTCTTCATCATTCCATTTGCCATCACCATTCACGTCGCGGATAAGAGGCTGACCTTCTGCAGAACCGTAGCAAGTGTAATAGTAATCGCATTCTCTCATTGTAGTGCCTGGTGTAAGACCCTTTTCACGAGCAATCTGAGTATCAGGGACAATCATATTCTTGTCTGAAATTATGCCATCCCATGCATAAGCATAGACATTGTTGACAGGGCGACCTACGAAAAGACAGCCTGAGGCGTTGCTTCCAATGATCTGGTCAGATACGCCATTGATCTGAAGCACCTTATTATCGTTGTGAGCAATATTAAATGTAGTGGTCCATGTCCAATCGCGGGTGTCAATATTTGTTGTTGTCAAGGAGAACTCGACACCAGTGTTCCTTACCGAACCAATATTTGTGGTCATTTTATCTGTGCCTGTTTCAGCTGGCAAATCAACTTGGTAAAGAAGATCTTTTGATTTCTTATGATACCATTCAAATGATCCAACGATTCTGTTGTTAAGGAAACCGAAATCAAGACCGATATTAAACTCATGAGATTGCTCCCAACGGAGATCACGGTCTACAATACCCGATGGGAAGTAACCATCAACATATGTTCCACCAAAAGGATAGAAGCCTGAAGTTGAGACACCTACGATAGTAGCGTAGTTACCAATACCGCTGTTATTACCTGTAACACCATAGCTGGCACGAAGTTTCAAATTGTTGAGCCACCACTTCTGGAGGAAATCTTCCTCTGCAATGTTCCAAGCCAATGCGACTGAAGGGAAACAACCCCATTGGTTACCTTTTGCAAATTTTGATGATCCATCCCAACGTACAGTACCGGTAACCATATAACGGCTCTTCCAAGAATAGTTAGCACGGAGTGCTACAGACTCCATTGACAACTGAGAAAATCCTGAGCCAACTGAAGCTTCTCCGCTTGTACCGGTTCCCATATTCCACCAAAGGGTAGACTCAATTGGGCTGACAGCTACCTGCTTGTAGTTTTCGGAGTTATTCTTTTCGGCAGAATAAAGAGCCATTGCATTGATAGAGTGGTCGCCAAACGAACGGACATAGCTTAAGATATTATCCCAAGTCCAGCCATAACTTGTTTTATTCTCTACTGTAGCCTGACGAGTATCTCCATCATTCCAGGTCTTAGGTGGCTCTGTTGCAGATGACGGATTAGTTATACCGACATAATCACCATTTCTGTACGCTGTATAAGTCGGAGAGATCGTAGTCTTGAATGAAAGACCGTTGATGATGTTGAACTGAACATAAATGTTACCGAGAAGGCGATAAGTCTTGCGTTTTTGAACCGAGTTCTTCATGCGATCCAGAGGGTTAAGGAAAGCTGAGAACTGATGGGTATCAGTACCAAGTGTTGTCTTGTCGCCTGGATAGTGATATGTGTTGCCATCCTCATCGTAGGGAATCATGAAAGGGTTAACACGATATGCCTGTCCAATGGCATCTCCATCAGCATATGTATTGTTGATCTGAGCAATATTGAAGTTGAAACCTGCGTTGATCACCTTGTTGATCTTAGCATCAACACTTCCTTTGAAGGATATGTTTGATTTGCTATCACCTTTATATAGACCCTTAACATTCTCGTAGCCAAGGCCGAAGTGATAATTTACAGCCTCACTTGCTCCTGACACTGACAGATAGTGGTTCTGCTGATGACCATCCTGAGTCACGAGACCGGGCCAGAAATAAGTTGCGTCATTAGCAAGCATCTCCTTAAGAACGTATGGTGATTCCCAGTCGCCACCTACTTTCTGAAGCAACGCCTGTCCAAGACCAAGGTCAGCTGGAAGCATTCCATATACAGGCTGAGGAGCATCAAAAGCACCTGTACCATTAGCAGGCTGCACAAACTTTCCTACACGATAACGATAGAATTGCTCACCATCCATAAACTGAGGCCAACGGGTAGCATGGCTGATACCATAGTAACCATCATAAGAGATTTTTGCCTTTGTCCCTTTGCTTACATTTGTACCGCTCTTAGTGGTCACCAAGATCACACCTGCAGTAGCACGAGAACCATAAATAGCAGTTGAGGATGCATCCTTAAGGATGTCAACACGCTCGATATCCTGCGGGTTGAGGAAGGAGATATCACTTGTCTGAACTCCATCTACTACATAAAGAGGTGTAAGACTCGAGTTGATTGAGGACTTACCACGGATTTCGATATCAATTGCACCATTGGTACGTCCGGTAGCCTTGGTGATGTTTACACCCGGAACGGCACCCTGCATTGCTTCAAGCACTGATGCAGAACCCTTGGCTGTGATCTGGCCGGCATCCACTACAGATACAGAACCTGTAAGGTCGGCCTTCTTGATCTGGCCGTAGCCGACTACCACGAGCTCATCGAGAGCCTTGGAGTCTTCGCTCATCTTCACGTCGATCTGAGTGCGACCCTTAACATCGACCACTTGCTGTGCGTAGCCGATGTAGGAGAAGACGAGCTTGCCCTTGGATGGTACATTCTTAAGATTGTAATTGCCGTCAAAGTCTGTGGCCGTACCGTTGGAAGTGCCTTCCACCATTACTGTAACGCCAATCAGAGGTTCGCCCTGGTCGTCAAGTACCGTACCCGATACATCGACCGTCTGTGCGAACGCGGGGATCGCCAGCATTAGGGCGACCAAGGTCATGAAGGTCTTCTTTATGAAGCTGCTGACCTTTTCTCGTTTCGATGTTAGTTTAATTTTGGTCATAATACATGTTATGATGTTTGTTGTAGTTGTATGCCATTCAATATATTATGCGGAAGCTTTCATATTGATTGATGTCAATACTCTATTTAGGTTACTAAGGTATTTTAAGGTTACATAATAGGTTTAGCACACAAAATTAGCTAAACTTCTTAATATATCCAAAAAAAATCAAAAATTTTTTCATTTTTTTAACATCCCTCTCGGCGAGCCCTCTGCCCCTCTTCGCGATAAAACCCACCCCTGACACCGAAACCTAAAACCTGAAACCTGATCCCTGACACCTGACACCTGACACCTGACACCTGAAACCTGAAACCTGACCCCCCCTGACACCTGAAAAAAAATTTGCACATTCCCAAGAATTTTCTTAAATTTGCACATTTAAACGGCTTAACCTAATTTACCCTAAGCCTATCGTAAGCCACAGCATCATGAAAAGTATCCAGCAAATAATGTCCTCGTTGCCACTGCCCGCTAAATCGGTGGTGATTACGGTCATGACCCTGCTTTTCTCTCATGTGCTCGTCTACGACCTCATGTCGGTCTCTTTCTTCTCCCCTATGGAGAAAGCCTCCGACTTCCGTTTCAGCGATTTCTATACTATGGTGGCCGACGACAGAGCCGTAGCCACACTCGACGAAGATATAGTAATCGTGCCTGTCGACGGATACACCCGAAAGGAAATGGCCCGCGTGATCGACGACATCGACTTCTGCGAGCCCTCAGCCGTGGGCCTCGACATCGCCTTCGCTCCCCCCTCCAACCCTGACGACGATCCTCTCGCCGAATCTCTGGCGCAATGCGCCAACCTCGTGATGCCAATCCGGGTTGCCAACGACAGCGACGGGATGCACCCACAACACCTCTCCTACTACGACGACATAGTCACTCCCCAAGGAGGATTCGGCGTAGTCAACATCCAGGGCGATGCCGACAAACGCTCCACAGTCAGAGAATTTACAAGAAAATTCGACACGAAAGATGGATCTGTGCCTTCCTTCCCTGCAGCCTTGATTGCCCTGGCTCGCCCTGAAATAGCAAAAAAACATGCCGACGATCCGGCTAAAGATGAATTCATCCAGTTCGCTTCAAGGAAATTTGACATCATCGACCCGGAAGAAATAGTCGACAATCCCGACCTAATCAAAGGGAAAATCGTCTTGGTAGGCAAGATGCAAAATGCCGGCGACTTCCATGTCACTCCTCTCGACAATTTCACTCCCGGACTCCTTATCCATGCGCAGACTGCCGCCACGATGCTCTCCGGTGTCGAAATCCGAGAACTCACTCCTTTCGAATCCTACGCCGTGGCTGCAATAACTTGCTTTTTCATCGTATGGCTAAACCTTTGGCTTTGGGATAGTCCGGCCGGTCCCTTTACCGTCAGGATAGTGCAGATGATCCTGCTCTACGCCATGATCGTAGGCGGCACTCTCGTATATATACATTATTATATAGACCTTAATTTCGCTTTCGCCATCCTATCCACTTCCTTAGGAGTGGCTGCCTGCGACATATATATAGGACTATTCACCAAAAACGGACTTTGCGACCGCATCGCGAAATTATTCAGAAAACCAAACTACGACAGCATATGAAGACTACTACCGACCATCGAATGTCAGTGATAACACTCCTGACCGTATTGGCACTCATGCTTGCCCAAGGCGCATCAGCCACTCTTCAGATCTACAAGCTGAAGGGAGACGTCACCATCAAGACTAAAGCAAAGAAATTCAAAGCCCAGCGCCGTGCCACTGTGGCTGAAAATGATCTGCTCATAATCCCGGCAGGAGGCTCTGTAGAAATTCTCGACTCCGACTCCCACCGCATCTACGCTTCGATCGGCACCGGAAGCATGACCGTGAAGTCGCTGATGCAGAAGGCTGAGAATCATGCTGCCAATATCACGCGCAATATCAACAAGAAAGTGATCGATGCCGTTGCTGAAAATGCCAACGATAAGAAAAGTGGCTACGATGCCATCGGAATGGTGATCCACGAGACTGACGCCATCGCTTATCCCCCCGTCACACTCCCCGAAGGCACAAGCTATCTGGCTTATCTGCTGAAGAACGCCACCGACCCGGACTCAACCCATCAAAGCTACATCACGCTGAAGCAGCACCTTGTGGAATCTGACGGCGACTCTGAAGACGGCGCTTTCAATTTCGCTCTTCACAACTCAATGCGCCAACCCCTCTACTTTAACATCATCACAAAGAGCGAAGGAGACGAAATACAGCTCTATTTCCCTCAAAACCCTGTAGCAGCGCCAAAATCGGAAACCGTTGCCACTGAATATACTTATCTTCCGGATAATAACAAAAGAGGATATGTCGTTATAGCTTCAGACGTCGATTTCTCAGTCGACGACGTGAAGCGTCTGCTTGAGGCCGGCTATGATCCGGACGACGATTACTACCTCTCAGTATTGACTCTCAATCAAGAAAATCAATAAGAATCAATAAGAATAACTAACCACATTAATCATGAAGAAACCTTTACTTCTCGCAGGAGTCCTTGCACTCTGCACTCCTATTTTCGCCCAAGATCCCGTCCCGGCATTTCCGGGTGCTGAAGGTCACGGACGATTCGTGACCGGTGGTCGTGGAGGACAGATCATCCACGTCACCAACCTTAACGACAGCGGCGAGGGTTCGCTCCGCTGGGCTATCGCTCAGTCAGGTCCTAAGACAATCGTCTTTGACGTCAGCGGCTACATCGATCTCAAGAGCCAGCTCAACCTGACATCCAACACCACTATCGCAGGTCAGACTGCCCCGGAAGGTGGCATAACTCTCCGCTACTACACCCTATATTTCGGTAACTGCGACAACGTGATAGTACGCTTCATCCGCAGCCGACGCTCTCAGGTGAAAGACGTAAACGACGGTGCCGACGCCACATGGGGACGCCGCAAAAAGAATATCATCATCGACCACTGCTCTTTCTCTTGGAGCATCGACGAAGTCGCTTCTTTCTACGACAATCAGAATTTCACCATGCAATGGTGCACTATCGGAGAAGGTCTCGCAAATCCTGGTCACTCTAAAGGTGCTCACAGCTATGGTGGCATTTGGGGTGGCAAGGAAGCTTCTTTCCACCATAATTATCTGACCCATATCCAGAACCGTGCTCCGCGATTCAATGGAGCCCGTTACGAATGGACAGGTTGGGATAAGACCAAGTATGAAAATACCGTAGACGCAGAGCGCGTAGACTTCCGCAATAATGTGCTTTACAACTGGGGCAACGGCAACGGATGCTATGGTGGGCCCGGCGGCGGCTACATCAATATGGTAAACAACTACTTTAAGGCTGGCCCCGGCACAAAAAACAAGACTCGCGTGACTGAAGTCTCTGTAGGAAGTTCCGGCAACTCCACAAATGAAGCGCTCCGTGGACTCTGCTCCCGCTATTATATCAATGGCAACTATGTAACTGCCGCTTCCAAACCGGAAAACTATGACTGGGAGGGTGTGAAATACGACAGTGGTCTCAAGACCGTGGATGGAGTAAACTATATGCCGGATCCCAATCACAAATTCGGTGAAAAGGCTGATTATAAGACAATCGACGGGAAAGACTACCTGTGCGTTAAGCTCGACAAGCCCATTGATGCCGGAACTGTGACCACTCAGGCTGCAAAAGACGCATACGATAAGGTGCTCGACTACTGCGGCGCTTCTCTCTACCGCGATGCCGTGGATGCCCGCTACATGGAAGAGGCCCGCACCGGCACCGTGACATTCAATGGCGATGTCGCTTATGTAGACAAGACCGGCAAAGAGTATCCAAAATCAAACACAAAGGGTATCCTCGACTTCATCAACGACCCCGCCGGAACTGAAAATCCTAAGACCGCAAGTTTCCCACCTCTTGCAAGCTCCACTCGCCCCGAAAACTTCGACACTGACCTTGACGGAATGCCCGATGCTTGGGAAGTAGTAAATGGTCTCGACCCCAACTCAGCAGAGGATGCCAACACTTACACTCTTGATCCAAAGGGTATCTACACCAATATAGAAGTATATCTCAGCAGCCTCGTTGAAGAGATCATGAAGGGTGGAAATGCCGATGCCATCACAAGCGTTGACGAATATTATCCGCAGTTTACTGCCGTACCCGCCGGAGTAGAGGGCATTGAGGCTCCGAAGGGCGACGTAATAGCCATCGAATACTACGATCTCAACGGTGTGCGCATTGCCGAACCTGCTCAGGGTATCAGCATCCGCCGAATCGTATTCTCAAATGGATCTTCTGAAACAGATAAAGTATTGAAGAAATGAATATAAGAAAAATAATTATGGTGGCAATGGCAGCCGTCGCCACCATCATCCCCGCTTACTCTCAGGATGCTGAGCTCCCCTCTTTCCCGGGAGCTGAAGGATTCGGAGCCATCACTGTCGGTGGCCGTGGTGGAAAAGTGATTCATGTGACTAACCTTGAAGACTCCGGAGAGGGTTCTTTCCGTTGGGCTTGCGAGCAAGCCGGACGGCGTACCATCGTTTTTGACGTGTCCGGTACGATCCATCTCAAATCTGAATTAAGACTAAGGAATGGCTTTGTCACTATTGCCGGACAGACCGCTCCGGGCGACGGTATCTGTGTTGCAGATTATCCTTTCGTGATCAGCGCACAGAATGTCATCATCCGCTTTATGCGTTTCCGTCTTGGAAATGAAGCGCTAAAGACCAACAAGTCTGCTCACGAGGGCGACGGCCTTGGCGGAATGGACTCTTCTAAGATCATTATCGACCACTGCTCCGTAAGCTGGAGTATCGACGAATGCCTTTCTGTTTATGGCTCGAAAAACACTACTGTGCAGTGGTGTATGGTCACTCAAAGTCTCGTAAATTCAGGACATAGCAAGGGTGCTCACGGATATGGTGGCAACTGGGGTGGCTCAGGTGCTTCCTACCACCACAACTTGCTCGCACATCATGGCTCTCGCACTCCTCGCCTTGGCCCGCGCACAGGCACACAGATGGACGAACGAATGGATATGCGTAATAATGTGATTTATAATTACGCCGGCGAAGGTTGCTACGGTGGTGAGTACATGACTGTCAACATGGTGAACAACTACTACAAACCGGGTCCCGCAACTTCCACTCTCAGCGCCTCAAAGCAAAAGCGCATGGCAAAACCCGGCATCCGCACCTTCTCTTACTGCATCGGTGACGCCAACCTCAAGACTACTGCCACTAACTATAATAAGGTGAAGGGCACTTCCCTGACCACTTGCAAGCTGACTATTGACCCCTCCGACAAGGGATACCTTACTTTTGAAGGCGACGACAACAAATATGAGATTGACGTAGATAAACTTACCATCACTGTCGACGGCAAGACCGTAAAGGTGTCTACCAACGACTGGGGTAAGGCTCTCCACAAATGGGGCAGCTACTACATCGAAGGAAATGTCAATTCCAAATATGCTGACGTTTCGGCCAACAACTGGAAAATCGGTCTCTTCGACCAAATCGACAAAGGCTCAAAAGTTGACTACCACGATGCTAAGGAAGAGGAACTTCGTGCTTTCGTGCCGATGGAGTTTGCAGCTGTGACAACTCACTCTGCAGAAGTGGCTTACGAGCGCGTGCTTGAATATGCAGGTGCTTCTCTCAGCCGCGATGAGTATGACAAAATGATGGTGGCTGACACACGCGACGGCAAGGCTTCCTGCAAAGTGGGTGGCATTGGCCAAGGGTTCATCAACAGCCAGGACGACATTAAATATGCCGACGGCTCTACAGGATTCCCCAAGCTCACCTCAAAGGAAGCTCCCACTGACACTGACGGCGACGGAATTCCGGATGAATGGGAGACTGCCAATGGACTCAACCCGAACGACCCGGAAGATGGTCCGAAAACTTCTGAAAATGGCTACACAAACCTTGAAAACTACCTCAACAGCCTTGTGGCTCACATCATGGAAGGTGGAAATAAGGATGGTCAGCTCCTTTCAGGGAAGCAGGAATTCGGAACTAATGCTGTCGATGTAATCAGCACTGAAGCTTCCGACGGCCGCTCATTCAACCTCCAAGGCATCGAAGTCAACGACGACGCTAAGGGCATTATCATCCGCAACGGCAAGAAGATTCTCAAATAATGCGTATGGTAGGGTCGCACGGCTCGTGCGTCCGCGACTTGGCAAGAACCCATATCACGAAAAACCATACCATTATCACTGATTCGAAACATAACTCATTTTTATATTGTTAATAAAGAGGCGGCTCATCTGAGTCGCCTCTTTAAACCTCCCTCCCAAACTCCCCAAACCTTTTAAACCAAATATTATGGAAATAATCAAAAATAAAGAATTCGGTGGCGAACGTCCCCTCTTCGAATCTCACAATCTGCGACTTGAAAACGTAGTGATCCGCGCCGGAGAATCAGCCATCAAGGAATGCAGCGACATCGAAGCCATCGATTGCACTTTCGAAGGGAACTACCCGTTCTGGCACGTGCATCGTTTTCTGATCGACCATTGCTATTTCGCTGTAGGCGGACGCTCCGCTCTCTGGTATAGCGACCACCTCAAAATGAAAGACACCGTCATTGATGCCCCGAAGATGTTCAGGGAAATGTATGACCTTGACCTCGAAAATGTAGTGATGAATGATGCCGACGAAGTGTTCTGGCGTTGCAAAAACATAAAGATTAAAAATCTCAAGCTTCACGACGGCACTTACCCCTTCATGTTTAGTGAGAACATTGAGGTAGACGGTTTGGAGTCAGACAGCAAATATGTGTTCCAATATGTGAAGAACGTGGTGATCCGCAATGCAAAGATCACGACTAAAGATGCCTTCTGGGAAGTGGAGAATGTCACCATCTACGACTCTGAACTGAACGGAGAATATCTCGGCTGGCACTCTAAGAATCTGCGTCTCGTCAACTGCCACATCACCGGCGAGCAACCACTCTGCTATGCCGACGATCTCGTCCTCGAGAATTGCACATTCGGCCCTGACTGCGACCGTGCTTTCGAATATTCGAATGTCAACGCCTTAATTTCGGGCAAAATCACAAATATCAAGAACCCGACTTCAGGACATATCGTCGCGGATGAGATTGGTAGCGTGACAATTGACAAAAATATCAAGGCTCCCGCCGACTGCAAAATCGAAGTGAGAAAATGAAATACGATTTCGATGAAATTATTCCCCGTCGCGGCACTCTATCATACAAATGGGATAGCGCCCCGGAGGGTGTCCTCCCAATGTGGGTGGCAGATATGGATTTCAAGACAGCTCCGGCCATCATCGATGCTCTCCAAAAGAGAGTTGAGAATGGAATCTTCGGCTATACCCGTGTTCCCGATGAATACTACGAGGCGGTGACCTCATGGTTTAGCCGCAGACATGGATGGGAGATCAACCGCGACATGATCATCTACACTTCGGGAGTGGTCCCGGCAATTTCCGCAACTATCAAGGCTCTTGCAAAGGAAGGTGATAAGGTGATAGTCCAGACTCCTGTCTACAACTGCTTCTTCTCCTCAATCCGCAACAACGGGTGCGAAATTATGGAAAGCCCTTTGCGAAAAGCCGGTGACTCCTACGATATCGATTTTGACCGGCTTGAGAAAGATGCTTCCGACCCTAAGGCCACTCTGATGCTTCTATGCAATCCTCACAATCCTGCCGGAAGAGTATGGAGCCGGGATGAACTCTTTCGCATCGCCGAGATATGCGCCCGCAATGGAGTGACGGTTATCTCCGACGAGATTCATTGCGAATTCGTATTCGACGGCTACCACTACACTCCTTTCGCCACTGTAGCAGGAGAGGCAGGATGCAAGACAGTGGTGTGCATCTCCCCAAGCAAGGCTTTCAACATAGCAGGCCTGCAGATTGCCAATATTGTGGCTCCGGATGAACACACACGCGCCCTCATCGACAAGGCCATCAATATAAATGAGGTGTGCGATGTGAATCCTTTTGGAGTTATCGCCACTATCGCTGCCTACAATGAAGGGGAGGAATGGCTGACGCAGTTGCTCGAATATATCAAAGACAACTACGAGTATATGAAGGATTTCTGCGAAAGGAATCTGCCTGATTTTCCCATTGCCAAGCTCGAGGCAACCTATCTCGTCTGGATGGATTGCACGGCTCTCGGTCTAAAGTCAGAGTCTCTGGAGGATAAACTGATAGAAGATGTCAGTCTATGGCTAAATGCCGGCACAATGTATGGCTCCGTCGACGGCGAAGGTTTCATGCGCTGGAACATCGCATGCCCCCGCTCAGTCCTCGACGACGGACTACACAGATTCCTTAAATTTACGCATACACGGTAGGGACGCACGGCCCGTGCGTCCGCAATCCATAATTCAAAGCCAACTATGTCTCAAGCCCTCCCCGTGGAAGCCTCAAAGCGCCATATTATCCTCGATGCCCTTCGAGGATTTGCTCTGCTTGGCATCTGCATGGCAAATTTTCCCGAATTTTCTCTCTATTCGTTTCTCCCCAAAGAAGCGGCTGTTGCCATGCCGACCTCCATATGGGATTTTTTTACGAAATATTTCCTCAGTATCTTTATTGACGGAAAATTCTACACTATGTTCTCTCTGCTTTTTGGAATTGGATTCTCAATCATAATTTCCAATGTCGCAAAGAGAGGAGGGAATGCTTTTGTGATCTTTTATCGGCGCATGCTGGTATTGCTGATAATTGGTTTTCTGCATCTTATGTTCATTTGGAGCGGCGACATTCTGATGCTTTATGCCCTTATGGGGATGATCCTCCCTCTTTTCATCCGTGCTTCCGACAAGGTCCTGCTTTGGACGGCAGGCATCCTGCTTTTCCTCCCGGTGATTCTTGATTTCCTGTTGGAGGCCTTGGGAGTGTCGCTTTCTGCTCCTATCGTAGACTGGCAATGGCGGGAATGTGCTAAAGTAGGAATCACTGAAGATAATTTTGCTTATTGGCTCCGCGATGCAGACAGCTATGTAAAAGTGTTCGACTTTCTCATTCAAGGGGCGATCGTAAGGCTTCAGGAATTTGTAGATGGGCACAGATGGTTTAAGGTATTGGGACTATTCATGATAGGGCTTTATATCGGGAGGCATCGTCTTTATGCCGACCTTGACAAAAGAAAACAGCTGCTTCGGAGAGCAGCTGCCTGGGGCCTTTGTCTGGGCTTGCCCCTATCTTGTCTTTACGCCTATGACTCTATGTCCGGACACCCTATGGGAGAAGGAACACACAGTCTGATATATTTCCTGAGTGTCTATCTCACTGCTTTCGGATATATCGGAGCAATCGGATTGCTTTATCTACGCTACAGAGATGCAGCTTGCTGGAAAATTCTCGCCTATCCGGGACGCATGGCACTGACAAACTATATCGGTCAGTCCCTTCTCGGGATGCTTATCTATTACGGGACAGGCCTTGGCTTCGGAGCCGATACAGGTCTGATTTACGTGGAACTGATAGTGCTATGCGTCTTCGCTTTCCAGATATGCTTCAGTGCCCTCTGGCTCCGCTATTTCCGCTTCGGTCCCCTCGAATGGCTCTGGCGCTGCCTCACCTACCTCCACCTCTTCCCCCTAAGAAAATCAGAATAATTCAGAATGTGATCCAAGTCTGACAAGTTTGATGATGCCTTTTTCTTTATCCCACCATATTAACAAGGTATAACTCCCTATATGGCATTCCATATGGCCACTATAATTCCCAGTCAAAGGATGAGGCCTATTCTCTTTCGGGATTTCTTCACCATTTTCTAATTTATTAAGAATCAATTCAAGTTTATCTATCAAAGAAGTATTATGCTTATATCTCTTCAAGTCTTTTTTGAATTGAGAAGTAATTTTAAGCACGTTCATAGTGAGTCGATAAAATTGCGGAAGTTACCCATATCCAACGTCTCAAGAGTTGTTGATTCTTCCGCCTCTTTCATTGCTGCAAGCGTGACCTTATTAGGTCTATCTGCCAAAAAAGCCATTAACACGCTCTCCACAAGATTATTCAAACTCCTATTGTGACGCTTGGCCTCGATTTGAAGTCGAGCTAACAAATCCTCACTTAGACGAAAAGATGTCTGTTTCCTTACTGATACTGAATTCATATTCATTATATTTTAGAGTACAAATATAACACATTTGTATCGCATTAGCAATTTTTTTTGATTTTTTTATAAAAGTTGTTTTTCATTTAGGAGGATAGGAGCCTGTGAAGGTATCGCCACCATTGGGATTCCCCGTCTTTAGTCCTTTCGATAGCCAATTCACCCGCCATTCGCTTCGGCCATGATTAAACGACTCCGGCATTTCATATCCATATGCTTTCTTCTGAAGATAATCGTCGCCAATCTTGGAAGCCGCATTGATAGCATTCTCAATATCTCCCGGCTCTATAGAGCCAAACATTTCATTATCAGTATGTCCCCAAACACCGGCATAATAATCTGCCTGCAACTCGAGACATACACTGATCTTATTAGCCTCGGTCTCCGACAGGCGAGCCATCGCCGAATGTGCCTGGTTGAGAGTGCCAAGAAGATTCTGTACATGATGCCCCACCTCATGTGCTATCACATAGGCAAAGCAAAAATCTCCCGAAGCCCCAATCTGGCTTTGCATCGTCTTGAAGAAATCAAGGTCAATGTAGACAGTCTGGTCTGCTGAGCAATAGAAAGGACCCGTCTGAGCCGTACCCTGTCCGCATCCCGTCTGTATCGAACCGCTATAAATCACCATCTGAGGAGGCGTATATTCACCCCATCCCTGTTCGCGGAATATCTTAGTCCATACATCCTCCGTGCCTGCGAGAACTTTCGACGAAAGATCATACAGCCGCTGGTCTTCCGCATCAAGCTGCACGGCCTGCTGCGTCTGAGTTCCACCACCCTGCTGCATTGCACTGAAAACAGATTGGGCCACATCTCCCATGCTGCCGCCCGACATAAACGTCACGACAGCTGCAATAATCACTCCGATGATACCGCCGCCGATACCGATCGCCTTTCCCGACACACCGCGGCGGTCCTGGATATTACCGCTCTGCCTTCTCCCGTCAAGTCTCATATTAGTATTTTTTAATGAAGTTTACGATTGTTTTACAAAATTACAACGTTTTTTCCGTCAATCGGTTCAGTTACCTGCCATCAGCAACTAAAAATTTGATAATCTATTGGATAATGACCCAAATGTATTAATTTTTTTACTTATTTTAGCACTGACCGCTATATTATGGATTTTTTTTATAACTTTGCACAATGACAACTCAAAAAACATACCGATGAAAAAACTTACCTTTGGATTGCTGTCCGGTCTCATCCTGACAGCTTGCGGACAAAGTGGCAATTCCGGCTCTGCCGACAAAGCCATCACGCCCGACAACGACATCGAGAAGAAAGTGAAGGAAATTGTAGGGAAAATGTCGCTCGACGACAAAATCGGACAGATGTGCGAGATCGAAATCGGTCAACTCACCGACTACAAGGCATCCGCTGAAAACGGACACTTCACACTCGACTCCGCCAAAATGCAAGAAGCTTTCGAGAAATACCGCGTAGGCTCAGTCCTCAACACTCCTCTCGGCGAAGCACAGAGTGTCGAGACATGGCAATACACTATCGGCTCAATACAAGAGGCCTCAATGAAATATATAGGCATCCCCGACATCTACGGAGTAGACCAAAACCATGGGACTACATATACCACAGGAGGAACTCTATTTCCACAGGAAATCAACATGGCTGCTTCCTTCAACCGCGACCTCGTACGCGAAGGAGCCGCTATCTGTGCTTATGAATCGCGCGCAGCTTCCATCCCTTGGGTCTACAATCCAGTGATGGACCTCGGTCGCAATCCTGTGTGGAGCCGTATGTGGGAAAGTTTCGGTGAAGACCCCTACATCAACGGGGCTATGGCTGTGGAGATGGTGAAGGGATACCAGGGCGACGATCCTAACCACGTAGGTCAGCAAAATGTGGCTGCTTGCCTTAAGCACTACATGGCATACGGAGTCCCCACTTCGGGCAAAGACCGCACCCCGGCTTCAATCAGCCCCACCGACCTTCGGGAAAAATATTTCCAACCTTATAAAATGGCTATCAAGGCCGGAGCCCTATCCATCATGGTCAATTCCGGAATCGTAAACGGCATTCCTTTCCACGCCAACCATGAGATGCTGACCGTCTGGCTTAAAGAGCAACTTAACTGGGACGGTATGATAGTCACCGACTGGGCTGACATACACAATCTATGGAAACGCGACAAGGTGGCGGCCGACTATAAGGAGGCGATAATGCTCGCCATCAATGCCGGAATCGACATGTCGATGACCCCTTACGACATGGAGTTCTGCTCACTTCTTAAGGAACTCGTGGAGGAAGGAAAAGTATCGCAGGCCCGTATTGACGATGCCACAGAGCGCATCATACGACTCAAACTTCGCCTCGGACTCTTCGAGACTCCGACTATGAATCCTGCCGACTATCCTGACTTCGGAAGCGAGTCTCACGCACTCAAGGCTCTCGAAATGGCAGCCGAAAGTGAAATTCTCCTTAAGAATGAAGGGAATCTGCTTCCCCTTGCTCAAGGAAAGAAGATCCTCGTCACCGGACCAAATGCCGACTCCATGCGCACGCTCAACGGCGGCTGGAGCTATACATGGCAAGGTAGCGACGATGCCAAATTTCACGATAGCTACAACACTATCTATGAAGCTATCCGCCTCCTCTTTGGAGATGCCAACGTGAAGCTCGAGAAGGGCATGGATTATTCTCCCGAAAAGTGGGAAGAGGAAATCAATGTGAGGATTCAGGCTGCAGTGGCAGCGGCGCGCAATGCCGACGTTATCGTGGCTTGCATCGGGGAAAACTCTTATTGCGAAACTCCCGGCAACACCAACGACCTCCATCTCTCAGCCAATCAGACAGCACTCGTGAAGGCTCTCGCAGCCACCGGCAAACCGATTGTTCTCGTTCTCAATGAAGGTCGTCCACGCATCATACGCGAGATTGAGCCCCTGGCTTCAGCTATAATCGACGTGATGCTCCCCGGCAACTACGGAGGGGATGCTCTTGCCGAACTTATCTCCGGCAAACGCAATTTCAGCGGCAAACTCCCCTTCACCTACCCGAAATGGATCAACGCACTCGCCACTTACGACCATAAGCCCTGCGAGATAGTGCCGACAATGGCAGGAGCATACAACTACAATGCAGACATCGACGTGCAATGGCCATTTGGATTCGGACTTAGCTACACCACTTTTGAATATTCCGATATCCAAATAGACAAGACTGAATTCACTGCTGCCGACGATCTGAAGGTGTCTGTAGCCGTGAAGAACATCGGAAGCGTTGAAGGCAAGGAAGCTATAATATTCTATAGCAGCGACCTTGTGGCATCTATCACTCCTGATGTGCTGAAAGTGCGTGGATTCGACAAGATCTCTCTCAAGCCCGGCGAAAGCAAACGTGTTGAATTCTCAATCCCTGCCTCCGACCTCGCATTCGTAGACAAAGATGGCAAGTGGACCATCGAAAAGGGAGAATTCGAGTTCACCATCGGCTCCCAGAAAGTGAAAGCCACCTGCACCACCACCAAAATCTGGACCACCCCCAACATCTAATTTCTTCAATGCATAATGCATAATCATTTGCCGGATTATGCATTATGCATTGAAAAAGCAATCCTCCCAAGTATCTCCTCTAAAGCCTCACGCGGCATCCCCACATTCAGCCTCATCAATCCGGAGCCTTCCTTCCCGAACATGGCCCCATCATTGAGAGCCACTCTTGCTTTATTCACGAAAAGATCTATAAGCTCATCATGGCTCAGCCCAAGCTCCCGGCAATCAAGCCACACCAAATATGAGGCATCCGGACGCAAAGCCTTGACTCTCGGAATATTCTTCTCGCAATATTCCTCCACAAAGCGAATATTATTCTCTACATATTCCAACATTTGCTTTCTCCACTCCTCGCCCTCACGATAAGCCGCGATGGCAGCAATGTGAGAGAAAATAGGCGCATCCCCTAATTCATTGGCTGCAAGCCAACCGTAGAATTTCTCTCGAATCCCATCATCCGGCACCACTGAAAATGAACTTACGACCCCAGGGATATTGAAAGTCTTCGACGGCGCACAGAAAGTGATGCTATTTGAAGCAGCATCCTCGCTCACCGTGGCAAACGGCACATGCCGGTTTCCCCACAATGCCATGTCGGCATGTATCTCATCCGACACTACCAACAGCCCCTTCTTCTTGCATATCTCAGCCAATCTCCGAAGCTCATCGGCACTCCACATCCTCCCGCCGGGATTGTGCGGATTCGACAGGAGAAGCACTCCCCCTTTAGTTGGAAGATTTTCCAATGCCTCATAATCAATATGATAGCGATGCTTTTTATCTTCAATAAGAGGCACATTGACCACATTCCTGCCATTTTCCTCTGCAGTGATACGGAAAGGATGATACACCGGAGGCATTATCACCACATCTTCTCCGGGCTTAGTGAATACATTGATCACCATTCCGATTCCCTTCACAATACCCGGAATATAGCTTATCCATTCCGGCTTAATCTCCCACCCGTGAAGCTTGCGCTCCCATTCTATGATAGAAGGGCGATAATCAGCGGGCTCCGCTGTATAGCCTAAGATTGGATGTTCAAGTCTTTTGCGAAGAGCATCCATAATGAAAGGAGGCGTAGCGAAATCCATATCCGCCACCCACGCTGCAAGCAAGTCAGGACGCCCGAAACGCTCCTCCAAAAGATCTGTCTTTATCGCTCCGCTTCCCCTTCTCTCTATCCTCTCATCAAAATTATATCTCATCTTCCTAAAATCTTAAAATTACCAAAATGCCTTATAAGCCTTATAGGGCTTATAGGGCCTATACGGCCTATAATTATGCATTATGAATTATGAATTATGAATTATGCATTAGTAATTGCCTGCAATAGATCCCCATACAAATCCTCCGGATCCTCCAAGCCGACTGAAAGCCGAATAGTAGTATCCTTGACATCCATCTCTCTTCTCTCCTCAGGCGTCAAAGGTCCAAAGATAGTGCTCGAAGGGTGTATCGCCAATGTGCGGTTGTCAAAAAGATTTGTAGCCCTGTGTATCAATTTCAGCCCATTTATAAATCGCTTGCAAGCCTCCTCGCTCTCGAGGTCGAATGTCAGCATTGCCCCAGCCTGCTCCCCAAATTGCTCCTTGAAAAGCTCATGCTGCGGATGACTCTCCAACCCCGGATACCCTACCGACACTACCCCGGGGGTCTTCTCAAGCAACTGAGCAAGTTTCAGAGCAGAAGAAGCTTGGCGATCATAGCGCACCTGCATAGTCTCCAATCCCACAGTCTGCATATAGGCAGCATGGGGAGTCATGTATCCCCCGAAATTGAATACGCAATCTTTCTTGATGAATTTGGAGATCTCCGGGAAATTGCCATAGTCAATGATTACACCCCCAAGACTCGTGGCTCCTCCTGAGACATACTTAGTAGTAGACACCACCTGAAAATCAAGACCCAATGCTTTACCGTCAAATTGAGTGAAAGGTATCATCGTGGTATCGGCTATCAACGGAAACCCATATTTACGCGCAATAGCTGCAAGTGCCCTGACATCCGCCACCTCTGTTTGAGGATTGGTCTCTATCTCAAGGAAAATGCAGCATGTGTTATCATCTACAAGAGCCTCCACTGCTGCCGTATCCGTAAGGTCGGTAAGTCGAGCCTCGACTCCATATCTTGCCATAGTCTTGGTCAGCAACAGATAGGTATTGCCAAAAAGATGCTTGGAGGTTATGATGTTTTTCCCGGCAGAAGCCGCGCTCATCAACATCGCACTTATGGCCGCCATCCCCGACGTGAACGCGCTCACTTCCTTTGCCCCCGTCAGATGGGCTATTCGCTCTTCAAAATGGGTCACTGTAGGATTCAGCACCCTTGAATAGTCGGGCGCATTCGTGCGGCCGCAAAAGGCATCCGCCATCACATCGGCATCATCAAACTCGTAGGCAAGGGTGTGATAGACGGGCATTTGGAGTGCATCGTAAGCATCCCTCCGCTGATAAGGCGTATGTATCGCCTTCGTAGCATCTTTCATCTTTTTACTTATTTTGATTTTCAGAGAATTATGAATTATGCATTAAAAAAAGATTATGCATTATGAATTATGACTTGCTTTAGCTTGGGCGAAGCCAATTATGCATTAAGTTAAGCGAGTGCCTGCTCCAGATCGGCAATAATGTCCTGCACATCCTCGATGCCTACAGATAGACGCACGAGATCGGCAGGCACTCCGGCTTCGCGCAGCTGCTCATCGGTCAGCTGGCGATGAGTGTGACTTGCCGGGTGAAGCACGCACGTACGCGCATCCGCCACATGAGTGACAATTGCAATGAATTTCAATTTGTCCATAAATTCGATAGCCTCCTCTCGCGTTCCTTTCAACCCGAAGGATATCACGCCACACGTGCCGTTGGGCATCTGCTTCTTGGCAAGGGCGTAATATTTATTACCTTCCAAGCCGGCATAGTTCAGCCATCCCACTTTCGGATGCTTTTCAAGCCACTGAGCCACTTTCAGAGCATTCTCGCAGTGTCGTGGCATACGAAGATGCAGCGTCTCGAGACCGAGGTTGAGAAGGAAAGAATTATGTGGCGACGGTATCGAACCGAGGTCGCGCATCAATTGGGCAGTCGCTTTTGTGATGAAGGCATTCTTGCCAAAGGCTTTTGTATACGTGAGTCCATGGTATGACTCATCGGGAGTCGTCAATCCCGGGAATTTTTCAGCGTGTGCCTCCCAGTCGAAGTTACCGCTGTCTACTATCACGCCCCCTACGCTTGTGGCATGCCCATCCATATACTTCGTGGTGGAATGCGTCACGATGTCGGCTCCCCATTCGAATGGGCGGCAGTTGATAGGAGTGGCGAAAGTAT
>CAYNPB010000017.1:0-27652 GCA_964399005.1 uncultured Sangeribacter sp.
AGAACATGGTGATGACCAACCTCCGCGAAGCTATCAAGCTCGACAACTCTATGCTTGCTAAGGCTCAGAAAGACCTCGAATTCGCAAGCTACAACCTCAGCGGTCTCTAATCCGTCTGATTATATCTTGACTCTTTAAGGGCGTGGGCCGTGACTGGCCCACGCCCTACCAATAGACTATACTTTACTCGAAATAGACTAAACTTTACTCGAAATGGTTTTTGAATACGACTTTCTGGTGATTGGTTCCGGTGTGGCCGGAATGAGCTTCGCCCTTAAGGTGGCCTCTCCTCAGCATCGGGTGGCTATTATTTGCAAATCTTCACTCGATGAGGCTAACACTTTTTTTGCTCAAGGGGGCGTCGCAAGTGTCACGAATCTTGAAGTCGATGATTTCGACAAGCATATCCACGATACAATGGTGGCCGGTGACTGGTTGTCGGATCGCGATGCCGTAGAGAAAGTGGTCAGGAATGCTCCAAGCCAGATTGAGGAGCTTCTCAACTGGGGAGTCGACTTCGATAAGAAAGACGACGGCTCTTTCGACCTCCACCGCGAGGGTGGGCATTCCGAGTTCAGAATCCTTCACCATGCCGACAACACCGGTGCCGAGATTCAGCAATCTCTCGTGGAGCGAATCAAGGAAAACCCTTATATCGACATATTCGACCATCATTTCGCAGTAGAGATCATCACCCAGCACCACCTTGGCAAGATAGTGACCCGTCGCACTCCCGACATCACTTGCTATGGTGCATATGTCCTCGACGAGGAGACTGAGAAAGTGGATACCTTCCTCGCTAAAATCACGGTGATGGCTACCGGAGGTGTCGGTGCCTGCTACACCACCACTACCAATCCGCTCATTGCTACCGGCGATGGAATTGCAATGGTATATCGCGCCAAAGGCACTGTAAGCGACATGGAGTTCATTCAGTTTCATCCTACCGCCCTCTATCACCCCGGCGATCGCCCCAGCTTCCTTATCACTGAGGCCATGCGCGGCTACGGAGCTGTCCTGAAGACTCTCGACGGCAAGGAATTCATGCAAAAGTATGACCCTCGTCTTTCGCTCGCTCCCCGCGATATTGTGGCGCGTGCCATTGACTCTGAGATGAAACTCGCCGGCACCGACCATGTCTATCTCGATGTCACCCACAAGGATCCCGAAGAGACGAAGAAGCATTTCCCAAATATCTATGAGAAATGCCTCTCCTTGGGAATTGATATCACTAAAGACATGATTCCCGTGGCTCCCGCCGCCCACTATCTTTGCGGCGGCATCAAGGTGGATCTTGACGGACAGTCGAGCATCGACCGCCTTTATGCCATCGGGGAATGCTCCTGCACAGGCCTTCATGGTGGCAACCGCCTTGCATCCAATTCCCTCATTGAGGCTGTCGTGTATGCTGATTCTGCCGCCAAGCACTCTTTGGAGCGTGTCGATGGCATAGATTTCCGCACCGACGTCCCGGAATGGAACGATGAAGGCACCACTCATCCCGAGGAAATGGTGCTCATCACCCAATCCGAAAAGGAGGTCAATCAGATCATGGGCTATTACGTCGGCATTGTCCGCAGCGATCTGCGCCTCGACCGAGCCTGGAATCGCCTTGACATTCTCTATCAGGAGACTGAGCGCCTCTTCAAGGAGAGCAAGCCTACACGCGCACTTTGTGAACTGCGCAACATTATCAACACCGGCTATCTTATCATGCGCCAGGCACGTGAGCGAAAGGAAAGCCGGGGACTTCATTTCACTGTGGATTATCCGCATCCCGACGTCAATCCCGAACTTTGAGCGCTCCGCTGGCGTTTAGACACTGTTAACACTGATTTTTATTCCGTATGAAAAGGATTATATTGCCCATCGTGGCCATTATCGCAATATCACTTGGCTTGTGCGCTAAGAAAAGCCATGACATGGCGCTCCAGCGCAATCTCAAGACCTTCAATTCCATGGTGAAGGTGCTTGAGGAGAATTATGTCGATTCTATTCGCATCGACGAGGCTTTCAAGGCTGCCTCCAATGCTATGCTCAACACTGTAGACCCATATACGGAATATTATACAGCCGACGATCGCGATGCCCTCATGAAGATGACCACCGGCGAATATGCCGGAATCGGCAGCTATATCACTGAAAACGACGGCAAGGTTCGGATTTCTCAGCCTATGGAAGGGAGTCCCGCTGCAAAAGCCGGTCTGATGCCGGGCGACTGGATCGTGAAAGTCGACACTACCGATACCAAAGGGCTGAAATACGGCGAAGTTTCAAAGTTGCTTCGTGGCAATCCCGGCACGGATGTCTACGTGGAGGTGATTCGTCCTTATGTGGCCGATTCGTTGAAAAGCTTTACCGTCACAAGAGAAAAGGTCGCCGAGAAGTCCGTCCCTTATTTTGGAATGGTCAGCGACGCTACAGGCTATATCCGCCTCAACAGCTATATCGTCAGCTCTGCCGGTGAGATCACCGCGGCTCTCGACTCTCTGAAGAAAATCCCCGGATTCTCCAAGCTCATTCTCGACCTTCGCGGCAATGGCGGAGGGCTTGTGGAGAGTGCTATCGACATTCTCGGCAATTTCCTTCCGAAAGGCACTCAGGTGCTTCGCACGAGTGGAAATGGAAAGGAGCGCATATATAAGACCACTCACACTCCCGGATTCCCCGATATGCCCATTGTGGTTCTTACCGACGGAGGCACTGCCTCTGCATCCGAGATCACTGCAGGTGCTCTTCAGGATCTCGATAGGGCTGTGTTGGTAGGCAACCGCAGTTTTGGTAAGGGTCTTGTGCAGAATATTTTCCCTCTTCCTCATGATGCAAGCCTGAAAGTGACAGTGGCCAAATATTATATCCCATCCGGTCGCCTTATCCAGGCGCTCGATTATTCGCGCCGCAACCCCGACGGAAGCGTGGCCCGCACCCCCGATTCGCTGACTAACGTCTATTATACATCGCGTGGCCGTGAAGTGCGCGATGGTGGAGGCCTGCAGCCTGATTCAGTGGTGAAAAACAACACTTATTCCGATATCCTCTACAATCTCGTGACGAAAAATAAGATCTTCGACTATGCCAACAAGTATCGAGCAGCTCATCCCGACGCTGTGCCTATTGATAAGTTTGTCATCACCGACGAAGATTATGCCGACTTTACTGAGTTTGTGGTTGGCAGCGGAATGAAATACGACACTTCGTTCGACGCCCTCATCAAGGAATTGCGTAAGCAAGCCGACGACCAGGGATATATGACTGCCGCCAACGATTCCACTATCGCTGCCCTTGAAAAATCGCTCGGTAGTGATCTCCGGCGCGACCTCGAGTTTAAAAAGAATGAGATTAAGGATTATCTCGCCGAGGAGATAGCCACTCGCTATTATGGCGATGGCGGTCGGGTTGCTGTCGAGATTAAGACAGACCCCGTAGTGGAGACAGCAATTGCGATCATTGAATCTCCACAATACGAAGCAATCCTTCGCAATTCGCAAAAAACATCGGGCATCACGCAAAAATCCAAGAAAAAATGAGCCGACAGATGACGCTTGGCGAGGCTGCTGCACTTTTCGCCACGCCGGCCCGCCTGAAAGCTCTCCGGAAACTTATTGGCGACAAAAAAGTGTCGCGGGCTTCCCTCGCCGGACTGAAAGGTTCGGCGGCTGCTGTGCTGTTGGGTAAGGCTGCCGATGAGAAGCATCCTATGGTGATTGTGGCTGACGATGCGGATTCCGCCGGTTATCTTTACCACGATCTCTCTCGGGTGGCTCAATGCGAGGTTGCCTTTTTTCCGTCAGGATATAAACGCCACATCAAATATGGGCGTATCGATGCCCCTCAGCAGATACTCCGCGCTGAGGCGCTCGATAGTTGGCGTGCCGGAAAGGTGGGTTGGATTGTGACTTATCCGGATGCTCTCGCCGAGAGAGTCCCCATTAAGGCGGAATTGGAGAAAAACACCCTTAAACTCTCCACTACGAAGAAAGCCGACATCTCAAAAGTGGAAAGCAGATTGGAGGAATTGGGTTTCCGTCAGGTCGACTACGTCTACGAACCCGGCCAATTTGCCCGCAGAGGCTCGATTCTCGACGTTTTCTCCTATTCCAACGAACTTCCCTACCGCATCGACTTTTTCGACGACGAGATCGACTCTATACGAACTTTCAATGTCGAGACCCAGCTCTCCGAGCAGCGGTTGGGCGATGTGTCGATTGTGGCTGCCTCAGCTGCAGAGGGTAGCGGAGAGCATGG
Source organism: uncultured Sangeribacter sp. (assembly GCA_964399005.1). Taxonomy (GTDB): domain Bacteria; phylum Bacteroidota; class Bacteroidia; order Bacteroidales; family Muribaculaceae; genus Lepagella. The sequence continues at coordinate 4,246 of CAYNPB010000017.1, forward strand.
AGTGTCGCTGCTCGAGTTTATCGGGAGCGAAACGCCCCTTTTCATAGCAGACACATCTGCTCTCGTGGCCACTGTGCGCGACATCGCCGCTCAGCAATATTCCGAATCTGCCGCCATTGCTGAGGAAGGTGATCCGGATGCTATGAAAAAAGTAGTGGATGCGGAAGACTTTGCCCATAGGCTCGAAAGTTTCCGTATTTTCCAGTTCGGAATGACGGCTTCTACCCATGGTGCAGATGCTGTCATGGAGTTCAATACATCTCCGCAGGCTCTCTACCATAAGAATTTCGACATTATATCCGAATCTTTCACCAATATGCTTGCCGACGGCTATCGTCTGCTTATTCTTAGCGATTCTGCCTATCAGGGTGAGCGGTTGAAAGAGATTTTTGCCGACCGTGGCGACAACATCACCTTCACTCCCGTAGATCGGACCATTCATGCAGGTTTTGTCGACCACGATACTAAGACTTGCTTCTTCACCGATCATCAGATCTTCGACCGTTTCCATAAGTATAGTCTAAAGTCTGACAAGGCGCGTAGCGGTAAGCTTGCGCTCTCTCTAAAGGAACTGAATCAGATTGAAATCGGCGACTATATAGTCCATATCGATCATGGTATCGGCAAATTTGCAGGTCTTATTAAGACCGATACCAACGGAAGTCCGCAGGAGATGATCAAGCTCCTCTATCAGAACGACGATATGATCCTCGTCTCGATCCATTCCCTACATAAGCTCTCGAAATATAGAGGCAAAGAGGGTGTGCCGCCGAAAATCAATAAACTTGGTTCAGGAGCTTGGAATCGTGTTAAGGATCGCACGAAGAGCAAGATGAAGGATATCGCCCGCGATCTCATCAAGCTCTACGCTGCGCGTCGTGAGGAAAAGGGATTCGCTTTCTCTCCCGACTCCTACTTGCAGCATGAGCTGGAGGCAAGCTTCATCTATGAGGATACCCCCGACCAGCTTAAGGCTACCCAGGCTATAAAGGCCGATATGGAGAGTCCGCGCCCGATGGATCGCCTCGTCTGTGGCGACGTGGGATTCGGTAAGACTGAACTTGCCATTCGCGCTGCTTTCAAGGCTGCCACTGACTCAAAGCAGACGGCTGTCCTTGTCCCCACTACGGTGCTTGCCATGCAGCACTACCGCACTTTCGCCCAGCGTCTCAAGGACCTTCCCGTAAGGGTGGAATTTATTTCCCGCGCCAAAAAACCGAAGGAGGTCAAGCAGATTCTCGCCGATCTTGAAGGCGGTAAGGTGGATATTTTGATAGGTACTCACAAATTGATTGGAAAGGGTGTCAAGTTCAAGGATTTAGGTCTTCTTATCGTCGACGAGGAGCAGAAATTTGGAGTTGCCGTAAAGGAGAAATTGAAGCAGATGAAGGTCAATGTCGACACCCTGACCATGAGTGCCACCCCCATTCCTCGCACTCTCCAGTTCTCTCTTATGGGTGCAAGAGATCTGAGCTCACTCAATACTCCCCCTGCCAATCGTCATCCTGTAGTCACTACTGTGGCTACTCTCGACGATGACATGGTGAAGGAAGCTGTCAATTTCGAGCTTTCTCGCAATGGCCAGCTCTTCATCATCTCCAATCGTATTGAAAATCTCAATGTCCTTGAGAATATGCTCCGGCGTCTTGTGCCGGATGCGCGTGTGATTAAGGCCCACGGGCAGATGCCCCCCGAGCAATTGGAGAAGGCGATACTCGATTTCGCTGCCCATGACTACGACATCCTTCTCTCTACTACTATCGTGGAGAATGGTGTGGATATGCCGAATGTCAATACCATCATCGTCAACAATGCCCATCATTTCGGTCTCTCTGAGCTCCACCAGTTGCGTGGTCGCGTAGGCCGCAGCGATCGCAAGGCGTTCTGCTACTTTATGGTTCCGCCAGGTGCGCCCCTCACTCCGGTGGCGCGTCGCCGACTGCAGGCTATAGAAAGCTTCAGCGACCTCGGTAGCGGCATTCACATCGCGATGCAGGATCTCGACATCCGTGGTGCCGGCAATCTCCTTGGTGCGGAACAGTCCGGTTTCATTGCCGATTTGGGCTATGAGACCTACCAGAAGATATTGAAGGAATCCGTTCTTGAACTGAAGACGGAGGAATTTGCCGACACTTTTGCCGAGACCACCAAGCCCGGAGAAGAGGAATTCGTGGCCGATTGTGCGATTGAAAGCGATCTCGAATTGAGGTTGCCCCCTTCCTACGTGCCGCAGGAAAGCGAACGAATCTCCCTCTATCAGCAACTCGACAATATGGAGAATGAGGAGCAGATTGAAGAATTCCGTTCGCAGTTGAAAGACCGTTTTGGCACTATCCCTGCCACTTCGGAAGAACTCATCAAGGTCGTGCCTCTCAGAATGGCGGCAAAACGCCTCGGAATCGAGCGTCTGACGCTTAAAGGGGGCAAGATGTACGTTTACTTTGTCGGAGAAGAAAACGCCGCCTATTATGCCTCTACGGCGTTCGGGCGTATGCTGGCATGGCTTCAGCTTGATCCGAAGCGCACTAAGCTCCGCGACATCAACGGAAAGCGCTCCTTCCTCATTTCCGACGTCCCCACCGTCTCCGAAGCCCTCTCCATCCTTCGGACCATTCGCACTCTCACCCCTCTCTGATTGATGCATTGATGCCCGATAATTAATGGCCCATAATTTAGCTGCCCACTATTTAATGGCGAGGTGCAAAGCGGAGGCGCGAATAGAGTATTGGTTGAGTGCCTTCAGCGTTTTCGAGGTATAGGCGATAGAGCTGTCGGTCGCTGTCTGCCGATTGCTTCATCACGCGCACTTCCATGCCGTAGGATGCTTCGTGGAGAAAAGAGATTTCCAATCTGTTGACGATATTATCGTCGTAAGCCTGCATCGAAAACTGATTGAGAAGCAGTACGATATATCTCACTGTATTGACATGCCGGTAGAAGTCGATGTCACAATATTTGAAGCGGTAGATGGGTTCGTGGCCATCAGGTTCGATACGCACATGTTTCTCCTGTGTCGGGATTGGACACTCGATATTGGAGATCCACTCCGGTTTGAAGTTAAGTCCCGAAAGACCGGCATTGCTGCGGTCGGATGTGTTCAATACCATCCATATCGAACGGGCATACCCCAAGATATTGCCGGCAGCATCCGATATTGAGAAAGCACGGCGTGAGAAATGCCGGTTCCAATCTTCCACCCATGTCGTGATGGTATAATCTGTATTTTCACGAGGGTAGCTTTTCATCTCTATAGTCAGGCGTGAGAGCACCCATCCCATATCCGTATTCGGCATATCCGGATTCCCGATGCCAAGTAGATTGGCGTGTTCGGTAGCTACATCGATAAGTTTCTGTGCAAGCTGTGGTATCGACATCTCCTGCTGCGCATTGCACTCAGCCGCCGAAAGATAATATGTCCGGGTAAGGATTCCCTCTTTCTCAGTATTCTCCATAATTCAGTATATTCAAGTTTCGCTTGTCTGTTTATATCATTTTACAGTCCTTGCTGCAGCTATCCGCGCTTGCAAGCGAAGCGCAGCTCTGTCTTAGTCAGCGAGCGCAAGCCATCGTCGCGAGGCTCCAGATTCTCTTGGTAGGGACGCACGGCTCGTGCGTCCGTTCAAAAGCAATATTTTTAGCAAAGTTATAAAATTATTTTGACACTGACAGACGTTGTATTAATAAAAATGATTCTTCTCAAAGCCACTCCCTGCGCCCTCTGCATTCCTGCGCTCTCAGCGTGATGCTTTCGCAGTGTCAAAGCAGAAGCTCAGAATCCTTTGCGCTCTCTGCCTCTCTGCGCTCTCTGCGTGATGTTTTTTGAAGACTAAAAGTATATTAAAAGTGAAAATTAGAATCAAAAATATGGTATGCCGCCACTGTGTGGCAAAAGTTGCAGAAATCACATCCCTCCTTCCGGAGATCAATCTCCTCGGAGTCGATTTGGGATCTGTGACGGTAGAGGGTAATCCCTCTGACGAGGTCATAGACCGCCTCGACGCAGAGTTGCGCAAGGAAGATTTTGAAGTGATACGTTCCCGAGAGGAAGCCATTGTAGCTGAAATAAAGAGTAAATTGGTGGAGCTTTCCCGTGATGGTGATGGTGTACGCGTTGATATTGGGAAAGTCCTTCAAGACTCCCTCCACATGTCTTTCCGCAATCTGTCAAGAATCTTCGCATCAGTAGAGGGGCGCACCATAGAGAATTATTTCACGGCACTCCGCATAGAGCGCATCAAGGAATTGCTCCTCGACGACCAGCTCCCTCTCAGCGAAATAGCCTACGTGACAGGATTTTCCTCCGTCCCTCACCTCAGCACCCGCTTCAAGCAAGCCACTGGCATGACCCCAACCCAATTCCGCGAAATAGGCATCCGCACCCCCCTCCCCGAAGTCTAACCAATAGTGCCGAGGCGGAAGCCGCAGGGAGAGCTCCATGCGTGATAAATTTAAGAGCTTGCGAAAGTTAAGTCAATTATTTAGCAATATTTCTGATTTCCCAATCTTCTATGCAACGGGTCTCCGAAGAAAAATTCACCCCAATTTCTATCAATTGCCGGGAGTCCATCTGAAACTTTCGGCTATATTTTTTATCTTCTATCTGCTTTAATGCCTCTTCTGCGCTACCATCATATTTCAGTTCAATCACATAGATATAATCTTCGGTCTTGATGACAATATCTATGCTCCCGTCTGATGTGGCAGATTCTGTTTCAGTGTCAAGTCCCAAAAGATCTATCAGGATATAGAAGGCATTGTGAAAGTTATTTTCATTATCCATCTTCATTTTGAAGTGCACCCCTGCAAAATATGCTTGCAGACACTTCATGGCTGAATTCGCATTCCCTAAGATGAAATACATCACCATATCCGACACTATCTGTTTCTCTTCTTTCTCAGATTGGCTTTTAAGATAATAGGGGAGTAGTACCTTGAAAAGACCATCTTTGACTTCTTTATTGGGAATACCAAGACGATAACGTTTGATTTTAGGATGATAACTCTTTATCGTAAGATATCCAGTCTGATAGAGCAACGCAAGAGGCTGAGGACTCTGTAGGTCAAGTCCCTTGAGATCATCGACAGTGCAATAGGTGTCAAACATCTCCTCTAAGTTTGCATGCACACGTTTAAGTGTCTCTGCCACAATTCTGGGCATACCGGTATCATTCCAGTAATTACCGATTTCCGAATCTGCCATAGCATTGAGTAGCGACCATGGATTGTAGATATCGCTTCCTTCCTTAGCAAAGCGGTATCCGTCATAGTTGCTTTTTAGTTGATCCAAGGCATCCTCGAATTTTACGCCCTCTTTATTTGCCAACTTTGAAATCCCGATCTGGAAATTGTCAAGAAGTTCTTTCTCTGTAATACCGCAGATGTCGGCAAATTCATCCAAGAATGAAATGTCTCTTATATTGTTGAGGTCGGAGAAGACACTTAGTTTACTAAATCGACTCACTCCGGTCAGGAATACCAATCGGATGTGTTCTGCAGAACTCTTAAAGTTGGAGTATATGGACTTAAGCTTGTTGAGGTAATGCTCTAAATGTTCTTTTTTATTGATATTGGCCACTAATGGTTTGTCGTATTCATCCACCAGGATCACTACCTGCTTGCCTGTCTTCTCATGAGCGGCTTCTATTATCGTCTTAAACCGTTGGGAATATTCAGAATCTTTGACATCTATATCATATTTTTTCTCCCATTTCCTGAATATATTGTCGAGAACCCCATCTAAAATACCCAAATCCTCATAACTGTCGCTATTTAGGTCAAGTCGAAGCACCGGATAGGGTTCCCAGCTCCAATCCGTGGAATCGATGTAGAGCCCCTTGAAGAGCTCCCGCTTGCCCTCAAAAAAATACTGAAGAGTTGAAAGAAACAGACTCTTGCCAAAACGCCGCGGACGCGCCAGAAAATAGTATTTGGATTGACTCTCCACTATTTTCGCCACAAATGCTGACTTATCGATGTATAGGGCATTTCCTTCACGCAATGTCTTGAAATCCTGTTGCCCTATAGGGTATTTAGCATTAATCTGTTCCATAATCATATATTTTCCCACAAATTTAATCCAAAATCCCCTATTTTCCAAATTTCCCCCAAATTACATCAATATTCCATTAAATTTCGCTTGTACAAATATCTTGTTTTGCACTCCCATAGCGCAGGAACTGCGCTAATTCTCTGCGCTCACAGGGCGATGCGAAGCAGCCCGTCCTCCTTTGCAAGCTTGCAACAACCAAGTCCCCAAGCTTCTCCAATAGAACCCTCTGCTCCTCTGCGCTCTCTGCATGATTTTTTATAGCATACGAAACTTAAGTAATTTATCATTGAAAAGCCCTCTAATCCTCCACAACTCTCTATATTTTCTGTGACTCTCAAAGAGAGATCTGAGCCCCCATTTCCAGGTATTGCCAAAAGCATTAAAAATAATAATTTCTGTGCCCATCTGCTGATTCTGCGACTCTGAAAGAGAGATCCGAGCCTAATTCACTAAGATTCCCACAGAAGCAAAAAGCTAAAGAATCAGTAGCCTCGGAGAGGCGATTCGTGAGATCGTATATTCCAAAAATTCGTAACATCAAACTGAACTCCCTATTTAATAGCATACGAAACTCAAGTCATTTAATTCCCTAAATAAAATACAAAATTAGAACTTACTAAAAATTGAGTACTATTACACAAATTTGTATTATTGATAAAAAAGAATTAATTTTGTGGCAAAAAGAGAGCCAATATTAAATATTGCTTTAGTTTTGTTAATGCAGTATGACAATCGCATTATTTGGATGGACTTTTCAATCTCAAAATACTCTAATTGGGGGTATTTTTTAGTTAAGTATAAAGGTGGAATTTTAGTTTTCAATTATTTCAATATAAGATAAATGAATTTCAAGGTAATTGTTTTATTAATATGTATTTCTATTCTAATTGGTTGTTCTGAGCATAAACAAAACACCGAATTGCTAAAGATATGTCAGGAAGTGTCGGATTCACCCAATTATGCGTTAGAATGCCTTGATAGTATTAATTATGACATTTTATCATTTGCAGATCAGCAATATTATGATTTCATTAAAGTTAAAGCAAGTGATAAAGCTTACATAAGACATACGTCCGACAGTATTATCTTGCGCGTCATCAAATATTATTCATCCCATGATATTAATAACATTTATCAGGAGGCACTTTATCTTGGAGGTAGGGTATATTGCGATTTGGGAGATTATCCCACAGCGTTACAATATTTTCAGAGTGCATTGAATGTTGATTCTCAAAAACATAAAGATTTAGATTTAAGGGCAACCCTGTTAAGTCAGACTGGTCGTCTGTTGACAGAATTAAGTTTGTATGAAGAGGCAATCCCTTATATAAAAGAATCAATCGAAATAGGGGAAGCCCTGAAAGATACAGTGAATGTTGTGTATGACCTGCAACTATTGGGCGGTACATATCTACGAGCTAAAGAATATAGAAATGCAGAAGATTGCTTCAATAAGGCGCTTGCTCTGAGTGATAATCTTCCCATTTCTTTTAGTGCAAAATCAAGAATGTATTTGGCAGAAGTTAAATTTGAAATCGGTCAATATGACGCTGCTCTTAATTATATTCGGAACACTGAGAAACAAGTTAATCCGTTGGCTCGGAATAGTGCCTTATCATATGCTTCAATCATATATCTACAGCAAAATATGTTAGATTCTGCTTATAACTATGCCTACGAGCTTATACACTCATCAGATTCCACCAACATGATAATTGGCTATGACGTTTTGTTGTCGCCGGAATTAAGATCAAAAATTCCGGTTGATACAATTAATGAATATATTTCGGATTATCGTAATATTCTTGAGTCTTACTACGATAGCAATGCGTCCCAACTCGTCATTAATCAACAAAATTTTTACAACTATCAAACACACGAAAGAGCCAGAAGAAATGCGGAAGTATTCAGTTTTAAATTATTTAGAATGCTTTTGTGCTCATTATTAATTATTCTCATATTGGCTGTCATTATCTTATACTATAAAAATCGGAGTAAAAAAAATTTAATAGATCTTCACATCGCATTGGATAATCTAAGCAGAATCAAATCTAATATTATTTCTTCTAAGCAGGAGTCGAAGGTTGAGAGTTCGGAGAATTCTTTTATAGACTCTTCGAAGTTTAACCTTAATTTGGATACTCAATCAAAAAGTGATCAAAGTCAAGAATTATTGATTTCTTCTAAAGATTTATTAAATGAAAGTAAGGAGCTTAGAGAACGTTTAAGAAATGAGCTCTTGGATCTATATAAAAGTAATCCAAGAGTAAATCTAAGCCATATAATTGTTGATTCCTCAGGATTTAATCATCTTCAGAGTCGTATAAAAGAGAATAATGTGATTTCTTATGATGACAAGCTTTGGGATGAACTTGAAGAGGCAGTTCTCAAAGCTTCTCCTAATTTCAAGAAAAATCTTCAACTCTTAACTCAAAGTAGACTCACTTCGATTGATCTACATACCGCATTACTAATTAAATGCCAAGTCAGTCCTACTTCAATGTCTATGTTACTAAGTAGATCTAAAGGAGCAATTGTTTCTCGTAGGGAATCCCTTTGTTTAAAAGTCTTTGATAAAAAACTGGGAACACAAGTTATTGATGGTATAATACGTCTATTATAGCTACAAATAATTATTGATTTATGTGACTGATCATCAATTAGTAATCCTCTGATATTTAGATTCCGTACTTTTTCCGTACAGGAGTTATGCTCCGCATTCATTCTTTAGTATTAATTTTGCACCAACTTCACTAAGGAAGTCCAATTAATATGAAAAAAGAATGTCACAAGATGAAATTGATCATTAATAGAGGGGTTAATAATTATCCTTCTAAGATAATCATATCAGAAAACGGCAACGAAGTACTCAAGTGTTCGACAGCCAACGATATTTGTGAGCTGAATCTAGAAGAAGATGCTCAGGTAGTGATTTCGTTGAAATTTTGGGGTTCTTTAAGAATGAGGCTTGCCACGTTTTCATATACTCAGGGCCGTGAGGTGCTTTACATAGGTCCTACAAGCCTTTGCCAAGTTTGGGAATTTCTAAATTTCAAACTCTTTCCATTCTTATGCATTTTGTTGTTGGCTTTAAAGGTATCCATAAATTCCCCACTCTACAGTTGGTTTTGTACGGGGTTGATTGTTTTGACGGCCGTCTCATTATTTACTCTACAGATAGTAAAATTTATTCCCCCTATACGAAGAAAGCTTTTTATGCTCTATTGGATATAAGCCTTTCCGTAACATTTATATAAGTATTTTGCTTCGCATTTCCTAAGCGCAGAACCAATGTAATTCTCTGCCCTCTACAGGAGATGCGAAGCAATACTTCTTTTCTTCTTTACTTTCTTGATTCAAATTTCGCTTGTACTAATATCTTGTTTTGCACTCCCATAGCGCCCTTTGCGGCTCCGCACGAGATTTTATGATGTGAGCTCTAATATAGAAAACCGAAAAGATATAAGGGAATGCGACTTCCGAAGCCTACCTCGATATTATCAATGGCAAGGTAACTGTCAGGTATGTCTGCAATCTGATTATATTTTTTATTTTGACCCCCTATTTCAAATATGTAGCGATCCTCAAATTCATAGTCGCCATGTTTCGCCAATGTCAAGCTGCCTATTCCTTTTAGCTGGTTTGTAAAGAAGGTTTCTCGTATCGTTCCGACATTGGTAGTGCCTGTGAGGGCATGAAGTATGTTTGGGTCTCCTCCCAATATCTTTTCAGGTCCTTTCATCTGTTTATAGGAGTGGGGATGATAGAAAAGGAGTTGTATCAGATTTGCCTTATCAAGTAGATAAAGCATCTTTAAGCACAATTCTCGACTGCTTTCCAGACGTTCGGCCATCCTCGTTATGTTGGGTTCGAGTGGGGCGTTTTCGGCTACAATCATCATTAAAGTCTTTAGCTTTGATACAGTAGAAAGAGATATTTCTTGAAAAGATGTAATATCTGCTTCAATCACTACTCTCACTACTTCGGCAAGGCGCGAGAGAAATTCAGAAGGATTCTCCTTGTAAAAAGGATAATAACCATGGTCAAGATACTCGGAAAAATATTTAAGTACCTTAATTTTAGAAGTTATTTCGTTGGCTAATGTAACGTGCCTGTTTAAGATGTCGTCAATGCTTACAGGTGGCATCTTGAGAATATTCTCGTATTCTAAAAATTCTCTAAAAGACATTCCATTAAGCGTGTATAGAGATTGTCTTCGGGATAGATCTGCAACTGAATGGTCAATTGCAAGCATGGCGGACCCGGAATACACTATCTTTATATCAGGATAGAAATCGTAGAAATTTTTTATAGCTTTTGTCCAGTCCGAATATTTATGTACTTCATCAAAATAAAAGTCAGTTATGCCATGTGTATAAAGATAATCAACTAAATCCGCCAAGGAATTAACGGAAAACCAAAGATCATCAAGCGTCACATAGAGAGATTTCTCCATATTAGGATCTACTGTCAGTATTCTCTGAAGCATCAGGATTGTCTTTCCCACTCCGCGAGGCCCTTTAATCCCAACAATTCTACTGTCCCAATTTATACGATTAAACAGATATCTGCTAAAGTTTAAGCTAACGCTACGAAGTCTTTGTCTGGCGCGCGTGTAAAGAGGGATTATATCTGTCTCGTTCATATTTGTCGAAAATTATGAGATGAAGTACTATTAATATAACGAATGAATTACAAAAAAAATTGTAAGATGCATCTTGCAATTTTGAAGGAAATTTGTCAGATGCATCTGACAATATTAGTCGAAAATTGTCAGATGCACTTTGCAATATCTTCCGGTGAATATAACACTTTGGCAAAAATCCGTAACAGATTCGACCCTCAAAAGCCTTAACTTTGCATTACCAAAAAAACGAAATTCCCTAACCCCCTAAATCAACAACCACAATGACTTTCACAGAATCCCTTCTATACATGCTCAATGAGATGTCCCCATATATCCTATTGGGATTTCTGATTGCCGGATTACTCCATGCCTTCGTCTCTCGCGAGACATTTGCCCGCCACCTCTCCGGCCGCTCACTTGGCACAGTAGTCAAAGCAGCCCTCATAGGCGTCCCATTGCCACTGTGCTCCTGCGGAGTCCTCCCCACAGCCATCGCCATGCGCAGAAATGGCGCCTCCCGAGCCTCCTCCTCCGCATTCCTCATCTCTACACCCCAGACCGGTGTCGACTCAATTGCCGCCACATGGTCGCTACTCGGTCCCGCATTTGCCATAATGCGCCCCATAGCGGCCCTTGTGACCGCCGTTTTCGGCGGAGTGGCAGTAGGCTCCACCGAACGCAATTCCGACGATTCTGAGGCCTGTACGGTGGCTCCTGACGCAGAAGAGGAGCGCCCCGCTACATTCACTGGGAAAATCATTGCATCCTTACGCTATGGATTTGTCGACCTCGTAGGCAGCATCGGTCTTTGGCTCACTGTCGGCCTAATCATCGCAGCCTTGATCACCGTCTACGTCCCCGCAGATTTCTTCGCCATTCTCGGCAACAAGCCGATAGTGTCGATGATAATAGCCCTTATCGTAGCAGTCCCCATGTACGTCTGCGCCACCGGCTCAATCCCAATCGCACTTTCCCTTATACTGAAGGGTCTTTCCCCAGGCACCGCATTCGTACTCCTCATGGCAGGTCCGGCAGCCAATTTCGCATCATTTACCCTGATCTCCCGTGAGATGGGTCGTAAGGCTGCCATCGTCTATCTCGGTTCGATAATTGTCGGAGCTATGGCCATGGGACTCGCTATCGACTATCTTTTGCCCGCTCATTGGTTTGCCATCGGTCATGATGCTGAAATGCATGGAGCATGCCACCACGAATTCAGCACCTTCTCCACCATTTGCTCCGCCATCCTTGCCGGATTGCTAATATACTCTCTGATTCGCAGATTCTATAACCCCAAAACAAACTCATTTACAGATATGACACAAGAATATATCATCACAGGGATGAACTGTCCCCACTGCCAAAACGCAGTAAAAAAAGCCATCGCAGCCGTAGCTGGCGTAGACGCCGTTGAAGTAGACCTTCATGCCGGACTGGCAACCGTCGACGGCGCCGTAGATCACGCCGCCATCATCGATGCAGTCCACGCTGCCGGCTTCGAAGCCCGCAAAAAATAATCCCTCCCATACTAAATCTATCCGCGCCGGCAGGCGAAGCCGTTGCTCAGCTCATGTCCGCGTGCGCAAGCCACCGTCGCGAAGCTCTCAGATGCATTTTCAATAGCAAAAATTAAAAAAATCCGCGAAAATCCGCTCGCCTCAGCGAGAAAAGCAAGCGTAGCGCAGCAATCCGCGTTGCCTGCCATCTTCTAATATCCAAAAATTCAGATTCCTTATAATGTGAGGAATTGCGAAAGTTGGATAATATCAGTTGTCGATGTCGAATTGCAGGGGAGTGGCGCCTGTAATCTCTTCGTAGAGGTAATCTTCAAGATATGTCAACCCTCCTTGGCCATTGCCGCTTTCCCCCGAATTTGTGCGAATTTTATCGCCACAAATGGCAATGTCCCAATCGAGCCTCTCTCTCCATTCCTGATCTTCTTCCGGACTGTCAAATTTTGAAGTGCCCACCACTACATTCCTTTCCAAAGAAATGTAAGTCCAATACTCATCGGATATCCCCTTTATGGTCAATTCCTGATCAGTACTCAATTCTGCAGTCCTCTGCTCATTCTCACATCCCGCAAGAAGTATTGAAGCCAATAATAAGATCCCTGCCGTCAGGGGTCTTATTTTTTGTATCATCCTATTTTCCATAGATTATCCTTTCAGAGTTTTGAGTGAGTTATAGTCAGCAATCCCGACTTCGGATCGTAACCCTTGATCTTCATCTTCCTTTTCCCTCCCGTAGATGTGCGCACTACAAACGGACCCGCTACCGGCCTCTTAGTCCCCTCTGCAAGCCATCTCCATCTGCTACACGACGGATCTATCGGTACGCTACGCTGTCCCGTATATGCCGTAGTAAGTCCACCTATGAGCAAAAGATTGGTGTCTGCAGAAGTATACACCAACCCCTTCTCCATATCGACCACGCTAAAAGATATCAGTTCTCCACTCCCGCTTGCAGCAACGCGCCTAAGCGACAAATAGAACTGTGGATCCTCAAACTTCTGAAGCTTTTCATAATATCGGTCGAAGCAAAACGCCACTTCTATCTCCTCCGATCCAAAACTGCCGCACATCGGATAGCTTCCTCCTTGAAAACTCATAATAGGGGCTATCATCTCAAGCCTATCTATACTTGCAGCCCCCTTGTCTGTCGCTCCAAGGATAAATGAGAGTTCATTTCTCCTGTTATATCTCAGACGAACTTTATACACTATTTTGGGCGGTGCCAAGAATGGCTCCACCATATAGGCGTCTGCATCGCTTTCCGACAATCCCCCCTGCTCCGGCGATGCCAATACCAGACTATATGGCATCAGGCAACGTCCCTCCGTACCCCAATCTTCTCCCCAACTGTTCACGAAAATGAAGGCACCCCGTTCATCATCCGTAATGACCCCGTCATTGTTCAGGTCATACTCCACCGTGTCGTCATATCCCGTTATCGTCACCGCATGAGGCCCGTCCTTCCCCTCAGCCGTGATTATATGTCTTATATCCGTCGACGTTGGCCCCTCATAGCGCTTATATCCCCAATTGTCGGTCTTGCATGATACGGATACCACACCCCCTGCGACACTCCCGTCGCCATGGTCATGAAGGTATTGCCGCAAGGTGTCAATCCCCTTTCGGCTCTTGATATTGACCTTTGAATACCCCGCCACTCTGTAGTTCATCGCATCAATGTAGGTCTGCGCTCCGCTTGGCCATTCTGTCTGCTGTGCAAAGGAATAGGGCTTATCTTCCATCTGCGTCAGATTGAGGGCTCCACAATCTTTCATAAGTTCATATCCGTAGAATGAGTGTGAACCCTGATTGTCACCCTCGTTAAGGAAATTCCAAGTGAAATGATAACAGAATACGTTGGCAGGATCGGACGCATCCCTCTCAAGAAGCCGATTCACTTCATATGAGTACACATATCTCACCCCGGAAGCTTGTGAACAGGCATTGTTGGAACCCTGATTGAACACCTCCGGAAAGTATTTGGTCCGTGAATTGTCTACCATCGTCGGCAGAGCCCAACTCAATATGGGTAAGAAAACGAGCGTGAGTGCCACTTTTCGTATGTCACCCACGCACGCTAATTTTATTTCAGAAGACTTCATTATCTCTTTTGGCCTTTCCTGTTATCCTCGATTCTTCGGTAGGTCTTCAATGCTTCTTCTCTGACGGCTTTGCTGCGCTTCTCATCCTTGCTCATCGCAAGTGCAACGCGGCTGATGTCGCCGTGGCGGAACGACTGGCGGAACCATCCGAGTGCCTCAAGAAGGTTGATGGTGATCTCATCGTTGTCGCAATTCTGCACATATTCCAGAAGATCATCTGCCTTGTAATGCATCGTGGAGTTGCGAAGTGTGCGTATAGCCTGATTCTTAGCTTTCACAGAAGCTGAATCATTATGGCAAAGCTTATCTACATCCTCTACTCTGTATGAATTGGCATACTTGTCAAGAGCGTGAGCCACATATCCTTTCACTGCCTCACCCTCTGAATAATCTGCCGGGTCAAACTGGCGGTCAAGTTCCTCGATAAGCATGTCTACAGGATAGTAAGAAGCGGCCTGGCTTACGCCGAATTCCGTGCGCTTGCCTGTGTTGTTGCGTTTTGCAAATGTCACAAGTGCAGGCACAAGCTCCTTATCTCCTCTCTTGGCGATGAAGTTAAGGCCGTAGCGCTGTATCATCTCATAGCTGTCGTCAGGAATCATCTCCAAGCATTTTACGAAGTTTTCGTCATCATACAGTGAAAGGAGTGTCATTGCTTCCATTCTGACAACTTCGGAAGGATCATTTGTGTAAATGTCAAGCAGACGTGCTGAGTCAATCATATCGTTATCCACGAGCTGGCGCATTGCCATTACGCGGACTGCGGGATATTGCGAGTCAAGCTGTCCTGCCCACCATGATGCAGGCTGATTGAGCATCTCATTTGCATCTAATCCCTCTACTGCTGATTTGAAATGGAATGCCGGGTCGCCGATGCAGTGGCTTTCGAGATAAGTGTTATATTTCGGAAGATTGCCGACACGCATTCCAAGTCCTAACATGCCGAGATAACGATCTGACCATTTGTCCTGAAGCACATTGACGCTGTTTGCTATAGTGGCGGCTGTCTTACCTTCATCGAAGATGTATGAGCCGGCTATGTATTTTGGAAGGTGGAATGATCCGTTGAAGCAAGCATCGAGAATCACTACGCGGCAATTCGGTGTGAAGTCGTCGAAATCCTCTACATAGAGGTTAAGTTTGCGCTCCATAATGGAGTCATGGATGCGATGTTCTTCCGATTCCTCATCCTGAAACCATTCAATGGGAAGTCCACCTAAGTTGCGGGCCACATTTGCCTTGATGCTGTCGTCAGGAGTTCCCTTGCCGCGGTGGCGACGATAGACATAGTTTGCATAATCCTTGATTGTGTGCACCATCTCTGTCGGAGTCTCCGGATCTGGCTCATTGTTGAGGTATTCTATCTGGTCAAGACCATGGTGGTGAAGGAGTGCCACGTCGAGGTCGCGACGCTGAAGCTCGGTCATCAAGCGGTTTTTCACAAATTTATCGCGCTTGTGGTCGATATATTCGATACCCTGCTTGCGGGTCTGCATCCATGGGAAATTCTGAAGATATGCTCCCTTTTCATCTATGCGCGCCACGATTGATTCCGACACGAAACCATGTCCGGCGAAGAACAGAAGCTGGTCGAGTATATTATTCTCATTTCTGAGTTCTACAATCTTGTTGAGGTACTGGCGAAGAAGAGTATATTTGTCATCTTTACCATTGTCGATGGCTACTATTCTGCCTGAATAGATATCCGGAGAAAGATATTGCGGAGAGTCAGGACGCAATGAGAAATAGTGATAGAGCGGCTGCACCGAATCCTGGCGGATAAAATCGAATGTAAGGTCGAAGTCGTCATAATACCTGTCGCTCGGCACCGATGATTCTTCCCAGGGATACTGCACCTGGTCCATCTTGAAGGCTGAAGTAAGGTGCTGTGCATCGCGCACCATAGGCACCGGTATATCGCCGATGAAGACTGCACCCTCTATCGGATTCTTCTTGTCCTTATATAATTTTTGAAGCTGCTCTCTGATTTTTTGTGGAGAGTCTGTGCCATCTTTGATTATGATAGGTTTGAGTCCATCGGCTTCTATTGACTTCGCGTATGCCTCTACCTCCTTGGAGGCCTGGGAATAGCTTTGTGGGTCAATGACGATGGCAAATCCTCTCTGCTTGGCATTCCCAAGTAGAGACAGGAGCATCACAGTTCCCGCTAATAGGTATTTTTTTGCGTTCATTAGTTATAAAAGGTTTGAGTTTCGCTTGTTTAATTAGAACCCTCTGCTCCTCTGCGCTCTCTGCGTGAGATATTTAAGAGCCTGCGAAAGTTAAGTATAAGGTAATTTGAATTCGTTAGGTAAGTAAATTGTTATAAGATTATTAGAAGATGAAGCCAAAGCTCCCTCCCACATTATATCGTTGGTTCAGGTCGCCCTTCACGCTCTCTGTCCTGTTGGCAAAATCTCCGAATGCACGTATTTCCATCGCACACGAATATCCCAGCAGTCTCATAGGAAGTGAATATGTCAGCTCTACCCCTGCTTTCCAATATCCTGCCGTCGCAGCTTCATATGCCGGGCGAGTGTAATTGTTCATGATAATGGAATATGTGGTCGGCATCCCCGTAAGATTAAGCTTCTTATCCAGATTCATGGCATATTGCCCGTTGATGGAGGCGGAGATCTTACCCTTCTTTATTGGGAAGCGTTTTGTGACCGAAGCATCCACCATAGCATTGGTATATGTCTCCTTTGCTCCATATATCTTATTCTTCGTTTCCGAATTTATGAGGGTTGCATTTGCTTCCACTTGCAGGTCTGGAAGTCCTGTCAGTGCAAGCAGGTCATACCGATAGCCGAAGGCTGCTTCCATGCCGTTAGACTCAAGATTGTCGCTTTCATTGATCACTTCATACGTGAGGTTGCCGTCCGCATCTACAAATTGCTTCTGGGTATACCATCGCCCTTTGGAATCCGTCATAGCGGCTTTCAGCGTGAAGTTATGCACGCTCCGTCCGGTTGCTCTCCATTGAAAGCGGTCGGAGGCAAAGAATCCGGTTCCGTTATATCGGCCACCCTTATATCTTATGTTCGAACTTCCATCTATGGCATCCTCAAATTCACTCCACAAGCCCCCTTCAAGGAAATTGGAGATCTTAGCGTCCGCAGAGTTATTGAATACGTATTGCAACTGTGCTCCCCAGTGTGTGCCATTATATTTCCTGACATATCCGAGGGCATCCTTAGTCTCATATACTCCAAGCCCCTGAAACAGGAATACGTATTGCTTCGTTGTGGTACGCATTACGGTATGAGTCACCTCTTCCGAAAGCCATTCTACCTCTCCGGAAACGCCAATCCCGTGCTTGCCAAATGAGTATTCCACTCCTGGCGTAAGCCGAAACCTCATCCCTTTTATCTCCGGACGTGGGTCTTTCTGAGTGGCAGAGCTTCCTACATGGTAAGTCGCTTTTAATCCTAACAGAAGTTTCTCACTCGGATGGTATGCTGCTCCTCCTTCAAGATGAAATGTCTCTTCGTTGAATTTGCTTTTGAGGGAATCTCCTATGATAAATGGATTGCGCTGCGATACGAAAAGTGTGTTGTTCCAACGCCGTTCGGAAAGCGTCTGGTTATCGTATACCAGGAAGCCTCCGAAAGTCACCTTCCCGAGTCGCTTCATTCCGGAAAATGAAGCCTCCCATAAGTTGGCTTTCCCGGCTTCATCAATGAGATGGAAGCCCCCTCCGGTATGGCGATAGCCCACGTGGATATCCGCGAGGTCGGTTATGGGCATATAGTGGAGCGCAACGGGATTCATGCTCCCGTAGCTGACATTGCCCAGATATTGGCGGTCGGTATAGTCCACTTTCATATCATCCTGCGCGAAGCCACACGATGAGATAGCCACGATCGAGACGGTAAGACTTAAGAGACGTCGGTTCATATCGGTTTTGAAGAATAAATATTATTTTTATTCAAGTTTCGCTTGTTCAATAGAACCCTCTGCTCCTCTGCGCTCTCTGCGTGAGATATTCAAGAGCTTGCGAAAGTTGAGTTATTTTTATAAGATTTGGAAGAAGCGAAGCCCCGCGAGGGCTCCGCTTCTCCGGTATATCAGGGTTGAAATCAGTCTACTGCGGTAGGCATCACACCCGGTGTAGGAGTGGCGCCACCTGTCACGAAGTCGTTGGCAGAGTTGTTGGTGTCCTTAAGGATAGCCTTGCCATCTGCAGTGAAGCCTGCTACCTTACGGCGAAGGCTCTTGCCTGCGTAATTGCCGTTTGACACGCCGTCAGCTGCTGTGATCCAAGTCATGCCGGCGTCATCCTTAGCCTCAATTCTCTTGAAGTGGCAGGTCGGATCTGCTGGCACGATGTCGATTGCATCAAGAATGCAGTCAGCAGGAATCATGAAGGCGTTAGTAGTACCGCCGGGTATTGCAGCTACTGCATCTTCCTGGGCTGCATAGTCAACCGGTTTGACATTTTTCAAACGTGCAAGAATGATAGGCTGCCCTTCAGTTGCAGGCATCATCTCACGACCCCAGTTCTTCCAAAGAAGAGTCATGTTGGGGATGCCGTCTATCTTGGTGTCTGCAGGGATTGAATTGTCATCATAGAGTTGCCAATCTGCGGAAGAAAGATTTACGGGAGACTGCTCATCAGTTTCTCCAAGAGTACGTGCGCTGTGGTCGATAGGATTAGATGCGATGATAACGCTTGTACGTGGCTGAATCGGGTAGTCGGTGCCATTGCCCGGGAAGCACTGTACGTGTGAAGTAAGAGGATACTTTCCTTCAGTATATGTGCCATTGGTCATCCATACGGATTCCTGATCTTTATTCCAAGTGCCGGGAGCCATACCTAAATCTACAACGCCCATGATGATACCGTCAAGATACTGAACTGCATCCGTGTTGTTGTAGATCTCATAGAATGCATCCTGGAAATAGAAGTCAGGAACACCGGCGAAGTAAACTTCCTTGAAGATCAATGAGCTTCCTACAGAAGCAATAAGATCTACTGTCACTGCTTTGTCTGCAAACACGTCAACGTTGCCGGCTACGCCGTTGAGGCTCCACTCTGAAGACTCACCTGACACGGTCAAGTCATAAGTGCCCGGCACTACTTGAAGTACTACGCTGCCGTTCTCCAGCTGAGCTACGCTCTGCTCTGAGGTAGATCTGTTTGTAACTGTCACAGCAAGGTTGTTGACATCGCTGAGATTGGAAACTTCCTCAGGAAGGTTCACATTCACTGTAAGAGAGTGACGCACTACATCGTCGTCGTCGTTGTCACAGGAGACGAACCCGAATAGCATTGCTACTACGGGCAATAAATAAAAGATTCTCTTCATGTTGATTAGTTATTGAAAAAAAGTGTTATTTTAATAGCATACGAAAGTTGAATAAATCAGAACTTAAGCTTTACTTCCGCTCCAAAATACATCGGGATAGTAATGTTTCTCCATCCTACGCTGGTCTGCAATTTATATGTCTTGGTGAGCTTCAGGAAGTTGTTTGCCATAAAAGAGATCTCCACTATCTTGCCGAATTCCTTTGTGAGTCGGAAGTTCAGTATGGCGCTCGTAGGCAAATGCTCTGTGTCGAAAGCCCGCTGATGCACGTAAGTCGCTACCATATACCTGTAGGTCGGGTCATTGATGAAGCCGGGTTGCCATTCTGTGAATTCCCCTTCTGAATTAAGGAATCCAATCGGATTGACTGCATACACCTCTCGTCCCGGTGAGAACGGGTCGGTCGTCTTGTAGATGAGGTTTTTCCCTTCATTGTTCTCATATATATTCCGGTATGATTCTCGCCAGATCATCTGGAGTGTTGTGGTGAAAATCATCTGCAGCTTCGGAATGTGCGTGATGAAGCGGAAGTTGGTGTTGAAGCGGTCGCTTATCGTGCCGCTGCCGCCCGGCATCAAAGGAAGATAAGGATAATTATCCCCGTTTAATGTTGCTGACACCGGTGAATAGTAGTTGGCTGTCGAGCGACGCTTGATGCGCAGATATGCGCCGTCGATTGAGATTGCTGTCTTTATCGCAGGGATAGCCGCGAGATTGAACTGATACTCGATACCCCATTTCTTGGTGCGCATGCTGTTCGATGGCATGACGTAGGTGAAGTAATAGTTGCGAGGTGTCACTTCGGCATCGTGCCATTGCCCATCCAACTCATACTGAACCTTGCCATCCTCATATCTCACTGCGTCAATTTTATCCGGAGTGGTATATTTGTTGGCTTGCATCAGCACAGGCTGTGCCACATATCCGAACTCATTTTTGTGGCGTTCGTTGAAATAGTTCAACATTCCCGTCACTTTCCCTTTCATGAATGTGAATCCGGCCTCCGCCTTATGGCTGTACGCTGGCTTGAGATTCGCATTCATTGTGTTTTCGATCACTTTGGTTGTCATCACAGCCAAGGATTGACCCTTTTCTCCCGAAACGTCGTCGCGGAATAGCATTGTGTAGGAGACCACGTCGAAGTATGCCATGTCAGGATAGAACTGAAGCATCGTTGGGGTCTTCATACCCACTCCATAGCCACCTGCAAGACTGAAATCCTTGAAGAAAGAGTTGTTCTCCGGGTTAAGGATACTGTAGTCTATGTTGATTCGAGGTTCCACAGTTGTCATGTTTCCTCTTCCGGCCTGTTTCTTATCGATGAAGATAGTAGAAAGTCTTGCTCCTGCCTGTGCTGTAAATGAGGTTGTGCCGATTGGTGTCGAGAACTTATCCTCAAGAAACCATGACATTACGTTCATTGCAGGTATGGAGTTGAAGGCGCGCGGTCGGAGCGACTGGCTGTTAGACACCTGTGGCGGATGTTTCTCGTCAAACGACATGCCTACACCATAGTTCTTGTTCATGCGCCATTCCCCTCCGAGCTTGAGGTTCATATATCCCCCGTTGTTGAAGTCGAAATGTCTTTCAGCCTTGATTTGGGCATATAGGTCGAGCGGACGCCCTACGATTTTGCTCCATGCATAGTAAGTGGAGGAGAGGTAGAATGTCTGGTATTCCTTATCGGCAGTCGCATTTCCTACCGGAGTGATGCCGGCTTGAAGTATCACCTGCCTGTTTGCATAGTCAGACTCATACAGATAGTTGGCAGAAGCCGCATAGGTCAATGTCGTGATCCATGGCAGCTGAAGATTCCAGTTGCCGTCGATAGAGAATCTTCCACCTATCGTCTTATTGTTCACTCGCTCCTGATACATAAGTTCCGGATCCGACTTCTCATTATTCAGACTGCTGAAGAAAGAAAATCTTGCATTGAATGATAGCGGACGCCTGTCTTTCATGAATACGTTGCCATAGCCGACTCCGAAGGTGACACGGTCATAGCCGATATAGCGCTTCCTGATGTCGGTAAACGACTGTGAGTAGTCTGCCGTCACGTTGATTGCTCCTCCATGCTTCAGGCCGAATCCCTTGCCGGCATATACCATTTTCGAGTATGGGTCCGCTTTCAGTTTTACTTCCAGAGGAGTAGCTCCGGTACGCGATTTTACGATCACAGCGCCCGAAGTCAGGTTGCCATATTCTACTGATGGAATACCTCTTACCACTTCAATCGATTCGATATTGTCCGGAGAGATAAGGCGAAGGTCAACTCCTTTTCCGGCTGTAGATTGCTCCGGTGTGGAGCCACTCTTGCTGGAACTGAGCGACTGCATGTTGGCGTCATTCGACATTGGAGCTCCGTCTACCACCACAAGTGTACCCATCGCATTGTTGGCGTTATTGTCGATTTCTCGTATCTGTGCCTGCCCGATGCTGTTAAGGTTAGGATTCTTAGTGACGTTGCCCGGCACGAGTTGCATAAGGTCTTCAAGACTCTTTGGCTGGATATGCTGCACAGCTGAGCGGTCGATCTTTGATGTAGACCCCATACGTTTCGTATTCGCAGTGACGGTCACTTCATCAAGCGACAGACTCAAGGGCTTAAGGCTGATTTCCAGTGGCTTGCTTGATGAATTGAGCGTGTAAGTCCCGGTATAAGTTTGATACCCTGTCGATTGCACAGATATATTGTAGACTCCCTCTTTCAAACCTTTGAATGTGAATTGACCTTTCTCATTAGTTTCAGCCCACAAACTTCGATCCGGAATCTGAACTATTACAAATTCCAGTGGCTCATTAGTGTCATAATCTTTAACTGATCCGGTGAGTGTGAAAGTTTTAGGATCGGCAGCAAAAGCTTGTGTCGACATTCCAACAGTCAGGACAATAAAAAGGCAGATTATATACCTGTAAAAATGTTTAGCCATTTATATCTTATGTTTTACCGAATAGACTCTTGCCACGTCTACTTACAAAACCGGTAATGAGGTTTGTTAAGAAAATCGAATATCGTGTTATGTCCGGGAGTCATTATAAAAAGCACTGACCTTAATAACAAGTAAAAATAACAAATTACAAGTACAGATTACCGGTAAAACTTTGCTATTTTACTTTTCGGTTACAAAATTACTTCATAAAATTGACATATGCAACCCCAATTTATAGGTATATTTCAATTTTTAAGAGTTTTTCAGAAAATAACAACGCTTTTTCTCCCAAATTAACAAAAATCCCCACCTCAATTACCATCCCAACCCACCAACAATTACCCTCCCCAGCTACCAACAACCTGGTAGGGACGCACGGCTCGTGCGTCCGCCCAAAAGCACCAATAATCCTCCACCAATACCCACCTCCCCCCAAAAAAAACGCTCCCCGCTTCAAATCCGAAGCAGGGAGCATTTTTTTCACAGTATTATTATTTTCGATTAAGGTATAAGAGTGTGTGATTAAGGTAATAATGTGTCTTCCAATATAGTATCAATTCAGACTAAGGCAATGTTTTTTCAGTGTGTGTCTTTCAGGTAAAAATCTTCTTTCAGTGTGTGTCTTTCAAGTATCCGATTAAGGCAGTGTGTTTTCCAAGTATCTTCTTGTAGTATTTCTTCGTGTAGTATAGCTTATAGTGTCTGTCGTGTATTCAATATCTTTATATGGCAATCCATCAAGAATTCTCAATTCTCAATTCTCAATTCTCAATTCTTCAGTAAGCAAAGTCAGCAAGCTGCTCGCGGAGTCTCTTGCGTGCGAAGAAGATGCGGCTCTTCACTGTACCTACCGGGAGGTCGAGCTCCTCGGCT
>CAYNPB010000018.1:0-8815 GCA_964399005.1 uncultured Sangeribacter sp.
CGAGTAGGCTCTACTCAAAAAGAAAAAGGACGCATCGGGGGGGATGCGTCCTTTGATTATAGAATTCGAGGGGATTACTTAACGATGATCTTCTTTCCGTTATGGATGTAAAGACCCGGACGAGTAGGCTCTGCTACGCGAACGCCGTCGATAGAATACCAGTTGTTGTCAGCGTTAACGACCTTGATAGTCTCAACTGCGTCGTCGCCACCACCTACCTGGTTGTAAACAGTCAGACAAGTTGCAGCTGTATCAATACGGTAAACAGGGCAAGAAACAGTATATTTGCCAGTTTCTTCATTGAGAGTACCATTAGCAGATGCGCTGTAGACTTCATTTTCTCCTGCAAGTACTGCATAGTATTCATCAACTGTTTTGCAAATTGGGTGGTTAGAGTTGCCACCATAATTGTTTGTCTTGTTGATAACTACGAAGTCTGTTGCATCAAGGTTGAGAACGTTAATGTTCTTGCTGTCTGGCTTTTCGATTTGGTTACATACCATACCCACATGCTTGATCCAAGTTACATTATAGCCAGCAAATACTGTAATTCCAGGGAAGAGTTCCTTGTCAGCGACATTAACGTCAGCTTCTATAGGATAGCTGTAAAGAACATTTTCTGTATTATCCTCTGAAATGAAACCGAATGGGAAAACTGGATCGTATACTGTAGCCCCATCTTCGTCTTCATGAGCGGTTGCTTCATCATAATAGAAGAGGCGCTTACGAGCTGTCCAGTTGTTCCAACCGCTTGTTGTTGCGCTATTAGTAATATTTTCAGTTGTGAAACCAGCAGCCTTTGCATCTTCGTCAGAGAGACGAGCGAAATCATATTTATTCTTAACAGCAAATTCTACGTTATTAATAACGGAACAAGTAGTTGCTTGATAGCCGAATGCTTCTGAAGTAAGTTTAAGAGTACCTTCACCCGGTACAGTTACCTTAACGCCTGATGCTTCACCTTTTGCCTCGATAGTTTTGCCATCGGTCCCTACAAATTCATAATTGATGAAGATAGTAGGCTGAAGAGGAACATCAGCGTTGCTTATAGAAAGAGTATATGTCTTACCATAACCTGCTTCTACTGAACTGATAGTAGCGATAACCTCAGGAAGAGGAACTGGAACACATTCAACTTCAACTTCTACTACTTCTGATTTAGCATCTCCGCAAGAAGTCCAAGCCTTGAGAGTACCGCTTGTAGTAGTGTCATATACATATGCGCCGTCACAGTCTGCCCATTCTACTTCAACAGTTTTGCCATCAGTTCCTGTTACGTGGAGAGTCTCGCCATCAAGGAAGGTGATAGTATATGCACGAAGGTTGAGATTGAGTTCTTCTTCAGCTGTCTTACCGATACGTGTGAGTGCTACAGTAGGTTCGTTAGCTACATCACCTTCAATTTCGTAAGAAATGACAATGTTGTCAATATCAATTATGGTTTGGTAGCGTGCAAGCATAACCCAGATGCCTTGTGCGTACATTGAAATTGGATCTCCATTGACGTCATTCTCGGGGACTGTTATAGAACCACTCTGAAGTTCATCACCTGAAAGGGACATAACTGAATATTCAACTTCACGTGTTTTAACATTTACTTCAAGGCTAACTGTATACCAGTCTGATTGAGTAAGAGATTTTGAGTCAGAATAATCTATTTGACATTCGATATAATCTAATTCATCTGTTACCTGATCATCGACTTTTTTATATACTTTAACGGCCTCACTCGGAGCTTGGATTGCATATCCTAAAGATTCTCCGTTAACCTGAGACATATCATACAAGAAGTTGTTCCAGCATCTTACTGTACCTGACCAGTTGTTGCGATACGGCTGATTGTTAACGCCTGTGTGGTTAGTGAATACTGTGATACAGCTATTGTACTGGTTGTTGGAGCCCTGAACAATAGAGAAGTCGAACTTCATATTGTATGTGTCGCCTTCAATAACAGGCGCTCCATCTTTCATGAAAATGTCCTCACCCCAAGTAACCTGAGCAGAACGACCATTATGCTGTCCAAGTGACAATTGAAGGAATTTACCAAACTCATCTGATGCAATTGTCATAGCAACTTCTTCTGGAGTTGCAGCAGTCCATCCAGTTGCAGCAACATCTGAAGCTGTCTCAAAGTTCTGTTGATACAGAATCTTTGTGGCTGAGAAGCCTGAGAGGGCCACAGAAGCGACCCCAAGGGTTAATAAAAGTTTTCTCATAAGAAAAATGTTAGTTAAAAATGTTAATGAAAATTTGGGTTTTATGCATTTATTGTCCGGTAGGGACGTACGGGATTCCGATTATTGCGGACGCACGAGCCGTGCGTCCCTACCAGGTTAATGGGATTACCAGCCAGGATTCTGAGTCAGATTGCCGGCCTTGAGGATTTCTGCCTGTGGGATGGGCCAGAAATAAGCCTTATCGCCGGGCCATGCACGCTTGG
Source organism: uncultured Sangeribacter sp. (assembly GCA_964399005.1). Taxonomy (GTDB): domain Bacteria; phylum Bacteroidota; class Bacteroidia; order Bacteroidales; family Muribaculaceae; genus Lepagella. The sequence goes on from CAYNPB010000018.1 coordinate 2,441, forward strand.
TGATGTAGTTCGGGTTAAGAACCGGAGTGAAGGTGAATGTATCATCCGGATTCTTGGTGATTTCCATAACCTTTACATCTACCAAATACTGAGGAGCCTTCATCCAACGGCGAACGTCGTAGATACGGTGTCCTTCGAATGCGAGTTCTACGAAGCGTTCGTTTTCATAACGCTTAGTGAATGTCTCCTTGTCAAGTCCTGTGGGGAGGTCAGGCTGACCTGCGCGAGCGCGGACAGTGTTGATTGCATCGGCTGCCGACATATTAAGTTCGTCGTCTGTAGCATAGCCGTTGCCCATATAGTTGAGCATTGCCTCTGCATAGTCAAGGTAAACCTGACCAAGACGGAACACTACCCAAGTGTGAGTTGTGGTGGTAGTACCGCTACCGGAGATCTTCTGCTCGCGGTTTACGTACTTCTTAAGGTAGTAGCCTGTCGGAGTGCCATAAGTTATTGAGCGGGAGTTTGCGCCTCCTACCCAAGTCTCGAGAGCATCGGTCGTAAGGTAGTTGGGCCATTTCTCACCGTTGACTGCCACTGTAGCTTCGAGACGCTTGTCGCGGTTTGCATACGGATTCTGTGGGTCATAGAGAGTATTTGCCGGATCGTCGATAGCAAGACCGTCGGTAGTCTCGTAGGCTGACACAAGGTTTTCAGTCGGGCAGTTGCCACCCTGAGCGCTTGCCATACCGATCGGGAAGTTATACTTCTCGAAGTTGTTGCTTGCAGCATTGCGTGTGCCGAAGATGATTTCCTTTACAGCGTCAGCATCCTGCCAGTTGCTTGTGCCGAAGAGTTTGGAATAATCATTAGCAAGTTTCATGTTGCGCTTCTTGCACTCGTCGATACACTCCTTAGCGCGGAGAGCAGCCTGATGCCAAAGCTCCTTAACTTCAGACTCAGATTTATTCTGAGTGAAGAGGGGAGACGCATGATAGAGGGCAGCACGTGCACGGAGAGCGAGGACACCGAGGTTGTTGACACGTCCTGACTCATTTTCGAGAGAGCCATAGGCACCGGAGTAGTCCTGGATGATAGTGTCTTTGATAGCGTAGCACTCGTCGTCGATAAACTTGAAGATATCGTCGGCAGCCACGCGAGGCTGATTGTTTGACTCGTCAGCATTCATGAAGTTGACGATCAGAGGCACATCACCATATTGGCGTACGAGACGGAAATAATGGAATGCTCTCATGAAGCGCATTTCCCACTGCAGGTTGTTGTATTTGGTCATCTCATCGGGATAACCTTTTTCGAGTTCATGCTCAGGGAAAGTGAGGTTGTTAAACTCGTCGAGGAAGAGGTTGCAATATGAGATTGCATCCCAGGCAGTGGTCCATGTGTTGGAGTTGGCATTGGTAGCACTCCAGCTGCCGTTATAGTAAGACTCGATAGCGTTGCCCTGGTGGCTGAAGACTGACTCGTCAGTTGCCGAGCTAAGATTAGCTCCACCATACATCTGACCGAAATCGCTTTCGAGAGCGCGATACACGTGAGTAGTGATCTTTCCTACATTACCGAAGTCTCTCTGCACATATTCCTTGTCGTTGACTTTAAACTCATGATAATCCATTTGGTTGGAGCAGGAAGTGAGGCCTGCCGACAAAATGGCTGAGATACCGATTATATGTTGAATTTTCATTGTCGTAAGAATTGATAGAGTTAGAAAGTAAGTTTCACGCCTACCACAATCTGACGGGAGAGCGGAGGAACTACGCCTGTTGCTTCCGGATCAAGAGTCTCGAGTTTGTTCTTGCCGCCGGTAGCGATGTTGCAAAGGTCTACGCCACGAACATAGATCTTAGCGCCATTGATGAAGCCGGTCTTAGCGAGAAGAGACTTGCTGAAGTTGTAGTAGAGCTCGATGTTGCGGAGCTTCAAATAGCTGCGGTCGCGCTGCCAGAAAGTGCTGGTCTGGTAGTTGTTGGCATTGCTTGAAGAGCTGAGGCGAGGATAAAGGGCGTCAGCCACGTTGTTTGTCTCGCTCCAACGGTTGTCATATACTTCCTGTGCGAGAGAAGAGTTGTTGATGAGGCCCCAGTAGTAGCCCTGAGAGCTGAGGTTGCAGCCATAGTTGCCTACACCTTGGAAGTGTGCGAGAACGCCGATTCCCTTGTATTCAGCACCAAGGTTGAATGTATAATAGATTTCGGGGCAGATAGCGTTGTAGCCGATCTTAGTCTTATCGTTGGCATCGATTACGCCGTCGCCATTGAGATCGCGATACTTGATATCGCCGGGGCGTACAGTTGAGAAAGTCTGAGTAGGAGAAGCATCGATCTCAGCCTGAGAAGTGAAGAGACCTTCAGCGATCAAGCCATAAGTAGAGTTGAGCGGATTGCCTGTGTTCTTAAGGTTGTCGTATGCCTTGGGTTCCTCAGCCATGTCTATGATCTTGCTCTTTGCGAAGAGGAAAGATCCTCCTGCCATCACGTTCCAGTCACCGAAGTTCTTCGAGAAGTCGAGCTCGATGTCGACACCGCGGTTGTCTACCTTACCCTGATTCTTGTAGGGAGCGGTCATACCGATAAGGCTCGAGTAAGCACCTGCACCTGAAACGAAGATATCATAGTGGCGGTTGTAGAAGTAGTCGGCAGTAAGGTTGATGCAGCCGAGGAAGCTTGCATTGAGACCTACATCATACTTAGCCACCTTCTCGTGAGTCGGGTTGACCATCGGGAGCTGACCCATAGTAGTCTCGCCCCAGTAGCCACCACCGTCATATTTATCTGACCATGGGTAAGAAACGCCTGAGATTGTATAGTTCTGCAAATAATATGTCCAAGATCCATCAGGGAGGCGGTCAAGATTCTGGATACCCCATGAAGCGCGGAGTTTCAAGAAGTCGACAGCCAGGTCAGGATTCTCGAGAAGAACTGCGCCGAGCGACACATTGGGAGAGAAGCTCCATTTTGTGCCGGGAGCAAGACGGGAGCTTCCCATTTCAGCAAGAGCTACACCAAGAGAATATTTGTTTTTGAATGTATACTGAGCCCAAAGGGAGATATTGTGGCGGTATACGTTGTTGTTGGTTCCCATCGGGTCTTCATAGTCATAGAAGTATTTAAGCTGTGACATGATCTGATGGTCGTCGCCAAAAGTGCGGTCGTAGTTGAAACCTAACCAGGCATTAAGACGGCGAGTGAAATTCTTACCGAGTGCACCTGTGCCCATCGCAGTAGCCTGGTCAGCAACCTGCCAGTAAGAAGTCTGGGGAGTGCCATCGGCGTTCCACCCTGTCACGCTGCTCATACCATAGTTATACTTCTTTGAGTGGTCTTCTACGATGTTGGAGAAGACGTCGTAGCTTGCGCCGATATTAAACTTCAGTCCGGGAGTCACCATGCAGAGATCCTGGTCGATCTGAGCGTCGAAGAAGAGGTTGCGCTCATATATCTTATAGTAAGCAGCATCTGTAGACTGAGCTACGGGGTTGTTGTCACCGCTCCATGTGGAGTTACCACCCCAGATGCCGTTTTCATTCACCACGGGGAATGCAACAGCCGGATTGCTGTAGGTCATGCCCCAAAGATCTGCGTAAGAGCCGGGACACTGCATTTCTCCGATAGAAGTGAATATATTGGTCTTAAGCTGAGTGTATTTCCAAAGGTCAACGTCAAGATTGATGCGGATATTTCCGCGCACATACTTGTCCTGAGTTGAATATCCCTCGTTGCGGTTAGGATTCTTGACATATCCATTGCTATAGAGGAAGTTTGCCATAGTGAAATAGCGGAACTTCTCGCCGCCGCCAGAGAACTCAACTGAAGCGCGGTCGCCATTGGCATGGTTGCGGAAAGTCTCGTTAACCCAATTTACGCTTGGATAGAGATACGGGTACTGACCGCTTGCGAAGTTGTCGATATCCTGCTGGCTATAGCGTGCGAATGCTCCTTGGCCTTCATTGTAGAGAGCCTCGTTCATAGCCATAGCATAAGTGGCACCATCTACAAATTTCGGGCGATGTGTCATGTTGGAGAAGACGTGTTCATAGTTGATGCGCACTACTTTCGAATTGTAGTCGCCACGCTTTGTGATGACGTTGATCACGCCATCTGCACCCTTGTAGCCGTAGAGAGCAGTTGCAGCAGCATCCTTGAGGATCTGCACCTCGAGCACTTCCTCCGGGTCTACAAGGTTGATGTCGCGCTCGATGCCATCGATAAGGATGAGAGGTGTGCTTCCTGAAAGGCTCTGGAGTCCGCGGACGTAGAGCGTAGGATTCTGAGCATAGTAATTGCCGGCTCCGGAAATTGCTATAAGACCTTTACCTTGGCCAATGAGTGAATTTCCGATATTCTTGGAGCTGCGCTGATTGACCTCGTCGCTTCTGATCACGCTGACAGAAGCTGTAGAATTCTGACGGGTTATCTTAGAGTTGACTCCGATGTTATACTCCTGCTCGAGCCAGCGGTTGACTACACTGTCTTCCTTTTCCTGAGCCAAGGATGGCAGAGTGATTCCCGCAGCGAGAGTCATGAGAAAAATATATCTGGATTTCATATAATTTCAGATGTTATTAAAGTTGTTAGTATGGAAATTACCATCCGGGGTTCTGAACAAGGCCATAACCCTTGTTGATCTCATCCTGAGGGAATGGCATCATAAACCACTTCTTAACTTGAGTAGAATTAGGATCCTGGCCCCAAAGCACACGCTTGCCCTGGAAAAGCTCGAAGAATTCATATTCGAAACGAGAAGGCTCAGCCATACCGCCGTTCTTGTCGTCGCCGAAGTAGGGGCTGTTACGGCGCACCCACTGGTTCTGAGCATTCTTGATCATACGATATGTAGCCATGCCGTGGAGCTGCTTCACCATCCAGTCGCCACGTTTGCGGCGGATCATGTCGATGTAGCGAGCATTTGTCATACCAAGCTCACAAGCGCGTTCGCGGAGGATTTCCTCGATAAGGTTGTCCTTGTTGTTGCGGAGGTCGAGAGCTGAGTTGCTGGTTGCGATGCCTTTCATACCTACGCGAGCACGGATCTTGTCTACCTGCTCGATAGCGCCATTGAGGTCGCCGCACTCTGCGAGACATTCAGCATACATAAGGATCATGTCAGGAATTGTGAGCACGTTCCAGTGCATATCGTAGTCACGCCAATATTCATTTTGTGAAAGCACATACTTATATGCTGCGAAACCTGTCGGGCAGTAAGAAGTGAGTGATTCAGACACTGTGCCGTCAAGAGCCTTGACAGTGACACCTGCATTCTGACCACCTACCCAAGTCTCGATGATATTACCGGAAGACTTACCATCTGTCTTATTAAAGTCAAGGGATTCGAGCACACCGGAAACACGAGCGTTCTCATACAGACGAGGGTCGCGGGAAGCTGTCTTCTGGAAACCACCACGCACTGCCTTGTAGGTGAAGAAGAGCTTGTCGTTGGAAGAAGATGAAGTACCGTCGAGGCAAGTATAGACATCAGTATTGCTGTTGTCTTTCTCTACAGTATAAGAGTGAGAATACTTCATATCCTTGTCATGATTGAAAGGCTTTCCATCGCTCCATGGGAACATCTCGATATATTCTACGGAAGGAGAGTGGTTGAGACGCTGAACGCTCCAAGTGTTCCAGTCGAGCCAGCAGTAAGTTCCCTGAGTGCCATAATAGTCGCAGGTCTTGGTCCAGTGGATATTTTCGGGGGAGTCGTCGAGAATGTAGCCACGACGGTAAGCAATTCGGTAGCCATCGGCTGTCTTATTGGCTGACTCCACAAGGTGGTAGTAATCACCGTTGCGGCTATTTTCAGCCCAGAAATCTTCGAAAGCCTGCTTTGCGCGTTGCCAGCGAGCGGGATCGTAGTTGCCATACCAAACGAGGTTTTCCTGCTCAGCCTGAGAAGCACCACCTAAGTAGGATTCTGCAGCATTGTAGAGAGGAGAAGCCGCGAGCCAAAGCACCTGAGCCTTTAGGGCCATAACGCCTGCCTTTGTCCAGCGTCCGGTTTGGAGGGGACTTGTCTCGGCACCTGTTCCGCTATAAGACCAGTAGAGATTATCCTTAGCTTCGTCACACCATCTTACGATAGCGTCGACAGTCTCGGCAAAAGTAGCACGCTTTCCGAGTCCGGCAGTGACATCATCATTAGTGATAGTCTGCTCTATGATAGGGAGTCCACCGTAGTGAGGGAGAAGGATTGAGTAAGCGAAAGCCTGAAGGGCTGTAGCCTGAGCCACGATATAGTCTTTCTGCTTCTGCTCCATATTAGGAACACGATCGATATTCTCTTTTATGAGCTGCACCTGGTGCACTGTCTCCCATACTTGGTCGTTAGCAAAAGAGATCAATGGATCTTCCTTGGCTGTAAAGGTACCGGTGTAGTAAGAAGACCATACCTTGTGGCCTGACCAGTGCATCTGATAGAGGT
>CAYNPB010000018.1:8915-27456 GCA_964399005.1 uncultured Sangeribacter sp.
CCGGTGTAGTAAGAAGACCATACCTTGTGGCCTGACCAGTGCATCTGATAGAGGTCGGTCAGTGCGTCGAGCTTGCCATTGTAAGGGCTATGAGACTGCACCCCGTCGTTCTTATAGGGGAGTCCGTAGTATTGCTTATTGTAGATGTTAGTGAGGAACTGGTTCACATAGTCAGGATTAGCAAAGATACTGTCCATGTTGAGTGAACCGCCCGGAGCCTTGTTGAGGTAAGTATTGCCCACCTGCACCTCATCCGTACAGGAAGTGAAAGCAATCCCTGCCAAAGCTAAAGCTAATATACTGTGAAATGATTTTTTCATGATTTTCTGTTTCATTTTTCGATGTTACGATTAGAAACCAACGGTCAGACCAGCAGTATAAGTTTTGGTGAGCGGGTAGCTCGGTGAGCTGCTTGCGCGGTTTTCCGGGTCGCCCCACTTATACTTGGAGATAGTGAAGATATTGTAGCCGCTGAGTGAGAGGCGAAGCTGGGTGAGACCAATCTTCTTCATCCAGGGCATATTGAAGTCGTAAGCTAACTGGAGAGATTTCAGACGCACGTAGCTTGCATCCTTCTCCCAAAGAGTAGAACCTGCGTAAGTGTGGTTCTTATAGGAAATGGTCGGACGGGGATATGTTGCGTCGCGGTTGTCGGTGCTCCAGCTGTCGTCGAGGTGCACCTTGAGAAGACCGCCACGGTCGTCGCCGCCTGCATTCCAGAACGGAGTCACGAATGCACCGCCGAGGCTGCGGGTAACATCCCAAGCGCCAGTAAACTGAGCATTGAATGATAATCCTTTCCATGTAAGACCAAGGTTGAAACCTGCGATGAAGCGTGGGTCGTCGGTCTTGCCGTAGTCGCGGCTATAGTCATTGCTGTCGATCTTGCCGTCGCCGTTGAGGTCTACGTAGATCGGGTCGCCATAGTTGAGCTTATCGTTGCTCTTGAGCTGCTCGGGGATAGGAGCACCATACTGATCCTGATATCTCTGATCGGCTGTCTCATCATAGAAGCCCCAGAAGAGAAGCTGAGAGCGGGCACCGATGCGGTGACCTACAGTCTTCTGGTAGTCGTAGAGCTGAGGAGCCTGGCCATCCTTCACGATCTTGTTGTCGTTGTAAGAAAGGTTGAACTTCAGAGAGTAGCTGAAATCGCGGTTAATGATCTGGCTCCAACCGAGGCTGACTTCCCAACCCCAGCTGTTCACCTCACCGAAGTTGGTGAATGGGATGGCATAACCGAGAAGAACGGAAGAGTTATAGTTCTGGAGGAGGATGTTCTTACGATTTTCACGATAGTAGTCGAAAGAAGCCTTCAGCTGATTGTTGAAGAAGTTGGCTTCAACAGCGTAGTTCTGCTTCACTGCAGTCTCCCAAGTCACGTCGGGGTTGTTCTTTGCAGTCTGGGTAGCACCGGGCTGAACTGATGCAGCCTCGCCGACACCGAAGAAATATGCGTAGCCGTCACGCTGAGCGAGACCTGTGTTGTTGACTACGAATGGGTCGGCCATATACATGAATCGGTTACCACCGACTTTGTCGTTACCAACCTTACCGAGAGAGATACGGAATTTCAGGAATGAGAGCCAAGGATTGAGGCCTTCCATGAATTTTTCGTTGCTGACAACCCAGCCTATAGATCCAGCGGGGAATGCACCGAAGCGCTTGCCGGGAGCGAAGTTTTCAGAACCGTTGTAGCCGAAGTTGACCTCAGCGAGGTAGCGGTTGTCATAGTCGTAAGTGACACGACCTACGAAGCCTACATAGCCGCGTGCGATGTCGGCGTATGTACTCGGGTAGTAGTTCTTGCTCTGGTTATAGAGTACGAGGGCTGTGAGATTGTTGTTGCCGAATGAGCGGTTCCAGTCGAAAGCAGCCTCGATATACCAGTTACGCCAGCGGCTTGTCATATCACCCTTCTCGCTGTAGGTAGGAGCCTCTTCGAAAGAGTTGGTAAGATACTTGAGCGAACCGTCGGGCTGAAGCACCGGAGTGACGGTGGCTGCTGAAGATGTCAGTTCTTTCTGCTGACCGAAGCCACTGTTGTAAGAGCCTTTGGCACGGAAAGAGAGGTTCTTGGTGATGATATCAAGTTTCTGCTTGAGGATGATATCGGAGGTGATGGTGTTGTCGGTGTTGTGGTATGCACCGGTCTGATAAGTGATGTAGGTCATCGGGGCGCTTCCAACGAAGGGAAGAGTCACGACGGTAGGCTCTCCATTTGCATCATACTCCATATTATAGGAAGGCTCCATTGTCGGGGCGATATAGCGGCCCTGCTCGTCGAAGCCTGAAGCCGAGAACGGAGTGGCACCGTAGATGGCCTTTACCATACCCTCGGCACCCTGGCCTGTACGAGGCTTGCAGGAGTTGTCGATCTTGCCGGCAACGTTAACACTGACTGTAGTGGTCGGAGTCACGTCGATATCAAGGTTGGAGCGGTAGTTGAATCGGTTGTAGCGGTAGTCGAAAGCATAGTCGTTGCGTCCGTACTGATCGAAGATACCGTCCTGGCTGAAGAAACCGGCAGAGATGAAGTAGCGCACTTTCTTATTGCCACCGGAGATATTGATGTTGTGCTGCTGCTGGAAAGTGACTTTCTTGAAGATCTCATCTGTCCATCGCATATTCGGGAAGCGGATGCGGTCGGAAGGATTGTTGGATGTGAACTTCGCGATAACCTCGTCGGAGAATACATTGGCAGCTCCCGGGGTATCACTCTGAGTCACATAGTTGTAGAAATTAGCATACTCCACTGAGTTTGCCATTTCGATAAGCTTTGTAGGAGCCTGAGCGGAGAAGTTGAGGGCAACGTTGATCTTGGCCTTGCCTTCCTTACCGCGCTTGGTAGTGACAAGGATAACGCCGTTGGCACCACGCACACCGAACACTGCAGTAGCTGAAGCATCCTTAAGAACTGAGATTGACTCGATTTCATTAGGGTCGATGTCCCACATGTCGCGTTCTACGCCGTCGACCTGGATAAGGGGCTTGGCGTCGACCCAAGTGGCCTTACCGCGGACGAAGATGTCGGCGGCATCTTTACCGGGCTCACCTGAAGTCTGCATTGTAGACACACCGGAGAGCTGACCGGCAAGGACGTTGGTCACGGAGCTGACCGGGGTGCGGGTGAGGTCCTCATTCTTGATAGAGGAGATCGCACCGGTCTGAGAAACTTTCTTCTGGACACCGAAAGCGACTACCTCGACGTCCTGAAGCATGTTGGAAGCTTCTTTAAGAATGACTTTCATACCGTCTTTTGCGGATACTTCCTGAGTCTCGTAACCTACATAGGAGATGACGAGCTTAGCACCCGGCTTACATTTGATGGCAAAATTACCATCAAGGTCGGCAGTAGTACCGATAGTGGTCTTAGCAACCATGATTGTAGCGCCGATGAGGGGCTCACCTTGGTCGTCGAAGACACTACCTTTAACCACTGTCTCCTGCGCGAAAAGCGCCAGCGACGCAAAGAGACACAACAGGGCCATGAAGAGCCGGCTGCCACCTTGCATTCGTTTCAATACTGACAAAACGTGATTGTTTTCGTATTTCATGATTAATTGAATGTGGTTAGTTATTAATTATTGTTTGATTTATCGGTTGTTAGGTTAACTTAGAAAGGCCAGTCTGATGGTTATAGGTTTTCATGATCTCATTTGAAGAATCTCCAAAAAAATCCAAAATCATATTAGAATAATCTAAAAGATTTTTTTAAGACTTCCCTATAATAAGGTCATCAATATGCAAAGTTACAAATTATTTTTTAAAATTTCATAATCTTAGCATCTTTTTTTATAAAAATATTATAAATTCCTTATTTTTAACATTTGAAGTATATTTAAATTAAAATTCGGCATTTCCTGATTGTGTTGACTGATGTACCTGTCATCATGGAGATTTTCTTAAGGGAGAAGCCTCTTTTTAGCAGCTTGAAGACTTCCGAATATTCTTCCATCATCATCTCGGCAGTCTTTCTATACCCGGTCTTTCTACCTACTTTCCCTCCATTCTTTCTATAATTAAGGTATCCGCTTTCCATCCTCTCTCGAATTGTTCTTCTTTCCATCCTTGCTACCTCTGCAAGAATAGTGATGAGAAATTGCGACATGCAATTAACTTTGCCATCTTCAGTGAGTGTTTCGATATGATAATTATGGATATATACAGATATGCCCTTACGATTTAATACTTCAATAGTCTTAAGCACTTCCAAAGTGTCGCGTCCTAAACGAGAAAGCTCCAAAACGAGCACTTTCGATATGGAATTCTGCTTAACGTATGCTACTAAATTTGCAAGTGCCTTGCGCTCCCCGTTTTTCTTGGCGCCACTTATTTTCTCTGCAAACACTTTCTTGACATTCCAACCATTCCTCTTGGCAACGGAGGTCAGTTCGTTAACCTGACGTTCGTATTCCTGACCTTGTGTTGAAACACGTGCATAAATCACTACATCCATATCTCTATATTAAATAGGTGTATCGAAGTTTTAAATATTTTATCAAAATTCCATGAATCAGATAGCATGATATGCTCGATAATGTGAACAATATCATGCAGATTATTGAATATGAAGTATCACAAATATAACAAAATTATCTCAAATTCACATGAAATAAAATCATATCAATATAATCTTTTAGATTTTATTGATAAATGTCAAGCATTTTGATGATAAAATAGAAAGAATTGGTCAGGCTTCTTAATAAGAAAATGAAAACCTCAGACCTTAAAAGTGGCCATACATAATTAACCTAAATATCTAAAATTAACAATAATTAATAACTAACCACATTCAACTAATCATGAAATACGAAAACAATCACGTTTTGTCAGTATTGAAACGAAAGCAAGGTGGCAGCCGGCTCTTCACAGCCCTGTTATGCCTCTTTGCGTCGCTGGCGCTTTACGCGCAGGAGACCGTGGTGAAGGGTTCAGTTGTCGATGAGCAGGGCGAGCCCCTTATCGGTGCTACCGTTATGGTCGCTAAGACTACCAACGGAACATCAGCTGACCTCGACGGAAACTTCGCTATTAAATGTAAGCCGGGTGCTAAGCTCGTAGTTTCATACGTTGGCTATGAGACAGCTGAGATCCCTGCTAAAGACGGCATGAAGGTCGTGCTTAAGGAATCTTCCAACATGCTTCAGGACGTTGAGGTCGTGGCATTCGGTGTCCAGAAGAAAGTTTCTCAGACCGGTGCGATCTCCTCAATCAAGAGTGAGGACTTGACCCGCACCCCGGTCAGCTCTGTCACCAACGTTCTTGCCGGTCAGCTTTCAGGTGTGTCAACAGTCCAGTACTCGGGTGAGCCGGGTTCGGATGCTGCAAGTATCTTCGTCCGTGGTAAGGCTACTTGGGTTGACTCTAAGCCACTTATCCAAGTCGATGGCGTAGAACGAGACATGTGGGACATTGACCCCAATGAAATCGAGTCTATATCAGTGTTAAAGGATGCTTCTGCGACAGCCGTATTCGGTGTGCGTGGTGCAAATGGTGTTATCCTCGTTACAACTAAACGTGGTAAAGAAGGAAAGGCCAAGATCGACGTTTCTCTCAACTTCTCAGCTCAGCAGCCTACCAAACTGATTGAGATGGCAAACTCGGTGGAATATGCCAATTTCTACAATTACACAAGTATCAGTGATGGTGGAAATGCAGTGTTCTCAGATGAGATCATTTCGAGATTCACATCTGATAAGTATACTGATAAGGTTCGTTTCCCAAATATGCGCTGGACTGATGAGATCTTCAAAAAGACTACATTCCAGCAACAGCACAACGTCAACATTTCGGGTGGCAACAATCGCGTGAAATACTTTGTTTCAGCTGGTTTCTTCAGTCAAGACGGTATCTTCGATCAGTATGGTCGAAATGACTATGCGTTCGACTACCGTTACAATCGTTTCAACTACCGCTCCAACCTTGATATCAAGGTTACTCCAACCACTGATATTAGTCTTAACGTAGCTGGAAAGATTGACAACTCTGCTAAACCACGTACTGGTCAGGGTGCATCCGGTATGGTGAAAGCTATCTATGCTGCGACCCCATTCTCTTCGGCAGGATTCGATGAGCAGGGGCGTTACATTGCTCCTACTACGGATTCAGACTACAACATCGAGTATGATGAGAATGGCGAGCCCCACGTTGTGACACTTCCGTTCGTAGGGAGTGCACCAATGACTTATATCACCTATCAGACGGGAGCATACCACAACACTGCTAATACAATAACATCAGACCTTATTCTACGACAGAAACTTGACGTCATTACCAAGAATCTTGCCTTTCGTCTGAAAGGTTCTTACAACAGTGGATTCAGTCTTCAGAAGACTTTGACAGCTTCTGCAGCAACTGTTACTCCCAAGATGATGGAAGATGGCACTGTCCAGTTCCAACTCAATTCATATCAGGATGCACCTACTTATTCAGAGCCAAGCACTGCTGGAAAGTGGCGTAACTGGTATATTGAAGCTGCTTTGGACTGGAACCGTGAGTTTAACAACCACAACCTTACTGCCCTCGTGCTATACAACCAGAGCAAGAACTACTACCCGAGCACCTATTCTGATATCGCTCGTGGTTATGTTGGTTTCGTAGGCCGTGTCACTTATGACTACGACAACCGCTACCTCGCTGAGGTCAACTTCGGTTACAACGGTTCTGAGAACTTTGCCCCCGGCAAGCGTTTCGGTGCCTTCCCGGCAGGTTCTATCGGTTGGGTAGTAAGCAATGAAAAATTCATGGAAGGTCTTCAGTCTTGGCTCTCTTTCATGAAATTCCGAGTTTCTCTCGGAAAGGTCGGAAACGATAAGCTCCCCAATAGTCTTCGCTTTGGTTATCTTCCGGATTCATTCGGTGTGAATTCAGGAGGACTTTGGAACCGTTATAATCAAGAGGCCAATCCATGGGCATATTATTTCGGTATTGCCAATGGAGGAGCTGCACAGCCTGGAGCTTGGGAAATGCAAAAAAACAATCCCGATATCACTTGGGAAACTGCGGTTAAGCAAAACTATGCTGTCGAGATGAATTTCTTCAAAGACCGTCTTAAAACAAGTTTTGACTATTATAAGGAGCATCGCGACAACATTCTGCTTCAGAACTATAGTTCAGCTACAATCTTAGGTTATAATCCTCCGATGACCAACTATGGTATCGTAGACAGCTGGGGATGGGAATTATCTATAGGTTGGAATGACTTTATAGGTAAGGATTTTAGTTATTACGCTCGCTTTAACCTTTCATTTAACGACAATAAGATCATTCAGGACGGGCAGGCTCCTCAGAGCTGGGATTATATGAAAACTGCCGGTCGCCGTATCGGAGCCCGCTCTATGTTGCAATTCTGGGGATACTATGATGAAACTGCAGAGCAGAGATATATGCAGGAATTTGGTGTTGAAATGCCTCAGCAAATTAAATCCAACGACAAGCTAAATCCTGGCGACCCAATATACGTTGACCAAAACGGTGACGGAATTATCGATAGCAATGACTATACGCGTAATCTTGGAAAAACCGATGATCCAAGATTCATAGCCGGTCTCAATCTCGGAGGAACTTGGAAAGGTCTTACTCTCGCCCTTCAGTTCACTGGTGCTTGGGATGTGACACGACTTATTGGTGGTGCTTTCATGATGCCTTTCTGGAATTCAGCCACAGATGGAACAGGCGGTCTTCTTAAGACACATCTCGAGGACAGTTGGAGCATTGATAATCCTAATGCAGAGTATCCACGCCCAACCATTGCAAATACAGGCCACACATACGCAACTTCTACCCTATGGGAGAAAGACGCAAGTTATTTCCGCTGTAAGTCGGCACAAATTGCATACGACTTTAATATGCCTTGGATGAGGAAAATAGGGTTAAGAACGCTACGTCTTTCGCTAAGCGGTTACAACCTTTTCACATTCACGAAATACAAATGGGGTGATCCTGAAAACCGAGCAAGCAGTTCCCCTGACTATCCTTTGACCAGAACTTATACAATAGGTCTTCAGGTAGGATTCTAAATTTAACTATTTTTAATTTATCTGAGATAATGAAAAAATCAATTAAAAATATAGCCGCCTTTGTATTAGCAGGATTAGCTCTTTCCAGTTGTACTGATGAAGTGCAGTTGGGAAATGCATTCCTTGACAAAGCTCCAGGTGGTACAGCCAATCTGGATAGTATTTTTACAAATCCTGATTATATCAACCAATTCCTGACCGGTCTATATGCCCAGCAATATTATGGACTCAACTACAACCAGAACAGGCAGAACAGCGCAGGAACTTATAAGGGGAAACTCGACGGCGTTACTGACCTCTATCAGGTGCATTTCGCCCAACTTGCCGTATGGAACGACTATTACCTTGGTAATTTGACAGCCAAGGGAACCCCCCTTATCTCTTTCAGCAACGACAGGGTGTGGGAATCAGTGCATCAGGCATGCCTTATAAAGGAGAACATTGACAAATGCACCACGATGAGCCAGAAGCAGAAAGATTATATCATCGCACAAGCCACAGCACTTCAGGCTTTCGCATATTCAGTTCTCCTACCTCATTATGGCGGACTCCCCATCGTAGACCAAACAATCACTGGCACAAACGAAGAGATTGGCCCACGTGCCACTTTCGAAAAAACCGTTGACTTCATTGTTGACCTTTGCGATAAAGCCAAAGACAACTTGTATTGGGCATATAACGGCAATGACTCCGAAAGCAATTCACTTCAAACCGGCCGCTGGACAAAAGCTGGCATGATGGCTCTTAAGGCTCAGGTGCTCTGGCTTGCAGCTTCGCCTCTCTTTAATGATAACCAATCCTATTATGATGGAAGCTCTGAAGCTGAGCAGAAGAATCTGGTATGGTATGGCAATTTCGATCAGCAAAGATGGAAACGCGCACTTGACGCTTTCGAGGAGTTTTGGGCAGAAAATGCCACTAATGGTGACTATTACCACTTACTTATGCCTGTAGGTAAGACCACAGATGCTTACCGTGTTGCTTACCGCAGAGGTTATATCATGGATGACAGTCCTGAAGTAATTCATTATACCAGAGTAGCCGAAACATGGGGTTCGCAGGGTACTTACTCATGGTTGTCTTGGAACGGAAACGGCTACTCTCCAACAATGCGACTGAATAACTGTCCTACTGTAGAATATGTGGAAATGTTCCCATGGAACGATGGTAAGCCATTCGACCGTGGCACTGATATGGCATATCAGGAAACAAGAGAAATAGAGGCTGATGACACCAAAGCTGATGTTTATACATGCCTTAATGGACAATACGACCAGCTATTCTGGAAATGGACCATCACTTCTCGAACAAAGAAAAAAGAGGCAAGCCGTGACCCTCGACTTTATGAGAACGCTATCGTATCCGGCACTTTAAAGAAACTTGACTTCTCATCAATGGAAGGTAAGTCCACTGGTACTGACATTTGGGAAACTTGGGTAGCAGGAAATGATGGCGGATTCTGTGTTAAGAACGCAGATGGGACAATCAATGAACAACTTACGACTTTCTGCCCGACAGGATTCGGAGTATACAAATATGTGCTTTCAGAACCTGAATATCACCGTAACTATAATATGCACTGGAATGTGCTGACAATTCCCGACATGATACTTATGTATGCCGAATGTCTTGCCGAGTGCGGAAATCTTACCAAGGCGATAGAACAAGTCGACCTCATACGTTCTCGCGTAGGAATGAAGAGCATCAATTCCAGCTACAATAAGAATCTACACCTCGATTCGAATAAGGATAACCTAATTGAAGAAATCCTTCGTGAACGCGCTTGTGAGTTGGGAATGACAAATGCTCGATATATCGATATGATCCGTCGTAAGCGCACAGACTGGATGGTGAAGCCTCTACATGGAATGGCTACATACCGTATGATAAAAGACCCTGCAACTAACAAGTGGATTAGAAGAAACTCTCCTTGGTATGGTAATGACTACAACAATAATATGGACGAGCCTAACCGCTTCGAATACGAATTCTTCGAATTAATTCAGGGAAAAAGAGTACTATGGGAAAAAGATCCTAACTCTCTTGAAGTCAAGAAATGGCTTATGTCTCCTTTCCCTCAGGATGAGGTAAATAAGGGTTATGGTATCATCCAGAATCCCGGTTGGTGATCGCGAAACAACAAATTAACAACATCAGAAATCTTATGAAATCCAGATATATTTTTCTCATGACTCTCGCTGCGGGAATCACATTGCCCTCACTTGCTCAGGAAAAGGAGGACAGCGTGGTAAACCGTTGGCTCGAGCAGGAGTATAACATCGGAGTCAACTCTAAGATCACTCGTCAGAATTCTACAGCATCTGTCAGTGTGATCAGAAACGACGAAGTCAACCAGCGTTCCTCCAAGAACATAGGCAACTCCCTTGTCGGCCAAGGAAAAGGTTTAATAGCCATCTCAGGCACCGGCTCTTATTATGCTCAAAATCCAACATTTTATGTGCGAGGTCTTCAGAGTCTCTCAGGAAGTTCTCCATTAATATTGGTCGATGGCATTGAGAGAGACATTAATCTTATTGATCCTGAAGAAGTGGAGGAAGTGCAAATACTCAAGGATGCAGCTGCTACTGCTCTATTTGGATATAAAGGTGCAGATGGAGTAATTAATGTCATCACAAAGCGTGGCGAATATAATTCCAAGGTGGTCCGCATCAATTATGAGCATGTGTTCTCACACATGACTAATAAACCTAAATTCGTAGACGGAGCCACTTACGCTCGCGCTATGAATGAAGCTCTCGGAAATGAAGGACAGGTTCCACGATATACAGATCAGCAAATCGGATATTTAGCAAACGGACAGTATCCGACTCTCTATCCAAATGTAAATTGGGTCAATGAGACTTTCCGTGATAATGCCAATGGCGACCGTGCATCTGTAGAGTTCTCCGGCGGTGGCGAGAAGTTCCGCTATTTCACAATGGTAAACTTCTTATATAGCGATGGTTTTATCAAAAAGCCTAACAGCAATGAGGGATACTCCACACAAGATAAATACGTGCGTGGTAACATCCGCATTAACCTTGACGTGGATCTATGGAAATACACCCAGCTTCGTACAAATATACATACGTCAATCGGTGAGATGCAAACTCCCGGGGCTCAAGCTAACCTTTGGTCGATGATTTACGCAACTCCGTCTTCAGCATTTCCTGTAATGAACGAAAATGGCGTATGGGGCGGTAACTCTACATGGTCTGGTGATAATAATCCGGTTGCTCAGTCTATGGGAGCTGCTTATACCAAAATATTTGATCGCAACCTATATTTCAATGCTGAAATAGATCAAGATCTTTGTATGGTCACAAACGGTCTTAGGTTTAACATAGGAGCAAGTTATGATGCTTTCTCAAATATTTTGGAAGACCATTCTAAAAAATATAACTATGGTATGAGCAGTGTGACAGGATGGAACGCTGATGGAACACCGGAAACATCTTATTGGGAAGTCGCCGATCAAGCAACCGAAATGGGTTCGGGGGCAAGTACAAGAACATTTTCACGCAGATTCAACTTTTGGGGAGGATTCGCATACGACAGGGTGTTTAATAATGATCATCATGTGATGGCTCAATTAAAATACTATTATGACTATGAAGATCCAATGGGATTAAATAATAATATTTATCGTCATAACATTTCACTCTGGGGTCAGTATACGTATGCTAACCGCTATTCCATTGGCTTGGCACTTGCGGAAATGGGATCATCACGTTTAGCACCCGGCACTAAGTGGAGTTTCTCACCAAACGTTTCTCTCGGTGCAGTCCTTCTTGAAAATCCAGACCTTGCAGTCGATTTCTTGAAACTTCGTGGTTCTTGGGGTATTCAAAATCTTGACCGCCTTCCTGGCGACAACGTTTGGACATATTTCGCACAAAATTATACGATAAGTGGTGTTCAATATCCATGGTCAGACAAATATGATGGTGGAGCAACGCAAGGTGAGACGACTATGGGACAACTTCCAATGGTCAACCCATCTCATGAAAAGGTTGCAAAATATGATGTTGGTCTTAATGCAAGCTTCCTTGGCTGTATCGACTTGACCGCTGACTATTTCTACAACCGTCATTATGATATCTTCGTAGATGGCTCAGGTGCTTACTCAAGTTTGATCGGAGCTACAGCTCCATTTAAAAATCAAGGTAAGGTTGATAACAGCGGTGTAGATATCGAACTTAACTTTGCGAAAAACTTCGGAGATTGGAATGTCATGGCAGGAGGCTCTTTCCTTTATGCCAAGAGCAAGATCATTGACATGGCTGAAGAGCCGAAGGCATTCGACAATCTTGTGAACACCGGCAATCCTCTCAGCTCCACTTACGGCCTTGTTGCGCTTGGACTCTTCACTTCACAAGAAGAAATCGACAAGTCTCCGACACAGACATTCTCAACAGTTCGTCCCGGTGACATCAAATATATGGACATCAACGAAGACGGCGTCATCGATGCCAACGACGTGACAAAGATTGGATACAATGCCATTTGCCCTGAAATCTACTACACTTTCAACCTAGGAGCAGAGTATAAGGGAATTGGACTTCACGCACACTTCCAGGGTGTAGGCAACTATGGCTGCAATCTCAGCTCTCAGGGTTACTACTGGGGCTTGATCAACAACAGCTCACTTGCACAGGAAGTCTATGACAACCGCTGGAGTTCTGAAAACAATGTGGCAGATGCGCTCTATCCACGTCTCAGCTCTTCAAGCAACGCCAACAACTACCGCACAAGCACATTCTGGCAGCGTGACCGCAGCTATCTCAAGCTCCGTGACATCGAGCTTTACTACAATTTCAGCAAGAGCCTTCTCGCAAAGACCCATTTCATCAATGGCGCTAAGTTGTATGTTCGAGGCGTTGACCTCTGCAATATCGCTACAGGCGGAAATAACAAACTCGAGAACCTCGATCCAGAGGCTACCGGCGTAGTTGCTCCACTCAGCCGTCAGATTGTAGTAGGCGTGAAACTTACTTTCTAAATCTATCAACATCAATAAAAATGAAACTTAAATATATAATAGGTATTTCCGTTCTTGCGTCGATCGGGTTGACAGCTTGCTCCGACCAGATGGATTACCATGAATACAGAATTCAGGATGAAGATTTTGTAAAGAGGGATTTTGGTAATGTGGGAAAGATAACTACCCATGTCTACCGCCAGCTTGATTACGATCTTGGACAGATGTACGGGGGTGCGTCCCTCTGTTCCTCAACAGACGAGGCTGTCTACAGCCATCAGGGAAACTCAATAGAATCATATTATAACGGATCATGGAGCGCGACAAATGCACTATCAAGCATTTGGAGCAGTTGCTGGGAAGGAATTTCATACTGCAATCTTTTCCTTGATGAATTTAGCGATCTGACGTTTCCCGACCATACTATAGAGAAAGACTATAGGGATCAGATGATCAAGTACAATAATTATCAGTGGGAGATGCGTTTTATGCGAGCCTACTATTATTTCTTGCTTGTCCGCCAATATGGTAATGTTCCCTTGATCACAGAGTATCTCAATGCCGAGGAAGCTAACAATGCACCTCAGGTTTCAGCTGACAAAGTATTCGCCTTCATTGACGACGAGTGCGCAGCTATCAAGGATGAGATTATTGCTGACTATTCCGGTGCTTACAATTCTATTGAGAATGAGCCCGGCCGTGTAAATAATCTGGGTGTTCTCGCGCTTCGCGCTCGTGCGGCTTTGTATCATGCCTCTCCTCTTTTCACTCAGGGCAAAACCGATGCTGAAAAGCAAGATCTGTGGCGCAAGGCAGCGACATACGCCAACGACTGCATAAAGGAATGCTCAAAGCGCGGCATGCGTCTTTCGAAAGACTATGCAGGTCTTTTCGCTCAGGACAGCTGGAGTGCGACTGAACCGATGAAGGAGATAATCTTTGCACGTCGCAATGCAGCGGACAATTCGTTTGAACGACGGAACTTCCCCATAGGAATGGCAAACGGAGAAGGTGGCAACTGTCCTACAGAAAACCTTGTATCAGCCTACGAGACTACTAACGGTCTTGCTATAGATGATCCAGCCAATACAATGTATGATCCTCAGGATCCGTATAAGAACCGAGATGCTCGTCTTGAAGCTACAGTAGCAGTTAATGGTGAGAAGTGGCCAGATTCACTCCCCATCAGTGCTCTGGAGACTTGGTATGGTGGAGCTAACTCACGTTCAGTAAATTATGGAACTCCTACCGGTTATTACTTGAAAAAGTATATCAACCGCACATCGAAGATTTCAGGAACTCAATCAAGCCAGTATCACAATTGGATAATTTTCCGTCTTGGTTCGCTCTATCTCGATTATGCTGAAGCTATGATAAATCTGACGGGAAGTGGATATGCAACTGACGGAGAACTCAGTATGACCGCTGCAGAGGCTATCAATAAAATTCGTGAGCGCGCTGGTCAGCCAAATCTTCCATCTAATCTTGACAGGGAGACTTTCACAAAGCGATATGAAAACGAAAGATTTATAGAGTTAGCTTTTGAGGGACACCGTGCATACGATGTAAGACGCTGGATGAAGGCTCCACAGTATCTCGTAGACATCAAGGTGATGGATATTACTAAGAATGGTGAGACACTGATCTTTACTCCAGTGACAAATCCCAGTTGGATAACAAAACGTACTTGGCCCGGTGATAAAGGTTATTTCTGGCCTATTCCGCAGGCTGAAATTCTCAAAGCTGGAAATCTGACTCAGAACCCAGGATGGTAATGATCAACGATCAATTATCAATTATCAACGATCAATTACCCGAACGTAGGGACGCACGGCTCGTGCCCCTCAACGGTACAAATCACCGACAAGGACGCACGAGCCGTGTGTCCCTACGTAAAAAACAAAATCAACCTAAATTTCATTAACATTTATTAACTAACATTTTTTCTATGAAGAAATCTTTATTAACTCTCGGAGCGGCATGTATGTGCCTCTCATCCTTCGGCTTCACCA
This sequence comes from uncultured Sangeribacter sp., assembly GCA_964399005.1. GTDB lineage: Bacteria > Bacteroidota > Bacteroidia > Bacteroidales > Muribaculaceae > Lepagella. Next base: position 23,930 of record CAYNPB010000018.1, read on the forward strand.
GAATTCTGTATCAGCAGAATTTCGAAGGAGTAGAAACACCGGAAGAAGCCGGTTGGGCCTATATGGGCGATAAAGCAGTTGCATCCATTGCAAGTGACGGAGAAGGTAAGTACCTCGATCTCAACAACAACGGTGCCAATGGCAGATCTGCGATGTGCTCATGGGGTTCAGATATATATCTGAATGCTGATGGAACCTCTGTTCTCGAAGATGGTATCTACACTATGTCGTTTGAGTTCTCGTTCAACACGTTCTCCAACAATCAGTATGACGGATGTATCGATGTCTTCACCAATCATGCTCCTAATGTAGCTAACCAAGCATATCGTATGCCTTGGACAAGCAAAGGAGATGGCGGAGTCTGGGACAACTTCATCCTTGATATGACTCAGGACAATGCTGCCAAGTCGCCTGATTCTTTCTTCGTGAATGCTCCTACAGTAAAGTCAGAGACTACTAATGAAGAAACAGGAGATGTAACAGTTACTTATTCAATCGCTGAAGAAAACCTCTTCACATTGGTAAAAGGTGATTGGTATTCGGTCACTCTTACTGTTGACACAGAAGCTCGTACTGTAGAGTATTTGATTGAGAACATGAGTAATCAGGATAATGCTATCTCCGGAACTCGGGAGGTTCCTTCGATTGATCCCGATGGCACCGACATCTCAATGTTCGCAGAAGGTATGTTTATCAAGACTGCCCGTTATGTAGCAGATATGTATATTGACAATATCATGATCACTTGTGAATCAAAAAATGCTTTCGCAGGTGCTCCGACAGTGGCTCTCACACGTATCGGTTGGACTGGTAGCGAGGCAGATCCGGAAGAAAATCTCTCAGCTCGTGGCTATAAGATTTCTTTTGGCATAGGTGAAACACTTCATTTCGTAGGTACTGACGGCAAAGAACAAGTATACGATTGGTATGACTGTGATGGAACGCTCGAATATGAAACAACCAATAGCGGAGTTTTGAAAGCATGGACAACATGCGATGACGCAACTTCTGAGGTTATTGAAGTTGTTGTCAATTGTGATCCTATTCCACTTCCTTCTGCTTCAGCAAATATCACTTGTGTAGAAGCCGGTTATGGTAAGATTTATTCTCTGGCCGTTGACAATGCAGATGTCCCTCTGCGTCCTCAGATTGTAATGAGCTATAAATATGAAGGAATCGATGGCGAGATGCTTGAAGGAAACGGTCTTTTCAGTGGAGACCTTATTACAGTATCACAGGCAGGTACTCTTACTGTGACTACACACTCATTCGGTTATCAACCAACAACAGCAAAAATTCAGAATGATTCAGAGTTTGCTGCTAAGAAAGAGTATGACTTTGCTCGCATGACAGAAGACCAACTCAAAGAAGCAGGCTTCCCCGCTTTCACTGTATTGAATACAAGCAACACTAAAGGTTTCGACTGCTGGTCAGGAAGAAAAAGATTGTACTATCGTCTTGAGGGTAGTGAAACTGTTAATGAAGAAGGCGAAACAGTATGGACTAACGTACTGCCTTTTGGCTTCGTAGCAGAAGACAGCGAGAATGTAGTTAATTACACTGTCATCAACAACGTTGACAAAGCAGGTGCACCCGATTCTGAAGAAGCTCAAGCAAATGCAGCTAATACTAATAATGTAAAAGACGAAGTGTTCAAAGGTCTTACTATATTCCCGAAAACCAGCAAGAATTCACCTTGGCAGGATCCATACGGAGCAACTCAGGAAGATAAAGACAAAAAGCACTATGGTACTCCTAACGTAGGTATCATCTACCGTGTTGGTCTATTCAATGACCAGACTATCAATAATAACAATAATGTGATTGTACATGATCTTGAAGAAAAAGACTTCGTAGTGTTCAACTACATTAGCGATTATGGTAGCAATTCTGTACACCCAATCTGCGCAACAGATGTTGAATACTACGAGCAACTTGGCGGCTCCAACGTGGTTTATGCTGCGGCTCTTGACGGTGTTCTCAATGAAGAAACAAATCTTTATGATGTAACCTACCCGCTTTATCGTATCGATACAGCCCTTACTAAGATATCTATTTTCTCACAAGTAAGCGGTGGCGACGCAGTTGAAAGCGTTGAAGCTGTTAAGGCTGTTGACAACTATTGGTATTCTATCGATGGCATGCGCCTTGCTCAGCCAACTCGCCCGGGTCTTTACATCCACAACGGCAAGAAGATCATCGTTAAGTAATTTAGAATTTAGAATTAATTCTTCTGAATTCAAATCAAATTCCAAATAACACTCCAAAGGACGCATCCCCGATGCGTCCTTTTCTTGAATGATAATTGCGCTTCTTTGAGGTTAACGATCCAACATTAAATGGGCTAATGCATCTGACATTTTTTTATTGAATAATTTGTATTTGAAAAATATATTGATTAAATTTGTGAATCAAATACATATCCAATGCAAAAGAATAATCCCATCTACATCAATCCTCTCACAGACTTCGGCTTTAAGTTTATATTCGGGCAAGAAGAAAACAAGGAATTCTTGCTCTCCTTCCTGAATGCAGTATTTCAAGGAGAACGAGTGATAACCGATGCAGAATTTGTCGACAAAGAAAGAATAGGCGAGGATAAGGATAGCCGAGCCTTGATTTATGATCTGCACTGCAAGACCGCAGATGGGGAAAAGATCATCATCGAGATGCAGAACCGATACCAGACTCATTTCAGAGACAGAGCCCTCTTTTATCTTTCAGGCGACATCTACCATCAGGGGCAGCGAGGAGATGACTGGGACTATCATCTGACTCCGGTATATGGGATCTTTTTGATGAACTTCGACTGGAGGGAAGGGGAAATGGAACAATTGAGGGAAGATGTGTGTTTGATGAATAGAAGGACTCTTAAGATTTTCTCCGACAAGCTTGGGATGACATTCCTCAAGATTCCGATGATGACAAAAGATGCCGAGGAGTGCAAGAACATCCTTGACCAATGGTTGTATTTATTAAAAAATATGGATAAGATGGAAGCGATACCAACAGTATTTATGAATGAGCCGGTTTTCCGGAGATTGGGCAAAGTGGCAAAGGTTGCTGCATTGAATGAGACACAGCGCAAGGCTTATCAAAAGTCGCTGAAAATGTACCGCGACAACTATGCTATCGCCAAGACCGAGCGCAACGAGGGCTTTGACGAAGGAATGGCCGAAGGCATTGAGAAAGGAATGGCGAAGGGCATTGAGCAAGGTATTGCGAAGGGTATTGAGGAAGGTCTTGAAAAAGGAAAATATCAAGAAAAGGTTGCTATTGCTAAAAATCTAATTTGTCTCAACATAGCCGATGATGCCATCAGCCAAGCGACAGGACTGACCATAGAAGAGATTTCAAATCTTCGCTAACACCCTGATAATAAGAAAGAGCAGCGACAAGTAAAATAATACACTTTATCGTGATTAATCGCAAATAGTAAAAGAAAAGACGCACCTTCCGGTGCGCCTTTTCTTTTTATTCCCATTCGATTGTGGCTGGGGGTTTGGAGGAGATGTCGTAGACTACGC
>CAYNPB010000019.1:0-26686 GCA_964399005.1 uncultured Sangeribacter sp.
CGCAGAGGAGCAGAGGGTGCTATTGAAGAAGCTTCGCGACTCGGTTATTGCAAGCTCGCAAAGCAGGACGGGCTGCTTCGCATCGCCCGGAGAGCGCAGAGAATTAGCGCAGTTCCTGCGCTTTGGAATTGAAATCAAAATAGAAACGAAACTTGATTTAGTTAACCTTGGAAGTAATGAAATACTCTTGGAATCGGAAATTGATATTAAGCCTGATAGGGATTCTGGCTGTGGCAGCAGCTTATGCAAATCCGAGCAATAAGGCGAGGACATTTGATATGAAAGATGGATTGCCGTCGATCCATATATCGCGTGTGCTTCAAGATGACAAGGGGATAATATGGATCGGATCTTGGAATGGACTTGCTTTTTTCAATGGTGAGCGTTTCTACACGTTCAGAAGTGACCCGGCGAAAGGTGTGATCTCAACTAACCGTATCCACTCCATGATGCCTGACAGCACGAACAACATATGGTTTCTGACGTATGACAGGAAGCTCAATCTTCTTGATAAGAACAAGGGACATCTGATAAAGCTTTCCGACTTGCTGCCGGAGGGGACGGAAGTGGCACCATTGCGCGACCTATATCGCAGCAAAAATGCCATATGGGCAGCGTCGATCAACGGGGATCAGGTGGTAAAAATCAGTTATAACCCGAAGGCAAAGTATGGATATGACGTCACTCTGGCAAGTGCTTCCGATCTCATACACGGCTCCGAAAGAATGAAGGGTGTGGTCAACGGGAAAAACGGTGAGTCGTGGATAGTGACCAACAACAAGACACTTCTTGAAGGATCAAACCTCGAGATACCGGGGCAAATGATCGATATCGTGGAAGTAGGGGGAAAAAGATTTCTTGTGATGGTGGAAGGGAATCTCTATTCGATGGCCGGCAAGCAGCTGAAGGAAGAGACATCGCTGAAGAATTTCGGCATTGTCAGAGGAGCTGTGAAGATCAATAATTCCAGCATCGGAGTAGCCACCACAGAGGGGTATGCCGTATATAATATAAAAAACAACACATGGCAGACCTACGACATTGCCGGAGGCATCAACAAGATATTTGCCGACAGCAATGGGCGTATCTGGATGTTCGGTGGTAGCCGGGGAATATATATGGCGTCGGGACAGGGAGCTCCCGTAGAGATGCAGACGGAGCAGAGCTCGAAGCCGGGCACTACATTCTTCTCGCCCCTGATCTTCGAAGACCGCTACGGTACGGTGTGGCTTGCCCGGATAAATGAGCAATTAGGATATTACGACGAGGCAAAAGGGAAGATAGTGCCGAATCCGGTGATAGTGCCTAAACTGAAATACAATGCTCTGCCGATGGTGGATAAATATTTCGTAGACAGAAGCGGGAATCTATGGCTGATATCGGCAGGTGGACTATCGTTTGTCAACTTCTCATATCATAATTTCAACAATCTTCCCGTAGAGCCTACTTATGAGACCCGGTCGGTGCTCGTGACACGCGACGGGTCGCTGCTTGCAGGGTCGGTCAACGGCGTGCTTGCCAAATATGCGAAGGACGGGACATTTGTGGGATATCTGACGCACACTCCGATTGGAGAATCAGGCGGGCGTCTGCTCATCGGCCCGGAGCATAAGAATTTCTCAAACAGAATTTATTCCTTATATGAAGACAAGCATGGAAACGTATGGGTAGGCACCAAGGATTCGGGAGTCTATACCGTTACGCCAGACGGACGTGTGTTCCACTACAGCAAGAACGAGAGTGGCCGCGGGCATATAGAGAGCAATACCTTCTATGGGTTTGACACCGACACGAAGGGGAGGCTCTGGGCAGGGAGCTATGACAATGGCCCATACATCATAGAGCAGAGCCCGGATGGGACAGCGTCGTTCACGGCTCTGACCGATTTGCCGGGATTTCCTGAGATAGAGGGATTCAGGCAGGTGTGTCGCATCACGCATAGCGACGATGGCCTGATAGTGATGTCGACCAATGCCGGACTTCTGATGCTGAAGGATGATTTCAAGACTCCGGGCGATATAAAATTCACTACACTTTCTCCCGACCTTAAGAATCATGAAAGCCTGAGCACGGGAAATGTGATGCAGACACTTTTCTCGAAAAACGGATATGCCTTAGTGGCATCGATGGGTGGAGACGTGCAGCGCATCGACATTGCAGACTTAGCAGCCGGAAACTCAAAATTCAGGAAGCCGGCTTCAGAGGAACTGTCGAGGCTGCTTTCGAGGAGCAATGTGCAGGCGATGATAGAAGACCATGAGGGTAATTTCTATTTCGTGAGAGACAATGATATAGTGAGATATGTGCCTTCAGACAGCACTATCAATATAATAGGAAGCAGTATCTTAGGGGAAGACTATGAGTTTACGGAGGGAATGCCTGCCATAGATGCCGACGGAAATCTTTACTTCAGTGCTTTAGGCTCGGTAGTGAAGCTTGACCCGCAGAAAATCAGCAAGGATCCATCGACGCCCTCGATAATATTCACAAGCATGCAGACCCCGGAGAAGGGTCATGAAAGAATCTTGATCCCGTCGGAGAAGATTGTGATAGAACCGGGCAACCGGGAGTTTTCGCTTTCGTTCACTTCTGCCGACTATATGGGTGTAGGGGAGACCGAATATGCCTATCGCTTCGGCAAAGATGGGGCGTGGAACTATATCGGCACGGACAATACGCTTCAGATCACGGGTCTCTCGCCGGGTACACACCGATTATATATAAAGAGCACTAATGCCGATGGCACATGGCGCGACAATGAAGAATATATCGACATAGAGGTGAAGCCCCGTTTCAGCGAGACGATCTGGGCTAAGCTCCTCTGGCTACTCCTTATATTAATATTCATCGGTGCGGGAGTCTGGATCTACACCTCGCAACGCCGCAACCGGCTAATGAACATGATGCGCAAGCGTGAGCATGATTTCTATGTGAACGCAAGCCATAAGCTGCGTACTCCGTTGTCGCTTATCGGCTCGCCGGTCTATGAGGTGATGAAGACGGAGACCTTGTCGGCAGTAGGCAGGGAGCATCTGGAGAGAGTAAGAAGGAACGCCAAGAATATGCTCAATGTGCTCAATTCGATGCTCGAGAAGGAATTCAAGTCGTCGGGGCTTTATGAGCCGGATGCGGTAGGCGCCAATACGGTGCAGGCCGACCTGCAGGAGCATCCTTCGTATATGACCTCGGAAAATTGGCTGGAGGCTAAAGACAGCGACGAAGACCAGACTAAGCAAGACATCACCATACTAATAGTGGAAGACAATGATGACTTGCGTGGCTTCCTTAAGGATATTCTGGAAAGCCGCTACAATATCCTGACGGCAGCCAACGGCAAGGAGGGGCTTGCCATAGCGGAGTCGGGACAGCCTGACTTTATCCTCACCGATGTGACTATGCCGGAGATGGACGGACTCACGATGGTGAAGAAGATAAAGAGCCACAAGGAATTGAGCCATATTCCGATAATAGTGCTTTCAGCCAAGACTTCAATGGCCGACAAGATGGAGGGTCTGCGCGCCGGCATCGACGACTATATCTCGAAGCCCTTCAGCGCCACCTATCTGCGCCAGCGTATCGCCAACATCATCGCCCAAAGGGCAATGCTTCAGCGCGCCTTTATGGAGGAGATCGGCAACCGGATGAACCAGGGAGTCGAGAATGTGATGTCGGGTCAGGAATCCCCGCAGGAGCCAACTGCGGATGCTTCCGGCACTGCGGCTGAGACACCGGAGCGTCAGGAATACCGACTGAGTGCACCACAGATCATAGAGGAAGACACCCTGATGATGGAGAAGCTGATGAAATTTATCGAGGAGAACATCGGCGACGAGAATCTGAAGATCGACGACATGGCAGATGCAGTAGGAATGGGACGGACCGTATTCTACGGGAAGATCAAGGCCATAACGGGCATGGCTCCGAGCGAATTCCTTCGCACGCTCCGGATGCAGCGCGCGGAGGAACTGATAGTGCGCAGCAACCTCACCTTCTCGGAGGTATCATTCAGCATAGGCTTCTCAGATCCGAAATATTTCACCAAATGCTTTAAGAAAGAAACGGGTATGACCCCCTCGGAATATCGAAAGAAGAAGCGCGACGCAGAAGAAAAGGGGTGATTTTTAGCGAAAAAAGGTGGAATTTTTGGTTGCATTCTTGTTTGCGACAAATTTTGTTGGTAAGGAATTGAGGAGAGAACGTATCTTTGCACCCAAAAAGATACTAATTCCAAAACATTTAAACTAACCGAATTATGAGAAAGCTAAGCAAGATGCTTATGGCGGCTGCATTGGCGGCATATCCGGTGTTCGGGCTGACAGCCAAGACGACACTCTTCATATGCGGCGACAGCACCATGGCAAACTATGCCACTGACGGGTCGACACCCACCAGAGGCTGGGGCCAGTATTTCGGTACATTCTTCAGTTCCGACATTGACGTGGTGAACTACGGCAAGGGTGGCATGGATGTGCAGAATTTCTACACCAGCGCAAGCTATTGGCCTACAATCAAAGCTAAATTGCAACCGGGCGACTACGTGCTGATGCAGTTTGGCCACAACGACGAGAAGAACGGCGGCATGGATGGCCGCAAGCTGAAGGCTTATTATGAGTCGATCGGCGACAAGGAGGCAGCCAACGCTGTCGACACCCGCGGCACAGAGCCAAGCGGCACCTATGTAGAGACTTTTGCAAAGCTCGTAGACGAAGTGAGGGCAGCCGGTGCGACCCCTATCTTTGCGACCCCTATCTGCCGAATGAATTTCACCGGCAACGATATCCGCCGCGCCGGACGCCATGACCTCGGCGACAGCTTCAGCCTGCTGACACCGAACGGCCCGACTACAGGCAACAAGATTCCGAGCGACGACCACACAATGGACTATCCCTATCAGCTTATTAAGCTCGCAGGGGAGAAGAATGTGGATTTTATCGACATGACACAGGACACGAGAGAACTCTTCGTGATGTATGGCGATGACCGCACCCACAGCATCCTCTCTGACGGCGACGGCTCGACCCACCTCAGCGTGGCAGGCGCAGCACTCATAGCACGCAGGGCTGCCGGCCTGATGCAGGACAAGGGTATCCTCTCGCAGTATGTACAGCTTGGCGACGCTGCCATCAACTTCACTACAGACGGCAACTTCGGCACTGCATATGTGGGTAATATCCTGACAAAGGAATTCACAGTGACAGGTTTTGGCCTTACTCCTGAAAAGGGGAATGCAGATGTCAGCATCAGCGACGGATTTGAACTTTCACTTGATAAAAACGAATGGTCATCTTCTATAAAGATTCCTTATGAAGGAGGCACACTCATCAATACTTTCTATGCTCGCACTTCAGTAGACAAGGATGGAGAGACCACCGGCGAACTCAAGGTGTCGACCGGAAGCACAAGCACAAAGCTTGACCTTGTTGCAGTAGGGGAACCGATACCGGGTACAGGTAAGTTTACCCTCGCTTGGCCACTTGCAAAGAATGATGCCTACGACATGAGCGGCGAGATGATTCCTGTGGCCATGAATCTCAAGGGTCTTGAGGTGAAAGGCTACGATAAGGGTGTCAAACTTTCACCCGCTTCAGGCTGGCCTGCAGGCGACATCGATGAGTCACCTACACGCTATGTGGAATTCGGAGTGAAAGTGCCGGAAGGAAAGATCCTTACCGTCAACAAGCTTTCAATGAATGTAGGAGGCGTGAACACCAACGCTATGCGTTGCCACGTAAACTGGTCGGCAACTGATGCATTCGGCAACCCGAAGACTTTCTACTCTCCGACAGAGATGAAATCGGGAGTGATGAATGCCGCTTCGACTGAGGTGATGCTCAATCTTTCAGAAGGTGAGACACTTCTCGTGCGTGTTTACCCCTGGACAAGCGAGGCTCAGCAGGATGCATCGATCTGCGTCTCAGACGTCATGATCGAAGGCTATGTGGCCAACTCTTCATCAGATGTATCCATCTCATGGCCTCTTGACAAGGGTGTTGAAAATCCTGCAGCAGCCGAGACATCGAGCGCAGCATTCTCATTCACATCTTATGCAGTAGGAAAAGACCTGACAGTGACAGGCACCGGCAATCCTGCAGGCACTACCGGCACAATGTATCAGCCTCTGGTCAACAACCAGTCGGAATACACAACCGACGGATCTATTGAATTCTCACTCCGCCCGAAGGCAGGCTTAACTTTCCAGCCCTCTCACATCAGCTTCTATGCTACCCGCAATGGTACAGATGGCGGTGAACTTCAAGCTTCTATTGAGGTGGGTGACCACACCGAAGTGCTTGACAACAGCATTAAGCCTATCAGAAACAATACCGAGCCGAAGCAACTTCTCTGGGAAAAGGATCTCAACGGCGTGGTGGTCTACAACAATTCCATGACATTCCGCATTGCCCTCAAGGGTCTTGGCAATACAAAGACCATGACTATCCACAGCGTGAAGATCGAAGGAAAGATCTCGGGCGAAGAGGAGCAAGTGGCTTCCTACACCATCACGGCGGTTCCATCAATCGAGGAAGCCGGCACTGTGACTCGCACTCCTAACACTTCAAAAGTAGACAAGGACCAGAAGGTGACTGTATCGGCAACCGAGAATTTCGGCTACAAGTTTACAGGCTGGAGCGTGAACGGCAAGGTTGTCTCCACTGAAAATCCATATTCCTTCATTGCTAAAGAGAACGTGAATCTCGTGGCAGACTATGAAGTGCTGACCACTTATCCGCTTGAATTGGCAGTAGAGGGTGGCGCCAACGACTATATGGTGGCTGTAGAACCTGCAGGCGAGATGATCGACGGAGTTCCTCACTTCGTGGCCGGCACTGAGGTGAAGCTTACAGCTTCCAACAACCGAATCCTTTCCTTCACCAACTGGGAAGACAACACCACTGCATTGAGCCGCAACATCGTGATGGACGGCGCTAAGAAAGTGACAGCAAACTATGCATGCGAAGACTTCATCGTAGGATGGGACTTCTACAACGACGAGCCGGCAGGAGACCGCCCGGCAGACTTCTATGTGGAAAGTGACAACTCCGGCATGATGAGACTTCACAATGAAGAGGGTTCTTCAACTACATGGCTCAGCCGTGGCGTAAACCGTGGCGCTGAAAACGACCGCTATGCAGGCCGTATCTGGAAATATCGCAGCGACAAGAACTTCTTCGAGGCTTCATTCAGCGCAGAAGGCTACAGCAACCTTAAGGTGGCTTCTTCACTGAGCTGCACTTACAATACTTATACACGCTTCTTCGTGCAGTATAGCCTTGACGGCAAGACCTACAAGACACTCGGCGAGATGCAGCCCGGCAACCGCTCATGGACCGATGCAGAGTTTGATCTTCCTGCCGATGCCAACGGTGCAAGCCGCGTCTACATCAGATGGTATCCTGACTTCAACGCTCCTCTGCATGGCAATGAGACAGACTATGACGGCCTCGCCATCACAGACGTGTATATCCTCGCTGCTCCGGACGCAGCCGACGACACCACTGCTCCCAAGCTCCTTACTACAATTCCTGCTGAAGGCAGCACAGGGGCTTCAATCAGCGGCTCAGTAGTCTTGACATATGACGAGAAAGTGAAAGTGGGTCAGCCAAAGGCAACCCTCAACGGTAAGGAACTTGAAGGAAGCGTAGCCGGTAAGGTTGTGATCTTCAAATATAGCGGATTGAGCTACAACACCAAGTATACCTTCTCAATGCCGGAAGGCGCAGTAATAGACCGCAACGGCAACAAGGCTGCAGCCCTCAACCTGAACTTCACTACAATGACCCGCACAGTGCCTGAGGCTCGTCTTTACGATGCAATCGTAGACATCAACGGCACAGGCGACTACACTTCGCTCCAGGCAGCTATCGATGCAGCCCCGGCCAACCGCGTTTCTCCATGGCTCATCTTCGTAGAGAACGGTCGCTATAAGGAGCATATCGACATCCCTGCCACCAAGCCCTTCATCCACATCATCGGTCAGGACCGCGACAAGACAGTGATCCATGATGACCGCGTGAGCGGCGGCGAAAATGCAGTGCACGTGAGCGTAGGAGCTACATTGGTGGTCAACTCCAACGACTGCTTCTTCGAGAACATCACATTCGAGAACTCTTACGGACATATCCAGCAGAATGGCCCGCAGGCATTGGCAGTGAACACCAGTGGCGATCGCTGTGTATTCAACAATGTGGCAATGCTCTCATATCAGGACACATGGATCACTCCGGGCAACTCTGCCTACAGAGTGTATGTCAACAATTCATTTATCGAAGGCGCTGTAGACTTCATCTACAACAGCGGTGACATCTATGTGGAGAACACTACTCTCTATATCACTCGCGACAATGGCGGCTATATCGTGGCTCCTTCTCATGCAGCAGATGTGAAGTGGGGTTATGTATTCCGCGACTGTAAGATCACAGCTCCCGGCGACCCCTCCAAGACATCGGTATGGCTCGGACGCCCCTGGCACAACTATCCGAAGACTGTCTTCCTCAATACATGTTCGGAAGTTACACTTCCTGCTGCCGGCTGGGCAGAGCATATGGGTGGCCTCCCTGCCATCTGGGCTGAGTGGAACACCTATGACGCAAAGGGCAACCTTCTTGACCTGAGCCAGCGTCGCGACACTTACTGGATCGAAGTGAACGGAGAGAAGGTATATGGCAAGGCCAAGAACCGTCTGACCGACGAAGAGGCTGCTGAGTATACTCTCGACAATGTATTGAGCGGCAACGACGAATGGCACCCGGCCATCATGACTGAGGCTTGCGATGCTCCTGCAGTGAAAGTCAACGGCAAGGAGATGACCTGGAACGCAGTGCCATATGCAATCTGCTATGTGATCACTGACGGCGATAAGGTGGTAGGCTTCACTACCGAACCCAAGTACACAGCTTCCAAGGATGCGACTAACTTCGTGGTGCGCGCAGTGAATGAGTTTGGTGGCCTTAGCGGCAACAGCACCAACACTACCGGTGTAGATGGTCTGGAGGCAGATGGCGACTTTGAGATCGTGGGCATCTACGATATCAACGGTGTGCGCCTCGCTGAGCCTATCAATGGCATCAACATCATCGTAAGAGAGAATGCTGCAGGAATGCGCAAGGTAGAGAAACTTATGATCAATAAGTAAAAGCAGTCTGCGTTATGCGTAGCGCGTAATGCGTAGCGCGTAGTGCGAATTAGACTCAAGAAAATAATTAGATATTAATAATTAGAAATAAGGGTGTTCCGTTCTATCGGGACACCCTTATCATTTAGATATAATAAAGGACGCACGAGGCGTGCGTCCCTACCGGTGTGGTGGTAATTATTCGTTTATTTGGTCTGGAGGGGAGTCATGTGGTAGCCGAGGGCGTTGAGCTCCATTTCCATTCCCGCGAGGTAGAGCTGATGGAGTGCACCTACGAAGCATCCGAAGGCAGCTTCAGTGCCGTTTTCTACCTGTTCGTGAGTGAGGAGGCTGTGGACTCTGGATGCGCATTCCGCCACGAGTTCGATCACCTTGTCGGCGGCTTCCCCTTCATATCCGAGGAGAGTCTTCACTACGGTGTCGTCGAGGTTGTCGTAGCCGTCTTTGTCGCGGAGTGCTTCGTAGTAGTCGGTGCGGTCGGCATTGGCTACCCAGTCGGTGTCCCAATAATAAGCCATGGCCATACCTACAAACATAATCCAGCCCAATGAGACTACTGGATACTCTTGGAATTCCTTGGCTCCGTCGGGGAGATATGCACGCCCTATCATGGCCCATTTTTCTTCTACGTCGGGGCATTCGGGCACGTGCTGGTCAAGTGCACCTTTATACTGGAGGAAGCTTGTGAGGTCTTCCTTTACTTTCTCTTCAAATTTCTTTGCTATTTCTTTGCTGTTTTCCATAATAATATTGGGGTTAAGAGTTTATTCCATTGCATTGATAAAACGCTGAATTGCGGGGTTTGGTTTTTGACGGCTCGGAGTGCTCACTGCGTTCGCACCACAATCAATGGCTTTAGTTTAATCAATGACTTTAGTTTTTAAAATTCTCGTAAAAGTATTATTTTTGTAGTCTGAAACTGGATAATGATTTGATGAGATGATTCCGAATTCGATAGTAGGGCCTGCGGTGGAGGGGATTCCGGTGGAGAGCCTTGAGCTGTATAAGAGGGGCACGAGAAATGTGCTTTGGCTTACGGTGAGGGAGGGGCGGAGGTTTATCCTGAAAGGGTTGCCGGAAGAGCTGCGTGCACATCCGGAGGAGACGGTGCGTCTGAGGAAAGAGTATTCTCTCGGGTTGAGAATCAGTCACCCCGGAGTGGCGGGCGTATATGGATTTGAGACTCATCCGGCTGTGGGGCCTGTGATAGTGATGGAGTATGTGGATGGCACTACGCTTGATGAGTATCTGAGCCGCGATGAGCATCCTACTCTGAGGCAACGCGTGGCGATTGCTTCTCAGATTGCGGAGGCTATGGCCTATATGCATTCTTTGGGGATCTCGCATAGGGATCTTAAGCCTGACAACATATTGGTGACACGCCGGAATGAGGCGAAGATAATCGACATCGGACTGGGCGATAGCGAGGATTCGGTGGTCTACAAGCAGTCGGTGGGGACTGAGAGTTTTGGTGCGCCCGAGCAGCAGGCTCCATGCGTGGGTGACTCCCGGGCTGATGTGTATTCATTCGGGATGATTCTCGGATTGCTTTTGCCGGAGAGAAAATTTAAGAAACTTCGGGAGGCTTGCCTACAGGATGATCCGGAGAAGCGCATCGGGATGAGCGAGGTAGTCAGTAAACTGAATGGTGAGGATAAAAGTGGCAATTCATGGATGGGTATTGTGCTTCTTTTTGCTTTGGTGGCAATATTGGCGACGATGGGAGTGCTATTTTTCAAGAATGCGTCCAGGCCGGAAGAGGGAAAAGTGGATGATGATACGGTAGCGGTTGCGACTGCCGATGTTAAGGATATGGAAGGGAAGGAGAATATTATTGGGGAAGATGTGGATAAGAGGACCGGTGTAAAGGAGCCTAAGATAGCAATAGTGGAGGATGCGGCTCAAAGGGATGAGAGTATGCCGAGTGCTGCTGAGGGAGATGGGAGATATGAGGAGATATATGAGAAATATATGGCAGAACTGACAAGGGAAATGAATAGGCTTGGCCGGGGATTTGATCAAGGACGGGGTGAGTATATTGATTCGATAGTGCAAGCCAAGGCCATCATAGCTCCTGACATAATGAACCGCATGGTGAGTGAACTTGAAAGGGCAGGTTGTCCCTATGATGAGATGACGCGGCTGTGCAATCTGATGTATGAGAAGTGGATGGATATGGAGTGAGTGGGGTGAGGTGTCAGGGGTGAGGTGTCAGGTGTCAGGTTTCGGGTTTCAGGTTTCAGGGGTCAGGTTTCGGGTTTCGCGATGGCAGGTTTCGGGTTTCAGGTGTCGGGGGTCAGGTTTCGGAGGGCAGGATTTTGAAGGTGATGCCTGAGGCGCTTCCTGCCATTGAAGTGGACGGGGCGGCTCCTTCGCGGAAGACTCTGGGGAAGTAGACCGGGGCATGCTGGGTGAAGCATCCGCATTCCACTAAGTCGCCTGCGCGGAGGGTGGTGGAGTTTTCCACGCTTATGACTTTGAAGAGCATGGAGGTTTCGTGGCGCAGCACGCAGACGCGGTTGGGTTGCCAGCGGAGTTCTATCTCAGTGCCGAGAGGGAGGGATCGGGTCTCTACGGAGCTTCCGGTATATTCCTTTGATTGGATGGGGTATTCGGCATTGCAGAAGTCATCTATATTTTTGAATCCTATCAGATTGCAAAGGGCTGTGACGGTGTATGCATTAGGTCGGTAGTCGGCACCGGTGTCGGAGATATAACCCCATATGCGTTTGAGAGTTGTGGCGCTGACAGAGCCGCAACTTTTTTCTTTCAGTAGGTCGGAAAGACGTGAATAGTCGTCGGGAGCGTTCAGCGAGAAGCTGAGGCGGCTCTCGACTTCTTTTTTGAGGCGTTCAAGGTCTTCGGGGTCTATGTGATGGCGGGGTTTCATTTAATGATAAATTATAAATGATTAATGATAAATTGGGTTTTCGGGGTTTTCGTTGTTTTCCGGTTTTTAATG
Source organism: uncultured Sangeribacter sp. (assembly GCA_964399005.1). Taxonomy (GTDB): domain Bacteria; phylum Bacteroidota; class Bacteroidia; order Bacteroidales; family Muribaculaceae; genus Lepagella. The sequence goes on from CAYNPB010000019.1 coordinate 12,096, forward strand.
CATTACAAAATTAGTGAAAATAATTGGAATGGACTTAAAAAGGGGGATGATGGAACGAAAAATGGACTAAAATGGAATTTCCATTGTTGGAGATAAGTCGTTAATTTTGCAATCGAAAATATTTCATAACTCAAAAACGATAACATTATGAGAAAAGAAAACATTGGGGGACTGGTTCCCATGTGCAAAGTAGGGGGAGCAGCCCTTGCCTTTTTCATGCTCCTCGGTATGGCCTCTTGTGGAGGTGGCAACAGCGATCCAAATAGCGTTAAACTCGAGTTGAAGCCGGAACTTGGCGATCTCGCTAACTATTTGACTTTCGACTCTAAGGAGGCAACGATCAGCCTCAGTGAGTTCACTGATGATGGAAAAGAATGCGTAAAAATAGCTTCGACACTTCAGGTTAAGGTGACTAAGGATGTGGCATCTAATTATGGATTTGATTTGGATGTAGTGATCCTTGACAAGAATATGAACGAGATCTCAGATTTCGGCAACTATGAGATAGAGGAAAAGCATGACTATGACTTGGGCGAATTTGACCGTTATCTGACAGTGGGCGATTATAGAGCTGTGATGGACGAGTCCGGTTACAAAAAGGATTGGGAAGGCAAAGCGAGCGCCATGTGGGAGATGATCAAGGAGAAGGGTAAGTATATCGTGCTTAAACCACGCTACAGCAGTTCAAAATATATTCCTTTCACAGGCGTGGCTTCAGGAAATTCATCTGAGACAGTCGAAATTGAGGAGGATGATGTAGAGGTGGAGACTGTGGCAGCCGGAAGTGAAGACTGGGACAGCATCCTTAATGAATATGAGGCGTATTGCAATAAGTTGGTGGCAGCTGCAAAGAAGGCAAAAGCCGGCGACGTGACAGTGATGACGGAATATGCATCTCTTCTCGAATCTGCAGAGTCGCTTCAGAAGAAGCTTGAGAATGCGGGATCTAATCTGTCGGCAGCTCAGGCAGCGCGCCTCAACCAGATCGCTCAGAAGATGGCTAATGCTATGATGTAAGGCATTCTTCCTAATGCATAATTGGCTTCGCCCAAGCTAAAGCAAGTCATAATGCATAATTGGTTCGCCAGCTCTTAAATATCTCACGCAGAGGGCGCAGAGGAGCAGAGGTTTCTATTGAAGAAGCTTCGCGACTCGGTTATTGCAAGCTCGCAAAGCAGAACGGGCTGCTTCGCATCGCCCGGAGTGCGCAGAGAATAAGCGCAGTTCCTGTGCTTTGGAATTGCAAATCAAAATATCTGAACGAGTGAAACTTGAATAATTTATTTGTGGAATTGGGGTAATATTATAGATTATGTGACGGAGAGGCCGGAGTAGGGCGGAAAGGGCCTGCTCCGGCGACTCTGAGATGCATAAAAGTGTTTACGAAGCGCTTGTCTCTTGACTGTTTGGGATTCTGGCAGATTTCAGTGGTCGTCAAGGACAAGGCAGCTTTTATAAATATTTACAAGGATGAAAAAAATATTTTTTGCTATTTTATTGTTCTTCGCTGCTATAGGGAATGCTGAGAAGCCTTCATCGGCGACTGATGATGGCTTTGATTTCGAAGCGCTTAGGCAATCCATGAAGGAAGCCGGAATAAAGGATGCGGTCATAGACGAAACTATTGATGATATAAGCAATGGGTATGTATTTAATATTATTGATCCCCGATCGATAAAATCTTTGAGTTCTGACTTTTCGATTGAATTGACTGTTGATCCGTATGCTGATTCCAATAATCGGTATATTGGCAAACTTAAAGCAGCTCCTTCACTCAATCAGGCTATAGTTCAGTCTATAAAAATGCTTCAACCGGCAGAGCAAATATCTTTCAAAGATATTTCATTTGATGATTTTGTGATCTATACAGTTTTAGAGAATATGGATATTAAAACTTCATATACGGAGCTTTCTCCCGGATTTAAACAGGCTTCATATAAATATAAACTTAAAAAGAAGTACCCAAATGAAGGCACGCTCATAGATCAATTTAGCAATTTGAAATTTAAGCTTCCGGCTGACTATACGTTGGATATGATAGAGTATGAAGGTACCGCAGACAACGGACTTAAAAAGACCCAGTCCATTCAGGAATGGAAGAATAATATAGGAGAGAAGGAACTTCAAAAGCAATGGAATAATTTTGTAAAGCAATATAAACAAGAGTAATAATAGGTATCCGTCTTGTCACTTGGAAGAAGAGGATAATAAACATCAGTTATTATGAAAATATTAAAGCGGTTGATACTTATAGTATTTTTGAACTTTGCTCTGAATATTTTGGCCACATCCCCTATAACCGAAAATCAGACCTCAACATCATACGTCATGAAGTGGAGTGAGACGGGCAAAAACGGAGGGACAGTCAATGGCGTTTTTTCCGGTCCGATGAAAGATGGAAAAAGAAATGGTCGTTGGACTGCGAATATAAAATTCAATTTATTTGGAGATGAGAATTTCCGTTCGGGAACTATAACAATGATTAGGAATTATACGAATGGGATTCCAGACGGCCCTTTTTCATACAATTATGATTTGAATTGGCGGGATGGAGCATATAATGCTTATCAAGGCAAATGGGTATATGGAGCTCCTTCGGGCAATAAAGAGTCTGTGAGTGGTGCTTTCAAGATGGGACGACCGGATGGCGAGTGGTCAATTAAGTCGGATAGGAAGCTTGGATATGAATGCAATATGACATTCAAGAATGGAATACCAGTAGGAAAGAGGGCATACTGGGATGGCATCAATGGGAATGTCACTGAAAAATATGATGATGATGGGTTGCTCACTGGATGTTTTGAGAATGGAGAAGGGTGGCAATATAAGGATGGAATAGAAATTCCAATGGAAATTAAGAGGTATGGAGCAAGGCGGCCGTTTTTCCTTCTTGAAGGAGAAGATGATAACGCATATTTTGCCCATGCAGGTGAATTATACACATGGCTTAAAATTTATCCTTACGGAGCTTCGGATGAGACAATTAGTTTTGACATGTATAGTGTCGCTGATAATGAAGACTTAGATTTTCTTGAATTTGTAGGATCTCCTGAATATGTGGAAAAATCAATGGCGGCGCTCGCCCTTAGGAAAGAAAGTAAGATTTTAAAAGAAACATGTGATGAGTTAAATCATATTAATGCTGTCTATTCACAGAAGATAGATGAGTATAAGAGAGAAGCTCCAGAATATCGTAATAAGGACTTTTCATCTCTGTATATGTCAAAATGTAGTCGCCACCTTCTTGATTCACTTTCTCCAATGCTTAATAGAATTGAGAATATGCCGCTTATCAAAGAAGTAATGGCAGGAAAGGATGGTAATCTCGTTGAGATAATCAGAAAGCATTTGAATAATTTCAGAGAGTTAAATCAGGTGCATAGTATTGAGAATATTGAGAAAAAAGAAGCGAGAGTAGCGACATTCTTAAGAAACGGTAGAAGGGTATGTGAGGAAATGAAATTTGATCCCTCTATGGTTACTGATGAGGAGATAGAAAAATATTATGATGGGAGAAAAATAGTATTGACAAGTATGTCTTTTCATCTGGAGAATAGTCAAACTAATAGTTATGCCCAAAAAGATGAGTTGAAGAGGTCGATCAATCTAAAACTCTTAATGTTGGATCGCGAAAAAAATGAAGCATATGAGCCTGATCAAAAATTGATAGAAAAATTGAACGAGGAGGTGTCAGCATTGGAGGGAGAATATGCTGATATTACTGCTATGGAGAATTGCTATGTAAAATCAGATAATGTAAATGGTTGGGTAAAATATGTCAACAGGAAGGGGGCGCCTCAAATAGCGTCACCTGCCGACATAACTTTTAGAGATTTTGTTCTCTACGTAGCTCCCAGAAGTCTGGAAAAACCAAAGAAAGATAAGTGGCCGTCGGAAGACACAATCATAGATGCTATGAATGCAGTACGTCGAATTATCCCTCAATGTATATCGTTTGCTAATATAACAAATAATGCAATATTATATAATAGTGCTGGATTTGCTTACGATAAAAGGAAACAACCTTTATCTGCATTGGATGAAAAGAAACTCAATAAACTATGGAAGGAGTATGCAAAACATTATAATATTCCATTGCCAAAGTAATTGTTTTGATGATTTTTGTGAATGTTAAATTTGCTAAATCATAGGATATTCTATATTTTTTTGTGTATTTTTGTAATAAAAATTGTTGTATTAAGAAAAATGGAAGAATAATATGGCAGTAGCAATTAGAGAAATACCTGTGCTTACGGGACAATCGGCTATTGATTTTATTGATGAAGCAGAGAAGTATTCTGCGCGTCCCGTTCCGCATCTGTCAGCAAAAAGAGAAGCTGAGCTTCGTGGGATAAAGGAGGCTCATAAGAAGTTTAAATGGTAAAATGAGCAGATTCATACTTCAAGAAGAATGTACTCTTATGCCATACACACAGGAAGTAAAACGCCAGTGTGTCGAATTCTCATGTGGTGATCCAGACCTTGACGAATTCTTTAAAGAGGATGTGTTTCTATATGAGGAAGAAATGTTGGGGAAGACTTATTGTTGGGTGACTAATAGTCGACCCCATAAGATAGTCTGCTTAGTAACGGTTGCTAATGATAGCATAAAGAGTACTGGGTTACCTAAAAATTCCAGAAACAGGTTCAATAGGATTTTTAATAATGAGAAAAGAAACCTCACGTATCCAGCAACTCTAATTGGTCGTCTTGGGGTAAATACGGAATTTCAAGGGAAACACGTAGGGCGGCAATTAATGGATTATATAAAAGATATGAATATAGCATCTGATAATGAAAATGCTTGTCGTTTTCTTGTAGTTGATGCTATTAACAAACCTGAAACGATTGCTTACTATGAGCACAATGGATTTGTGTTTATGCACAAAACAGAGGAAATAGAACGTGTAGCTCTTAAAAGATATGATGAAGAAGGGAGGATGATATTCGAAATATCGGATAACGAGTCACTTCACACACGAATGATGTATTTCGATCTTAAGAAGCTTAGTTGATATTTGTAGTGTAGAAAGCAATGACTTGAAAATTCATAATTATAAAATATATTTTGTATTCCAAACAAATTTGCATGAATGCTAAATATACTTTGCATTTTCGCAAAATCTGCAAATATGCAAAGTATACTTTCCCTATGTTCAAATCAAATAACTAATTTTCGCAAGGTCTTAAATATCTCACGCAGAGTGCGCAGAGGAGCAGAGGGGGTCAATTGAAGAAGCTTCGCGACTCGGTTATTGCAAGCTCGCAAAGCAGAACGGGCTGCTTCGCATCGCCCGGAGTGCGCAGAGAATAAGCGCAGTTCCTGCGCTTTGGAATTGCAAATCAAGATATTTAAACATGCAACTACTTGAATGAAATAAATTCTTTAAGCAAAATATACAATGAAAAATTTTTCAGGTGGAAGACTTTTGAAAAATATTTGGAGAATTGCGATAATATTATTAATTTTGTGACAGAGGAGACCGGAGCTGGTCGGTAACGGCAGGCTTCGGCGACTCTGAGATACATAAAAGCGTTTACGAAGCGCTTGTCTCTTGACTGTTTGGAATTCTGGCAGATTTCAGTGGTCGTCAAGGACAAGGCAGCTGTAGATGCCCGCAGTGATGTAGAATCATGCTTTCGGCAGATGGCTCCGAGTGGAGTCGTAGCCGGAGGCATAGTTCACATATACGAGCGTGGGCTTCTGCGTTGCCGTCCTTACGACCAGGGCAATGCCAGAAGCCTCAAGCAGTGGGACGGCGACAAGTACAGATCCCGCGCTTTTTTATTGCTAACCGGATATCGCCAAGGAGGGGAGACTGCGGCATGAACAAGAAATCATGAGTAAAGTGGCTTCTGGCAATCAAGGCCTTTCGAGTCTACCCTCTTCTGAAGAACAATCATTTTTGAGCAAGTGGTGGTGGGCAGTGTTGTTTTCTATTGCTATAATAGGAATTATAATTGTCACCGTGTCTATTTCAGACAGTCAGGATTTGCCTCTGACTATAATCGGGGCCGTGCTTGGCGTGGCAATGACTGTCTTTGCAACGTTCTTTCTATTTAAAGGCCAGGCCAAGCAGCAGGCAGAGCTTGCATCTCAGCAATCTGTGCTTCAATCAGAGATGCTCAAACAGCAGAATCATATAGAGCGGGAAGGGGAGAAAGAGACAGAAATATTTAAGCAGAAGCTGTCTAATTATCAAGCGTTTTTGAGTGCTCTCAGCGAGTATCTATCATCAAAAGAAAGATCAGCAAAGATTAAACTGAAATTTCAGACTGCAGCATTGGCCATGCACGCCGGATACAGTAATCTTGCGGCAGTTAATTCAATTGTAAAGACCATTATTGACGGCAATAATGGAGAGGAAATGGATGATAGGGAATTAATTCCGGCACTCTTTAATCTTTCACAAATTTTTCGTGATGAATTATATGGCAAAAAGGATGCTAAGGAGGATGTAAAAGATAAGGAGAATTCAGAAGGTTTTTTGAGATTTAAAGAATCAATAGTGTCATTTGCAGATGCTATCGAGGATAGCGATGAGGAGGTAGACAAGTCAGAGATTGAAGCAGAGGATGCGCAAGAGGCAGTTGATGCGAAAGAAGAAAGTGTTGAGAACTGGGAAGAATATGTGAATGGTCTGAAAGGATGGAGTGTGTCTTATAAGAAAGGAAATATCATTCTTGTTAATGAGGAGACACCTGCATTGATTGAGTTTAAACTCAAGTCGGGCTATTATGTAGTGGCATCGTCTTACGGAGATGATAAGGAATATCCGAAATATCTTCAAAAAGATATAAAAACTTCTTCGAGGAGCGGGGTTAACTGGTGGAGAAGTTTAAATACTCTTCGCAATTATCGTGTCAAGTCTGGAGAATTGGTCGACAATCTCAGTAGTAATGAAGCGGCCCGCGCATTAGTAATGAGATGGATAAACCGTCTGACAACTCTTGCGGATGATTATAATCCAAAGAAATCGTAATTAAATATCTATATTATGGGACTCTTAGATAACATAACGAAAAAAGCAAAAGAAGCGGCTGCCGCAGCGTCAAAGGCTTATGATGGTCTATTAAAAGATTCAGATGCATCTGATGGCACAACCGGTCATGGTAGTGTTGACCTTAAGGAATGGTCAAAATCACTTACAGAAACCCTGACTCAGTATTCATCTCGTTTTAACGTGGATGAAATGTGGGATAAACTCAAGGCGACGGCATCGAAAGCGGGACAGGATATAGTGATGATGACTTTGACCATGTTTTATACTATCAGGGATTGTATTAAGGGTTCGCAAGTAGTAAATAACGTTAAGAATGGTGTTCCGGTAAGTGATGTACTGCTTATGACAGGAGCGATAGCGTATTTTGTTTGTCCGGCAGATTTGATACCGGATTGGATAGTAGGAATAGGGTTTACTGATGACTTGGCAGCATTAACCTATGCGTATAAGAAAGCGAGTAGAATATTATCTGTGGCAGCCAAGGGAACCGCAATGGAAAAAACATCTGAATTGCTGGGTAAGAATTTTGATCCTAAAAAAGCAGCGTTGTTAACCAGTAAATATATGTAAACATTCGATTTAATATGGGGCTGAGTATTAAGTCTAAGATTGTGAAAAGTGCTATCAATGGGCTTGTCAGTGAAATGGCTGACGAGACACCGAAAATTCTTAATAAGATAGCCACATCTGTTGTGTCTTCGAAGAAGGAAAGTCGCAAGAAGGGTGATAATACAGTCGTGCAGTTGACTGAAGAGGATAAGACTAAGGAAGTCAGTGGTGAGATTTTAAAAAAAGAAAACAGGTCTGTTTGGGAAGCAATGGGTTGCTCTTTGAAGACTATTGGTTTCATTAAAATAGCCCTTTCTGATGGGGTATTGGATGATAAGGATCATCAGATGCTGCAGGTCTTGATCAAGGAGGATGGAGTGGAGCCCATTGAGTTCAATTATATGCTTTCAAAGGCTATTGAGGAGTATCAGAAGTCTGCTAAGTGTGTAATCAAACAGCTTTCATCAGCGTTTGAACTCGCTGAGAAAATGGCCAAAAAGGAAGAAAAACCAAATGAAAAAGAATTGAATGATGCTCTTCCTGCATTATTGTCTGTTGCTACAGGTACTACCCTTTTTGCAGTGGCATCGGCTGCCACGGTAGAGACGATAGGAAAAGCAATAGGGAGGTTTGTCAAGGAGCCTTCAAAGCTAAATCGCTTCAAAGCAGAGATTATTAGGGTAATAGATATTCCACTTTTCCCTGATGTAATAGCTGAGTTTTGCAGTTATTCGCAAAGTCAGTTGATACAAGAGCAGCAGAAACTTGATGGTAAGGGTCTTTTCACTCAATGGTCTGATAGTCTGTTTGGAAAAGATGTGGATTTGGTTCCTATTTGGAAAGAGAAAATGGGATTGGTGTTAGACAGAGCCACTATGCGATATGGTAATAATCCTGAAATAATGGCTCTTTTTGCAAAGTGGAGAGATACTCCTCTGAAGCAGCTCATGAAATTGAAGGTACCTGATAAGATCATGATGTTTCCAGTTCCTCCTTATGTCAGTGACTTTATTGATATATTGCAATTTAGTTTCAATAAGTCGCAGGAAGACAATAATGCTTTGAAGGAATCCCATTTTAAGCTTTATAATAGGCTTTATAGAGAAGGGCAGAAACTTGCAGAGCAATTTGAATGTGTTAGAGATGTTCTTGACGAATATAGGGTGCGCCCGATAAACGAACTGATTGCCAACTGTTCGAATTCTGATTATTTGGCAATGCTTACTCCACCTGAAGATTTTGGTGATCTACTTGAGATATTGCAGTATTTGAAGAGTCGTAGTGATCTCAAGCAGGTGCATAAACGAGTGTATAAACAAGCAGTGAAAATCTACAAAGATGATGAGAGTGCGCTTTCGGAAATAAAGACGTTTAAGCCAAATAATATTCTTGGATTTTGAGGATAGATAATTGGAGTTGATTTCATATGGAGATCTTTGATAAGATTAAAGATGTCATTGTCTGGATAAAGGATTTCTTTGTCCTTATGTGGCATGATGATGAATTCTGGTTGTGTCTGATAGGACTGATTATAGTCATCATAGGGCTTTGGAAAGTGGTTATTGGGCCATTGATTAGACTTTTTTCTGGAATTTTTGAAGGTATTGGAAATATTGGTAGTATCTCTTCTTCGAGTAGAAGATCAACAAAACATTATAATGATAATAAAATGAAAGTTACGATTAAAGGAGTGTATCAGATGAACGGCCCTAAGCCGTTTGAGAGAGAAATCAATTGTTCGGCATCGGAAGCGGGATATTATTCGCAACTAATGACGAATAAGTCAAAACAAGCACAGTGGATACGCGCCAATTTTCCTGGCGCTGACACTGACAAAGTATTTTCAATGTCGGTGAATATAAAGTAAGAAAAGTAACGGTTTGTTGAAAGATAATATTTTGAAATATTATAATATGAGAAATCAGGAAATTATAGACCAATTTAAAACAGATGGTGATACAGTTTGGGCAAATACGCTCGCGTATATGGATTGTCTTGTGATAGATTCACATAACAAAGATTATCAAATCAAAGATAAGGATATTGCGGAAATCAAGAAGGCGTTCACTGCCATAGAGGAAGATGAAACTGTTTTATTTTTTAGGGATACATCATTCTTTAATCAACGAAATCAGGGTTGTGTAATTACAGATCAAAGAATTCATGTGATTTTTGACAATAATGACAGCGATTCTTACTATTATATGGACTGGGTTTATATAATTTCAGTAAGTATTAAGAAAGGAAATTACTGTTTTTCTTTCAAAGAAGACTGTTTTAGTTTAGAGCCGAAATTGCTACTAAAAAATAATTCAAAAGATTTCACTATTCAAAAAAGGGTTGCTGAGTTTCTTAATGAAATAGCAAGTATTGCACAAAGAATAATCATGCCTCTCTGGGAATCAATTGAGAAAATAGATGACGAAAACATATCTGATGAAGAAAGAGAAACTATAGCTAAAGAAATGATTGGTCGTTACCCTGAATATGATGGCATATTTCTATATTATTTAGGCTGCCGTGCTTATGATAAAGAGGAATTTGCTAAAGCTTCAGAGTTTATGATAAAAGCATTAGAATGTGAACAACTAAGTGATGAAGCAAGATCTTATTCCAATTTGGTTCTGGGTGAGATAGGCCTTAGAGAAAATAACCGAGAATCTGTTGTTGAGATTAAGACAAGATTATGGGATGCTCTGTGTTTTGAATGTTCTCCCAATACAACTATTGATGATAAGACGACGGTTTTCGAAAGGGCATTAGAATGTCTTTATCAGTTAGATGAATATGTTACTGCTAACATTAATCAATTGCCATATCATGTTAAAAAGCTACTCGTACCAATTAATAATTACGAATCATTAAGCACAGAACATAAATTATCTGAATTTGCAATTTCTATATCCGCCCTTAGAACATCTAATCTTTCTTTTCCTATTGGTCATCCAATTATAGGGAATATTTATGTAGCACATCCTGCTGTACCAGAGAAGTATATACTATTGGAAGATCATGACATTGAGATAGCAGAAGATAAAATACGGGAATTCTGTTATTTAGTTCAGTGCTTGGGAGCCACGAGTATAACTATAAGTACAAATAAATGTTCCAATAAATCCCAGTCTATAATTAATTCATCTAATATCGGAGCAGAAGGATCAATTAATGAAATACGTTTAGGCGCAGAAGCAAAAGAAGCAACTGTAAATAGGCTGGAGGAAAGATTGAGCCATTTAATGCGTTTTAACCAAGAGTTTTACCCTGTTGTGAAACCATATCTTCCTAATGATTTAGTATGGTTTGATCATGAGGAAACTTGGAAAAGACTTGCTAAGCAACGACTTAGTGGCTCTTTGATTAAACATAGCGAACACATAGAAATCAATAAATCCAGAGCAGTACAGGCTAATGAATTGTCAAAAGTAGTGGCAGAATGTAAGTTTATGTTTAAAGAAGCTGCCGGGTTTATCGAGACATGTAAACGTATTCTTAGAGAATCATTAGAAAACATAACGGTTAATATAGAGGTTTCATTTAGACCAATTGATGAATACGGGGGTTATATAAAAGCATGAATAGTGTGTAAACTATTTTCTTCTTTTAAAATAATGCTGATAATAAAACACTTATTAGTTTTCAAACAATCTTGTGGAATAAATATTAAATATAATTTCATAGATAAATACTGAAGACTCTTAAGAGATTTCTATAAATGAATAATTATGAAGAAATACTATTTTTTATTATGCGGACTATTGATATGTCTAATGTCCGCCTGTTCAAAATCGAGCAATACTGATCTTTATCAAGAGATAAAATCGGTAGATAAAATGGTGTTTGCAAAAATGGCGATTACAAAGACAGTTTTTAATAATCAAGATAATGTATTCGGAAAGCGTTACGTGGCTTATTCGTATGATACATACGCAAGAGCTTATATTGACTTGTCCTCACTTCAAACAGATGATTTAGTCTTTGATGATAATGCCAAAACAGTGAAAGTGATGCTTCCCGCTGTTGTGGCAGAGCTAATAGGGCGTGATGTAGAAATGAGAGAAGAGTATAATAATATTACGGGTATTCGCTGGCAGCTTGAGGAAAAGGAGATAGCTAAATTGAAGGAGGATGGAAATAAAAGTGTAAAAAAAGAATGGGAAGAGAATCCGATGTTTAAGGAACATCTGATAGAGGCTGCCCAAAGAAAGGCTCGGAAATATTTTGAAAGTATTTTTGAAGCAAATGGATATGTAGCAAGCATTGATTTTAAATCCTCAGATAAGACAGACTATGAAAAAAATAATTAAGCCGGTATTTCTTTTAGCTGTTATCGCCATAATAGGAGCAGCGGTCTACTTTTCCTTTTTATATCCGGAAAATAGTGTGACTGTAAGTAAGGGCAAAATAAATAAAGTAAAAACCATGGTAGAATTGTGCACCATTGACTTTTACAATGAGGTGCCCGTGAAAGATACTATTGCAAATTGGGTTCTGTTTGGCAAACAAAAACAAAGAGGTAGTATATCGTTTGATTTAGAAAATCTGCAGATAAATACAGATGGAGATACAGTAAAAATAGTTTTGCCTCCAGAATTAATCGAGATAATGGAAGCAACTGATGATAATTCTTGGGAATCAATAGATTCGAAGGATTTAAGAAAATTCCGAACAGCTGAAGCACCAACAGAATTGTGGAATATGGCAAAGAGAAACGCTCTTGAAAATTCCACAAAAATGCTATACAAGAATGGAACGGTTGAAAGAGCCCGCGCAGAAGGTGCTGAGAGTCTTCAGATGTTGATGGAGAAGGTGTATAGAAAGCCTGTTAATGTGACAGATCCAACTCCGAAAGGTGCGCACTATAATGAGTATAGATAAGCAATCATAGCTGATCTTTATGATTATGATGATTGGTCGGGAAAGTTATAAAGAGTTTTGGTATTATGGGTGAGACGTTTAGGAGGAGGCTGGCGGCTATCGTGCAGATAGATAAGGTGGGTGAGGACAAGTATAGCCGGGCTTATGATTGGTATATGCTTGCTATTATTGGACTCAGCTTGGTTCCGCTGATGGTGGAGGATGATAGTACTCTGCTGATGAGATGGATCGAATGGGTTACGGTCATTGCCTTTATCATAGATTTTATATGCAGGTGTTATGCGGCTCCCGTAATGAAAAAGTATGAAGGACAGCCTTTCTTCAGGTGTTATCCATTTACCTTTATGGGGTTGGTGGATTTTATGTCGATTCTTCCAATATTTACGCTAATCAGCTATAAATTCACTTTATTCCGATTGTTCAGGATGGTGAGGATTTTAGCATTGTTTAAATACACTCGCTATACCGACAAGGATAAGCTTTTCATAAAGGTAATAAAGACAAGAAAGAATGTATTGTTGACATTGTTCATGCTCACTTTGATCTACATATTCATTACGGCGTTGGTGATGTATAATGTAGAACCCCACTTTAATCCCAATACAGGGGAGAAAACCTTCACCAATTTCTTTGATGCTTTGTATTGGTCTACAGTGACATTAACCACCGTAGGGTATGGGGATTTGTGTCCGGTGTCGGTGTGTGGACGTGCCATTTCCATGATTTCCTCATTATTTGGCATTGGCCTGATTACGGCTGCCTCGGGAGCTGTGACGTCAGGATTCATCGAGGAGATAAAGAAGCAAAATGGGTATTAGACGGAGAAGGCGAGGTGGTCGGGGTAGTCGGGGGTGGCGAGGGGTAGGAGGGTGTCGGTTTCTAAGGTGAGCAGTGGGGTGGGGGAGGATATGCCTCTTTTGATGATTTCGCGCAGCAGGATGCCACGGAGGGCTTTCAGTTTGCCGGCATGGGGAGTGCGGACGGCAGTGCCGTCTTGCTCTTTGAAGTCTACTTTCCAGACTTTTGCAAAGCGCTTTACAAGTTTCCAGTCGATGCATTTGGCAGCATCGGCAGGGAGGAGGTTTAGGATGGACTTCTCGCCTGTGGCCTGCAGGTATCTGACGAGATGGATTGTGACGTCTTTTTTCCAGAAGGCGGCAAAGGTCTTGTCGTCAGGAGCGAGGGGAGTGGTGAAATCGAAACGGTAGGGTTTGATTATATCTTCAGGACGTAGCCACCCATAGAGTGAGGATATTATTCTGACATGCTGATTGGTGCGGTCCTTTTCTTCTTTGGAAAGGGATGCAAAGTCGAAGTTCTTGAAGACAACTCCGGTGTAGGCTTCTATGGCCTGAAGACCTGTCTGCTTATTTGGAAATTCATAAGCCATGCGTATTACTTTGGCAGCCATAGCAGGGCTGACTTTGATGGCAGAGGCTATGTCTTCGACTTCCATATCGGCAACCCGGGCCATTATCTCATCGGCGGCCGCCTCACCTGCCGGGGCGTTCGCTTCGAAAAGATCGGGAGATATAGGCTCCTCCCGATCGAGCATTGTCTTTGATTCAGCTATTAAGATCAGCATTGTTTATTTGTCTTGTAGGGTGGTGGCGATGTGGGAGAAAAGCGGGGTGTCCGAAGTGCTCTTCCAACCTGTCGGTCTTGATGGCACCGCTACCGTGGCGCTCGATTATTTCGTCGAAATTATATGTCATGGTAGAGGTATTGATTTTCGGATGCAAATTTAGCATTTTATGCCGAAATAAGCAATATCCACGACAAGTGATTTTTCCGGTCACTCCGATGCCCTTATAATCCATATCTGAGGTCGGTATGGCATGTGTGGTTTTCATAATAAGGACGATTCCCGAAATCGGAGGCATCAGACCGGCGGATGTTGTTTCGGGTTTCATTGTTATAACAATTTTATTTTAAATAAGATTATTTTCTTTCTTGCAGGGACAATAAATTTTGATTAATTTTGTAACAATTGAATATTTGCGTTCTTCACCCTGAGTGGAGAGCGCAGGCCCGAAATCTCGAATCTACGACAATGAAAGAAACCTTAAATGCCGGCACCATATGCGTGCAAGGGGGTTGGAAACCTGAAAACGGTCAGCCCCGGGTGCTTCCTATCATCCAGAGCACTACATTCAAATACTC
>CAYNPB010000020.1:0-26661 GCA_964399005.1 uncultured Sangeribacter sp.
TTTTCTTTTCGATGCATCCATTCAATTAAATTAAATTCAAAATTCAAAATTCCAAATTCAAAATTAAAAATAAAAAATTAACTATGAAATTTCCAGAAAAAAGATATCTCTTTCCTGCCGACTACATGGCAGACCCCAGCGTCCACATTTTCAATGGTAAGATCTATATCTATCCCTCCCACGACTGGGAATGTGAAAACGTAGAGAACGACAACGGCGACCAATATGTGATGAAGGATATGCACGTCCTTTCAATTGATGGCGATCCGATGACCGGCAAAGTGACCGATCACGGTAAGGCTCTCGACATCGCCGATATTCCATGGGCAGGCCGTCAGCTTTGGGATTGTGACATAGCTGAAAAGGATGGCAAATTCTATCTCTACTTCCCTCTGAAAGATAAGAATGACATATTCCGTGTGGGCGTTGCCATCGGTGACCGTCCGGAAGGCCCATTCATTCCTCAGCCCGATCCAATTCGTGGAAGCTATTCCATCGACATGTGCGTGCTTAAAGACGGAGATGACTACTATATGTATTTTGGTGGTCTTTGGGGTGGACAACTTCAGCGCTATAAAGACAATAAGGCTCTTGAGATTCCTTATCTTCCCGAAGGTGATGAGCCGTCGCTCCCAAGCCGTTGCGTACGCCTGAGCAAGGATATGCTCGAATTTGCTGAGGAGCCGCGTCCCGTGCAGGTTGTCGACGAAAATGGAGAGCCTCTTAAAGCCAACGACCCTCATCGCTTCTTCGAAGCTTCATGGGTGCATAAGATGGATGGCAAATATTACTTCTCTTATTCTACAGGCGACAGTCATCTTCTTTGCTATGCCGTAGGCGATAACCCTTATGGCCCATTCGTATATCAAGGTGAGATACTGACTCCCGTAGTAGGCTGGACCACTCACCACAGCATCATTGAATATGATGGCAAATGGTATCTCTTCCATCACGACAGCGTCCCCTCCGGAGGCAAGTCTTGGCTCCGCAGCCTGAAAGTGTGCGAACTTACATTCGACGAAAACGGCAAAATCCAAACCATCGACGGCGGCGCAGAGTAATTAGCATACTCCGCATAAGTCATATTATAGTTATTCCGGCAACCTTGTAGGGACGCACGGCTCGTGCGTCCTTAAATAATGATAAATTCATGCGTAAGCTTCTTCTTTTTCTTTTCTCCCTGATTTCTCTGTGCGCCTTCTCTCAGGCTCCTATCATAGATTTCGTGACCCCCACTATAGTGAGGGTAAGATGGACCCCCGATGGCACTGTCACTGATAATGCCACCGGCGTTTGTGTATATCCCATGACCGATGTAAAACTAACTGAGTCGAAATCCGGTTCCATGACAATCTACCGTTCTGACTCACTTGAGGTCTCTGTAGATGCCAAGGGAGGGGTTACTTTCATTGATCCTATAGCAAAGCGTATTCTCTTGAAAGAATCAGTGAATGTTCCAAGAAAATTTGAGAAGGTGGCTCAGGAAAAGATCATCTACGATGAGTCCTCAGCCCATATGGAAGAGACTGCAAACGGTAAAGTTACAGTAAAGGATATATTGCGAAGAGATACTATCGGAATGCGTCAGCGATATGCCATCACATTCGATATGTCGGGCAATGAGGCTCTTTATGGACTTGGGCAGCAGATGGAAGATTATGTAAATCTTTTGGGTAAGACTCTCTACCTTACCCAACATAATCTGAAGGTTTTCATCCCTATGATGGTCTCAACTGCCGGGTATGGACTTCTCTTTGATGCCGGATGCTCAATGAAATTCGACAGCAAGGATAAGGGGTCTGGGATGATGATAGGGCAGACCTCATCCGGATTTGAGACTACTCTTGAGATGGAGGCTGCCAATACGGTAGACTATTATTTCATAAAGGGTGCCATGCCGGAAAATGTAGTGGAAGGCTATCGCTATCTCACAGGGAGCGTTGCGATGATGCCGCGCTACATATTCGGTTATGTTCAGTCGAAGGAGCGGTATGTGTCTTCAGAGGATATCGTGAATACAGTGAAGGAGTATCGTCGTCGCCATGTGCCTCTTGATGTGATAGTGCAGGACTGGAATTATTGGCCTCAGGGGTGGGGATATATGAAGATGAACCGTGAGTACTATCCTGACCCGAAGGCTCTTGCCGACTCTGTTCATGCTCATGATGCAAAACTGATGGTGAGCATTTGGGCTAATCCTCAATATTGTCCGGAGGCGGATGATTTTAAAAGCAAGGGCTTGATGCTTGAGCATTCAGTATATGATGCTTTCAGTCCAGAGGGGCGCGATCTTTATTGGAAGTATGCCAATGATGAGTTTTTTTCCAATGGTTTTGATTGTTGGTGGTGTGATAGCAGTGAGCCGCTCGACGGCGATTGGAATCAATTGCCGGCACCGGAAAACGGCGTTCCATATTCTTGGGATAACCATGAGCGTCGCTGGCGACTCAACGACGAGATTTTGTCGGAAGCTTTAGGAGCTGAGCGGGCTTGTCTCTATTCGCTCAATCATGCAAAGGGCATTTATGATCATCAACGTGCGGTTTCTGACCGGAAACGGGTAGTAAACCTTACACGCTCCTCATTTGCCGGACAGCAAAGATACGCTACCGCTTCCTGGAATGGCGACACTTATGCTTCATGGGATTCATTTAAGAAGCAGATTCCGGGCAGTATAAATTATTTCGCTACAGGAAGTCCGTATTGGACCACTGATGTCGGTTGTTTCTTTGTCAAGAGTAGCCCGAGATGGTTCCAGAAAGGAGAATTTCCGGATGGCGTTAAGGATGATGCCTATAAGGAGTTTTATACCCGTATGTTCCAATGGGGCACTTTCCTTCCTATCTTGCGCAGCCACGGCACTGACACTCCCCGCGAGATATGGCAATTCGGAGAACCCGGTACTCCCTATTATGATGCGATTCTCGATATGATCAATCTGAGATATTCGATGCTCCCATATATCTACAGTATGGCTGATGCTCAGACTCGTAGCGGATTCAGCATGGCTCGTCCGCTTGCTTTCGACTTCCCGAAGGATAGAAATGTGTTCGATATCAAGGATCAATACATGTTTGGCGATATAATGGTCTGTCCGGTCACTGATCCCGGAGTAGATTCAAGAGCAGTATATCTCCCCGCTGGAGCTGATTGGTATGATTTCTGGACCGGGATGAAGTATGATGGAGGTGAAAAAATCTCAGCCTCAGCTCCTCTCAATCGCCTTCCCCTCTTCGTAAAGGAAGGAAGCTTAATACCGACTACAGCGGTCGCCCGGTTTGCAGATGCATCTGCCGGCCAACCAATTACAATAGATATCTATCCCGGCAAAGATACCGAATTTACTCTTTATGACGATGCCGGCGACACATACGATTTCGAGAAAGGAGCACTTACTCGAATCCGTATGAACTGGAACGATGCCAAAGGGATTCTGACCATTTCTGATGCCGAAGGCACTTATCCGGAAGCCCCAAAAGAAAGAAAAATGACCATCCGCAAAGACGGAAAGTCCAAAACTATCACCTACAAAGGAAGGCAGACTAAAGTGAAGATTTAGAATCTTTGCATATCCATTAGTTTATGTCGCATCTGCATTTTTGCATATAAAATTCCTTATGTAGAATTAGAATTTATTATTAATTTTGCATCGAAGTAAATTCCACCTTAAACAACCGACATAATGAAAAAATCCCTTGTAGCCTCCTCTCTATTACTGGCTTCGGCTTTAGCCGTAGCAGAGAATCCCTGCGTGCAAACATGCTACACCACTGACCCTGCTCCTATGGTGCATGGAGATCGCCTATACGTCTACACCGGCCATGACGAAAAAGGTGCCGACTTCTTTTGGATGCAGGAATGGCGAGTTTATTCCACCGACGATATGGTAAACTGGACCGATCATGGCTCCCCGCTCGCCATAGAGGATTTCTCTTGGGGCGACGACCGTGCGTGGGCTCCGCAGTGTGTGGAGCGCAACGGCAAGTTTTATTTATATGTGCCGCTACATTCCAATCTCAGCGGAACAATGGCAATCGGAGTGGCTGTAGGAGATTCTCCGACGGGTCCTTTCAAAGATCCAATAGGAAAGCCTCTTGCCGACGGAAGTTGGGATTTCATCGACCCCACTTGCTTTATTGATGATGATGGTCAGGCATATCTCTATTGGGGCAATCCCACGATCTACTATGTCAAACTCAATGACGATATGATCTCATTTGATGGAGAAGTTCAGAAACTTGTCCCCGATGCCGAAGGTTTCGGCCCCGGAAAGGAAGTGCCGATGGAGCCTGGCAAAAAATACAATAGCTCCTATACGGAAGGCCCTTGGTTCTATAAGAGAAACGGGAAATATTATATGCTCTATGCTGCCGGGGGAATCCCTGAGCATATCGCATATTCCATGAGTGACTCTCCTACAGGTCCTTGGAAATATATGGGTGTCATCATGCCGCAGAAAGATGAGACTCATTCCTTCACCAACCATTGCGGAGTGGCTGACTTTAAAGGGAAATCCTATTTCTTCTATCATACAGGCAATCTCCCCGGTGGAGGAGGCTTCGGACGCAGCTTTTGTGTAGAGCCATTCGAATATAACGCCGACGGGACTTTCCCGACAATTCTCCCCACAAAAGAAGGAGCTCCGGCTATCGGTTATCTTGATCCTTACAATAGGGTAGAGGCCGAGACTATGGCATGGTCGGAGGGAATATCTTCACGTCAGAATGTCAAGGAAGGTGTATATGTCTCCGACATACACAATGGTGATTATCTGAAAGTGGCAAATGTCAATTTCATGAGCGGTGGCCCGAAGACTTTCTGCGCCTCAGCGGCAAGCGGACTTCGTGGTGGCAACATCGAGGTTCATATGGACTCTATAGATGGTCCGATTGTTGCCGATTTGAAAGTCCCGGCTACAGGAAGTTGGGAAAACTTCGCCTACATTGAGACCCCGGCAAAGATAGAAGTCCCCGGCGTCCACGACCTTTACTTCGTATTCAAAGGTCGCAAAGGCCCCGAACTATTCAACTTCGACTATTGGCAATTCAAATAAAAATATACTCCATTATGAAAAAATCCATATTCTTTCTACTTTCAGCTTTCACTGCTTTATCTGCTTCCGCTGATAAAGTTGACGTGAAATTCTATACTCCCGAGATTGTTAGAGTGACTAAATATCCTGACGGTAAGGAGGCCAAAGAGCGCAATTCTCTCGTCGTTATTGCCAAGCCTGAGAATGTCAAGGTCATAGGCACCATTGACGATGATAAGAATGTCTATAAGTCCTCAGCGTTGACTGTCACCACCGACAATAAAACAGGCAAAGTCAGCTTCTATAAGCCTGACGGAGAACTCCTCGTGGCTGAAGGAAAACATGGTTTCACTCCCATCACCGAAGGCATTGATAAGGGAGCATTCAAAGTGATGCAGAGCTTCGCTCTGGAAGCAAACGAACCCATATATGGCATTGGAATGCTCCAGAATGGCAAGATGTCGCAGCGGGGTGAGCATCGCCGTATGATGCAGTCAAACCTTGAAGACTTCGCCCACTTCTTCCAGAGCATAAAAGGATACGGTATATATTGGGATAATTATTCCCCGACACATCTCAATGATAACGAGACTCTTGAACTGGAAAGTGAGGTGGGGGATCTCGTAGATTATTATTTCATGTATGGAGGCGATGCCGACGGAGTTATTGCAGATATCCGTTGGCTTACCGGAAGCGTGCCGATGATGCCTCTGTGGACATATGGTTTCCACCAGAGCCGCGAACGCTATAAGACTCAGGAAGAGCTTCTTGAAGTTGTAGACAAATATCGCCAATTGGGTATCCCGTTTGATGGCATTATCCAAGACTGGCAATATTGGGGTAGCAACTACACTTGGAATGCAATGGAATTCATCAGTCCCGATTTCAATCATGCTCAGGAGATGATAGACAAGGTGCACGACAACAATGCCCATATGAGCATCAGCATCTGGTCAAGCTTCGGACCCCAGACTAAGCAATATAAGGAACTTAAGGAGAAAGGTCTCCTCTTCGAATTTGAGACTTGGCCTGAATCCGGCCTCACCCAGTGGCCTCCACGTCGCGATTATCTATCCGGTGTTCGCGTATATGACTGCTATAGCGACACTGCACGCAACATCTATTGGAATCATCTCAAGCGTCTGCACTCTATGGGAATAGATGGATGGTGGATGGACTCCACAGATCCGGATCATCATCAGTATAAGGATTCAGATCTTGACCAGCCATCTGCCCTCGGCTCCTACCGATCAGTCCGCAACTTGTATCCGTTCATGACAGTCGGGGGAGTTGACACTCATCAGCGGGCAGAAGATCATCAGAAGCGACCCTTTATCCTCACACGTTCATATTTCACCGGTCAGCAGCGTTATGGCGCTATGTCATGGAGTGGCGACGTAGGAAGTTCATGGCAATCTCTGCGCAATCAGGTGCCTCTCTGCCTTAACCACACCCTTACAGGCAATCCTAACGTAAATACGGATATAGGTGGCTTCTTTTCAAGCTCTTACAACAAGAAATGGGGCGACTGCGCTTCAGGTGCGAAAAATCCGCAATTTCAGGAACTTTATGTACGCTGGATGCAATTTGGAGCCTTTAATCCTATGATGCGTAGCCATGGCACAGAAACTTTCCGTGAACTCTATTATTATGGCAAGGAAGGGGAACCGGTTTATGATGCACTCCTCGATGCCATCAAGCTTCGCTATAGCCTGATGCCATATATCTACAGCACTGCGCGGCGGGTAAGCGCAAACGACGATAGCTTCATGCGCGCACTTGTCATGGATTTTAAAGATGACAAAAACACTTGGGACAATGGCAAGGAATTCATGTTTGGCCGCAATCTCCTCGTGTGTCCGGTGGTAGATCCTCTATACACTGAAGAGAAAGTGATCAAAGTAAATGAAATTAGCGGTTGGGACAAGCAGGAAGTGACCCTGACCGAAGAAGGATGGCCTGCCGTAGACTGGACTGCTCCGAAGGTTTACGACGTTTATCTCCCTGCCGGCACTGACTGGTATGATTTCCGCACAGGCAAGAAGTATGCCGGTGGTGAAACAATAAAGGCTGATGCCCCTCTCGCTTATTCTCCTCTTTATGTAAAGGCAGGAAGCATCATTCCGCTCGCCGAAGATATGCAGTATGCAACCGAAAAACCTTGGGATTATCTCACACTCAAAGTATATCCGGGAGAAAATGCCGAATTCGTGCTTTATGAAGACGAAGGTGATGGCTTCAACTATCTTGACGGCAAGTTTAGCAAGATTCCGATGAATTGGAACGACAAGAAGCGCACTCTTACCATCGATGCCCGAAAAGGCTCCTTCGACGGTATGCTCAAAAACCGCACCTTCAAGGTCCTCCTCCCCGAAGGACAATCAAAAGAAGTAGTCTACTCCGGCAAGCGCATAAGCATCAAATTTTAAAATTCACAGTGAGGTAGGGACGCACGGCTCGTGCGTCCGCCTCCGAATTCCAACCATGAACATAAAACCTATCTTCACTACCGTTGCATTTTTCCTTGCATTCCAAATGCAAGCCGGCTTCACGTTCACTACGACAGAAGATTGTGATGAACTAAACTTTTGCCATATTAATGGCAAATCGGGGAATGTTTTGCTTACGTTGGAGTGTGGAAAATTTCAGGTGCTTGGAAAACCTACACTCAACGACGTCGACTATCGTATGATGACAGGCAAGCGAAGTCGTTGCAAAAATATTTATGAGGAATATAAACTCCTCTTGGCTGATAATGACACCCTTACACTGCGTCTTTTCGAGGATGGCTTCGCATGGAAAAAGAAAGGCACTTCCACCATTGAATTTATAAAACCCGAGCATACTTGGCTTCAGGATTGGACTGATTGCTATGAGAATTTCTTCCCTAAAGATCCGGAGCTGAAGGATGGTCAGCGTATTGGCTATCCGGCTCTTGTTGAGTACCCGGACGGCTACTACGGACTTCTTACCGAATCCGGTATCACTTCAGAAGAAGCTGGCACCAGCATGTATGCTCTCGGCAACAATCGTTTCGAACTCAAGCCCGATGGCCCTGAAGACGGCGGTTGGCAGACCTTCATAGGAGGTTCCCTCTCCGACGTAGTGGAATCCACACTCGTCACAGACGTAGCCTCCCCTTGCCAAATCAAAGACACATCTTGGATAGAGCCTGGAGTGGCATCTTGGGTATATTGGGCATACAATCATGGCTCCAACGACTATGACATCATCAAGAAGTATGTAGACATGGCTCAGGAACTAAAGCTTCCATATGTATTGATAGATGCGGAGTGGGACGAGATGAAAGATGGAAAGACTATCGAGGATGCTGTTGCCTACGCCATTTCAAAAGGAATAAAGCCAATAATATGGTATAATTCATCAGTAGGGTGGGTGAATGGTGCTCCCGGTCCTAAATATCGTCTCAACAAACCCGAGGATCTCGAAAAAGAATTTGCATGGTGTGAGAAAATCGGAGTTAAAGGAGTCAAGATCGACTTCTTCTCCGGTGACACCAACCTTAACTGGCGATTCATGAAAGAATTGCTTGAAGCGGGAGCGCGTCATCATCTCCTCGTCAATTTCCATGGCTCCCCTCTTCCCAGGGGTTGGCAACGTACATATCCCAATCTCATCACAACAGAGTCTGTATATGGTGAAGAATGGTATAATAATCTCCCTATCTTGACCGATAAAGCAGCCTGCCATAACGCCACTCTGCCATTCACACGCAATGTAATCGGCTCTATGGACTACACTCCATGTGCCTTCACCGATTCCCAGCATCCGCACATCACTACCAATGCCCATGAGCTTGCTCTGACAGCCCTTTTCGAATCAGGCATCCAGCATCTTGCTGACCGACCCGAGAGTTTCCTCTCCCAACCGCAAGAAGTGAAGGACTATCTTTCAAACCTCCCCACTGCATGGGACGACATCATCCTTCTTGATGGATATCCGGGTGAATACGCAATGATAGCAAGGGAAAAAGATGGCAAATGGTGGATAGCTGCCATCAACGGCACCGATGCCTCTCTCGACCTCACAGACATCGACTATACTCGTCTTGGTCTTAAGGATGCAAAATTGGATATCCGGCTCTTCGAAGACGCTGACCCGGCAAGTGACTCCAAGTGGAAAATCTCCACAGCTACGTCGCTCCCATCTTCCATCCATCTCCAACCCCGAGGTGGCATAGCAATAGTAATTTCTCTCTGATTATAGTTGACGATTTTCTTGTAGAATAAGCAAAATTTGCTTAATTTTGCGGATATTATGTCCCAGCATTCCACAACTATGACTCAATCGACCACTGAAGCTTCTGCTTCGACAGAACTGATACTCATAAATATTTCCGGTGCCGATCACCCCGGCGTCACATGCGCACTGACTGAAATTCTTGCTCGCTATGACGCGGCGATACTCGACATCGGACAGGCCGACATTCACCATACCCTCTCACTCGGCTTCCTCATAAAGACCAATGCAGAAGTGTCTGGCAACATTATGAAGGAACTCCTTTTTAAGGCCACAGAGCTAAACGTCTCGATACGCTTTTCCCCTATTTCCATCCGCGAATATGAAGAGTGGGTGGGACGTCAGGGTAAAAACCGGTGGATTATAACTTTATTAGGACGCCGATTGACGGCCCGACAGATTGCGGAAGTTTCCCGAGAGGTGTTTCATCAGGGTATGAACATCGATGGAATCCAGCGTCTTACGGGGCGAATGCCGCTCACTGAGACAGAAATGCCACTCTCTAAGTCATGTGTCGAGTTTTCAGTTAGGGGCACTCCTTCTGATTTCGAGGCAATGCAGGCGGCGTTTATGCGTCTCTCGCAAGAGGAGGGCTTTGACATTTCCCTTCAGCAAGATACTCTCTATCGTCGCTGTCGTCGCCTCATATGCTTCGATATGGACTCTACGCTCATTCGCACTGAGGTGATAGATGAACTCGCTGAGCGGGCCGGAGTGGGCGACGAGGTCAGAGCCATTACTGAAAGCGCAATGCGTGGGGAGATTGATTTCTGCGAGAGTTTCAAGCGTCGGGTAGAGCTTCTTAAGGGTCTTGATGAGAGTGTCATGGAAGACATCGCTAAGAATCTCCCCATCACCGAAGGGGTAGACAGGATGATGCAGGTGCTGAAACGTGCCGGATATAAGACAGCAATCTTATCTGGCGGTTTCACTTATTTCGGAAATTATCTTAAGCAGAAATACGGGTTCGACTATGTCTATGCCAACGAATTGGAAATCGTAGACGGACATCTCACCGGTAGATATGTCGGCGATATTGTCGATGGTCGCCGAAAGGCTGAATTGCTGAGGCTTCTTGCACAGGTGGAAAATGTAGACATCGCTCAGACCATTGCTGTCGGCGATGGCGCCAACGACCTCCCAATGCTGACCACAGCCGGCCTCGGAATAGCCTTCCATGCCAAGCCCAAAGTAAAAGCCAATGCTCCTCAGGCTATCTCCACAATAGGCATCGACGGAGTCCTCTACTTCCTCGGCTTCAAAGACTCCTTCATCTGACCCCCCTCTTTAGCGCCCTCCCAAATCCTTTGCATAAAGCTCCCAATTCCCAAGAAAGCAATGAGCTATTAAGGATTCCAATTCCAAAGAAGGCAAGGAGGCTGCCATTCAGGATCCCAATTCCAAAGAAGGCGATTGTGGTGCGAACGCAGTGAGCACAAAAATCTCGAAGCCTCTCCATCGATCCCAATCCCCAAAAAAAAGCGATCGGAGTCCCAATCCCAAAGAAGGCGATTGGAGTCCCCAATCCCAAAGAAGGCGATTGTGGTGCGAACGCAGTGAGCACAGAAATCTCGAAGCCTCTCCATCAATCCCAATCCCCCAAAAAGCGATTGGAGTCCCAATCCCAAAGAAGGCGATTGTGGTGCGAACGCAGTGAGCACAGAAATCTCGAAGCCTCTCCATCAATCCCAATCCCCAAGAAGGCGATCGGAGTCCCCAATCCCAAAGAAAGCGATTGTGGTGCGAACGCAGTGAGCACAAAAAGTCATGAAGGCCTATATTGGCTGTATTTTCCCCGTCTTATTGGAGCTAAATGCTTTGACAATCGAGACAGCAACCCCATTGAGATGCTGTGCATACTGGTATTTCAGATCCTCCTTCCGAGTATTGTGCTCCTGTGGAGCTATCAGCAGGAGTCTCCCCTGTGCCATCAATTCAAATTCTAAGCCTGACGCGCTTTCTCTCTCCGCAAAGCCGTTAGTGCAGACGCGCACTATTGCAAATCCCTCCTTAATAGCATACTCCTTAAGTTCCTTTTCTTTAGGATGTATGAATGGGGAGACAGGAATAGAGCCGTTATGAATCATATTTTTCCCACGTTCCATCCATTCGTAGCTTTCTTTCTCACTGAAATTCCTACTGTATTTGACTTGGAATAGGTGCGGTTGTTTTAGTAGAAAGATATTCCCTTTAGCTACATACTGCGTATCATCCATAGTGATTAACCACCGTTGAGTCATATATTCGGGAATGGATTGCTTCAACATATATCGTCTCGGATTGTCGCGGGTATAATGAATCTGATTATCCCATTGCTCCGAATCGTAAGCAATCCGGTCATTGAATCCTTTTGAAAAAAGACTTTCCATTTTCACCGGGCGCACCTCTGCAGGAAGACTATTATGATGAGCAGCAGATATCAGCCCCTTCAATCTTCCGATGGCACGACTGAGACCCATAGGAAGTCTTGTCGTCACATCCACGCAAAGGTGGACATGGTCTGGCATAA
Organism: uncultured Sangeribacter sp.; assembly: GCA_964399005.1. Classification (GTDB taxonomy): domain Bacteria; phylum Bacteroidota; class Bacteroidia; order Bacteroidales; family Muribaculaceae; genus Lepagella. Next base: position 11,802 of record CAYNPB010000020.1, read on the forward strand.
TTGCGTATGCTGCCACAATAATCTGAGGATATTTTTTCATCCACTCCGATAGTGAGTTAAAGACGAGTTCCCCTAAGGTAGAAAGAATTACTTGAGCACTTTCATATGTCGAGTAGGGAGGAAATCCTTCAATTTCGGACAAAGCTGGAGTAGAAGATTGCTTAAGAAAAGTAATGAGATATCTTGCCGGGCGAGTATAATCATGATGGCGAGCCCTTCTGTTGAAATTGGGATGATCGGGATTTCTGTAGAAAGGATTATTGTTGATGATAAGCTTTTGGAGCGGCATAAATGAAGATTTTTGAATTACTCATTGTGCTCACTACGTTCGCACCACAATCGCCCACTTCTGAAAAGCCTACTAAAATCAGCCCTTATTACCAAAGAAAGCGAGAGGAGTCCCAATCCAAGTCTAAAGATGCTAATCCCAAAGAAGGCGATTGTGGTGCGAACGTAGTGAGCACAAAAATACGCAACGCAAATTTACACAATCTTTTTGACAAAAGCAAACTGCAATTGATTTTTAACCAAAAGAATCCGACTAAGCATCCCTATCGAAAGCATCTTCAAAGCCAATCCATTCTCATAAGGATCCCAATTCCCAAAAAGGAGATGAGCCATCAAGGATTCCAATTCCAAAGAAAGCGATTGTGGTGCGAATCCCATCCCAAGTATGCAAAATCCAAAGAAGTCGATGAGCCATTCAGGAATCCCAATCCCAAAGAAGGCGATTGTGGTGCGAACGCAGTGAGCACAGAATAATAGAATACAATCATATCCATTTAGAAGCCGGACACCCACACTTCGGGCTATTACTTGGAGTCGTCTTATTGATAAAGCCTCCAATCAGCGCCATATATTGATGTCCGCAATTCTTACACTTGATAAGCTTAGATACAGCTGCCATGGTTAATTTGTGTACCATTTAATTTTATAGAATCGGCTACAACTGGTCGCAATTGTAGCCGAAACATTGAAAGGTCGGAGAGATATTATATTCTTTGTTAAAATAAAGAAAGTTTAGTAGGGTCCTACTTCTGAGTCTCGTTCTCTCCAATAAGGATCTTCAGCGTCTCTCTCTCGATCGGGGTCATATTCGTAGGACGCTAAATCTTCTTCACGTTCCCGTGCAGATTCTTCAGTTCTATTCATTGTTAAATCTATTATTTATTATTATATTTCTTGATTGTATTCCATCGTTTTTTCTCTACAACGCATAAATTATTAATTCTCTATCTAATTGAATTAAAATTTATTATAGTGGTAGTAAAACCTTTAGAATACTTATTTTTTTCTTCCTGTCAAAATTTCTATTATAGTTTCAAGCAAACTTCCTCCTTTGGAGGGTTTTGGCCGACTTGGAAGTGGAAATGGATCCCATGGAGTTCGTTCTCCAGGTTTAGGGCATCTAATCATATTAAAAAAGAGAATATTTAAGAACTCAAATTAAAATAATCTTAATAAATGAGTTCAACAATTTATAGTACAATTATTTAAATTCAGCTTTCATTCCGCACTATTTGTCTCCAGAGTATTTGTTGCCAAACAGCCCTGCTATACACTTTAAGATTTTAGGGAATGGTCCATTGTTGGTTAGAAATGCATTATCGGATGCCCTAATTCTTCGCTTGCCTGTCAATATGTTCTTAGTCCATTCGGTATCGCGAAGTAAGCCACCGAATGCGTTATGCTTGAAGTTTCCCATATTGGTCTAATTTAAAAATATTTTAATAATTATTATTTACACCTCTCCATTTTTATATTCTCCAAGGTAAAAATTGAGAGTCATTGCGGATGGGCAAGAAGTTAGTCAATGCGAACTCGATTTATTCCACTATGACAGTACCGTCCGGTTGTAATTTGACTTTTCGACCTTTTAATATTGCATATATCGCCACACTTCCGCCTACAAGAATTGCAAGTTCGGCGGCGCTTATTGCTACGACACCTCCTCCGATTGTAAGCCCCATTGCAGTAAGTCCTGCGCCAGTTGCAATTGCAGAGGCTCCTCCTGTAAAGGGAATAGCGGCTAAGCCACCTAAGGCTAAAGCTCCGCCGGTAATAATGCTTCGTTTAGTGCGTTTCTTCTTTTTCTTAAAATTCTTTATTTGATCAGCGATCTCTCCTGTACAACGAATGGGAAATTGTTTGTTTTCTATTGCGCGTTTTAAAGCAGCCTTTGTCCTTACTGTTACCATATTTATAAAATTTATAAACTTGGATATATATTTTTGAAGAATGCCCAATATTTTTGCAATTTTTCTTAGGATATCTTTGCAGATTGTTCGGCATACGGCCTCGAACCTTTGCAAAATTAATATCCCCTCTCCATTCCAGCAACTATATTTCTGTTCAAGTTGGTTCAAGCAATAAAAATTCACTCTAAGTCTCATTCAAACAATAATTCCCTCCCCAGACTTCACTGTGTTGAGGACGCAAGTCCGAAAGACTCTTGCATTCAAAATCGCCTCTCCAATCCCTTTTTTGTCAAAAGATTTGCGCGTTTAAGAAATTTATTGTAATTTTAGCCAAATTTTGTAATACCTATATTTTAATGAAGAAACTAATTATTGCATCTATTGCGACTTTGCTGTCAGTCCCACTAACCTACTCGCAGCAATTCCCTGAAAAAATCAATCGCGGAGCTGTCATAATGATGGCAGGCCGCATTCCTTATCTATCGTGGCGTTCATTTGCCTCTGATAGCCCTGATATGTATTTCGACATCTATAGAGATGGCAAAAAAATCAACAAAGAACCCATAACCAACGCTACTGATTATCGCGACGCCAGCGGCAAGATGACCCAGACATATACTATCAAGGCCATGATTGGCGAGAATGAGGTAGAGGAGTTCTCTCCGATGAAATGGGCTCCGTCTCAGCAATTGCAATTAAATCGCCCGGATGGTGGCACAACCCCGTCGGGCGAAGCATACGACTATACCCCTAACGACTGCTCTGTGGGCGATGTGGATGGCGATGGCGACTATGAGCTGATAGTGAAATGGTATCCTTCAAACGCCAAGGATAACTCTCAGAGTGGCTACACCGGGAATACCATCCTCGACTGCTACGAGTTTGATGGCTCCCTGCTCTGGCGTATTGACCTGGGCAAAAACATCCGCTCCGGAGCCCACTACACTCAGTTTATGGTATATGACTTTGACGGAGATGGCAAGGCTGAGATGATCTGTAAGACAGGCCCCGGCTCGATAGACGGCACAGGTGCTTATGTCAATGAAGTAGCCGATTTGGCAGAAATCAAAAATGCCAGCAACGTCAAGGATTGGCGCACTTCAGCCGGCAGGGTAGACGGCGGCCAGGAATGGCTCACTGTGTTTGAAGGCCCCACTGGCAAGGCTATTCATACAGTATATTATAACCCTAACCGTAACCAGGGGCTTGGTGGAGAGGCCGCCGGCACATTCAACTGGGGCACCGGCGGTAAGAATGACACAGGATCATATGGCAACCGCGGAGAACGTTATCTGGCTGCCGTAGCATATCTCGATGGACCCGAATCGCAGCCAAGCGCCGTCATGTGTCGTGGTTATTATGATTACGCTTTTCTGTGGGCAGTAGACTTTGACGGAGAGAAACTCAGCACTCGCTGGTTGCATTCCGCAAAGTCTTCCACCCAGTATACCGTCACTGATGGCAATGGCAAAACCGAGACATATTCTCCTCCTCAGGCAACTCGAGGCGCGGGCAGCCGCACTGCCTATACCAATGGCAACCACAACCTTACCGTTGGCGATGTCGACGGCGATGGCAAGGACGAGATCGTATGGGGTGCATGTGCTATCGACGACAATGGTCAATTGCTCTATGCCACCGGCTACGGCCACGGCGATGCCATCCATTTAGGCAGGATGATCCCCGGACGTGAGGGTATGCAGGTCTTTGACATTCATGAGGCTGCTCCTTATGGTTGGGACCTTCACGATGCAGCCACCGGTGAAATTCTCTTCAGCGGTACGGCCGACGGCGATACCGGCCGAGGCATCGCTGCCGACATCGATCCGCGCTATGATGGTTATGAAATGTGGTGCGCGAGTGATCGCTCACCTCGCAATGCCGCTACCGGAAAGAGAACCAGTAGTGTTAATCCCTCAATGAATTTCCGTGTATATTGGGACGGTGACCTTCAAGACGAGCTTCTCGATGGTAGCGGTATCACAAAGTGGGTTGATGGACAGATCACGTCATTGGCGTCGCTGACCGGTTCGTCGTGCAACGGCTCTAAGAATACTCCATGTCTGTCGGCCGATATCTTCGGCGACTGGCGTGAAGAGGTTATTTTGTGGAATGGCAGTGACCCCTCGAAAATCTATATCCACAGTACTACCATCGCTTCCGAACATCGTGTGCCATGCCTGATGCAGGATCGCACTTATCGTTTGGCTATCTGCTGGCAAAACGTGGCCTACAACCAACCCCCGCACCTTGGATATTCTCTCCCCGAATATGTCAGCACCAGCACCGGCACAGATCCCATCAAAGTCGATAGGGCTTCCGGCACCTTTGAGGTCTTTACAGCTGACGGCATGAAGGTAGTTGACGGTCAGGGCTCTGTCTGGGCTACTCTCTCGACTCTCACCCCGGGTGTCTACATCGTTCGCTATCTCGATGGACAAACCGAGAAAATCATGAAGCACTAAAAGAGTCAAATGCTGCGCAAAATCTCATCCATTCCTTGATGAGTTTTTGCTGACACTTTGACGAAGTAAGGATAAAAGAGGCTGTGTTCAAGTATGACACAGCCTCTATTGCTACCAATTCTAATCTCCCTGCGACAATTCCCAATCCCTCTATTCCCTTCTCTTACATCATTGCGACATTCATATATTGGGAATATCAACCTTTATTATTAATTTTGCATATCAAACAACACATCTTGACATTACCATGAAACTAAAGCAAATCATATTCTCATTGGCTTGTCTGCTCTCGGCGATCTCTTCGTATGCAACCGACGATCTCACCCTCTGGTATTCCACTCCCGCCCAAGTTTGGGTGGAAGCTCTCCCCGTCGGAAATTCCCGTATGGGCGCGATGATCTTCGGTGGTGTTGACCGCGAACGGATCCAGCTCAACGATGAGACTTTTTGGGCAGGTAGCCCTCACAACAATAATAACCCTGAAGGCATAAAACATCTGCAGGAAATTCGTCAGCTAATATTCGACGGAAAGGAAAAGGAGGCGGAGCAACTGATAGATCAGTATTACATGACTCCCCACCATGGTATGACCTACCTTACCCTCGGCTCTCTATACATCAATTTCAATCACTCCGGAGAGCCAACCGGCTATTGTCGCCAGCTCGATATCTCTAAAGCCGTATCCGAAGTGACCTACAAAGTGGGAGATGTGACTTTCAATCGCGAGACGATTGCATCCCTTCCCGACGGCGTGATCATGATGAATCTCACTGCCGACAAGCAAAAGGCTTTGAATGTCTCTCTGGAATATGATACTCCCGAGGGAGGGACAATAAAAATGGTGGGCAAGGGTATGGACATTACCATCCCCGGCCGCGAACACGAGGGTATCCCAGCCGGTCTTACTGCCAAGTGTGGCATCCGCATAAAGAGCAACGGCAAGATATTTGCTAAAGAAGGAATGCTGAATGTTGAGGATGCTGATTATATCACCCTTTATATTGCGTCTGCCACAAACTATGTGAATTATAATGATATATCAGGAAATCCTGAAAAGATTGTGACTTCCTTGCTCAAAAATGCCATGAAGAAAGATTTTTCTTCTTCTTTAGTCGCTCATACGGCAGAATATAAGGAGCAATTCGATAGGGTAGAGCTCACTCTCCCTTCAATAGGAGGCGCTGACAAAGAGACTCATCTCAGAGTTGCAGATTTCAATAGCAATTATGATCCTGCTCTTCTTGCCCTGCTCTTCCAATATGGCCGCTATCTCTTGATTTCTTCATCGCAACCCGGCGGACAACCTGCAAACCTACAAGGCGTATGGAATGAATCTAACTATGCTCCTTGGGACAGTAAGTACACCATCAACATCAATGCCGAGATGAACTATTGGCCTGCTGAGGTGACCAACCTTTCAGAATGCCATGAGCCACTTTTCGATTTGATTGAGGATCTTAGTCACACAGGTGCTGAAACTGCCAAGACTCTCTATGGCGCTGATGGATGGGTAACCCATCATAACACGGATGCATGGCGCATCTGTGGTCCTGTCGACATGGCAAGATACGGTATGTGGCCCAATGGTGGGGCTTGGCTCGCTACGCATCTTTGGGACCATTATCTCTTTACCGGCGACCAGGATTTCCTAAGGAAGTATTATCCCGTAATAAAAGGTACTGCCGATTTCTATATGTCTGCCATGGTTGAAGATCCTCGCACAGGATATCTGGTGACATCTCCCTCGATGTCGCCCGAACATGGCTACGGTAGCAGCTGGATCACTGCCGGCTGCACGATGGACAATCAGATTGCTTTCGATGCGCTCAAAAATACCTTGAAATGCGCTGAAATTCTTGGTGAGGATGCCCAATATCTGGCACGCCTGCAGAATGCCATTTCTAAGCTGCAACCTATGAAAGTGGGACGCTACGGTCAGCTTCAGGAGTGGACTGTAGATGCAGACGATCCGAAAGACCAGCACCGCCATGTGTCTCATCTCTATGGTCTATATCCCTCCAATCAGATCACTCCCAATTCCACTCCGAATGCTTTTGTAGGAGCAAAAAATTCCCTGTTGCAGCGTGGCGATATGGCTACCGGGTGGAGCATCGGGTGGAAACTTAATCTTTGGGCTCGTCTTCTTGATGGCAACCATGCCGACAAGATTATCAATAATTTTGTGACCCTCCTTCCTGGCACTGAAAAGATTGACTATTCTGGTGGAGGAGTGGGCAGACTTTATCCGAATCTTTTCGATGCTCATCCTCCTTTCCAGATAGACGGGAACTTCGGGTTCACAGCCGGGGTAGCTGAAATGCTGCTTCAAAGCCACGACGGTGCAGTGCATTTGCTCCCGGCTCTTCCGGATACATGGAGCGAAGGCGATGTCAAGGGTCTGAAAGCTCGTGGCAACTATACCGTGGATATGAACTGGAATAAAGGGCAGCTGGCAGAAGCCACTATCCATTCGAATATCGGTGGAAAACTCCGTATCCGTTCCTATGTGCCTCTCGAAGGCGAGGGTCTCGAGGTAGCTGAAGGCGAGGTCGGGAATCCTCTTCTTTCTCCTGTCAAAATGGCCGATGCAGAGGTTAGCAGCGAGACTTCAAAGGCTTATCCTCTCCTGCTCAAAACCTATGAATACGACCTCTACACAAATCCGGGCCAATCTTATAAAATCTTCCGTGCAAAATGAAAAAATACTTATTCCCCGTTTCTCTCTTACTGGCCTCTGCTTTAACCGTGGCTCAAAATCCGATCTGCCAGACACACTTCACTCCCGATCCGGCTCCGGTCGTGGTAGGAGATACTCTGTATCTTTACACCGGTTGCGATGATATATCAGCCGATCCCGATAATTTCGTGATGCGTGAATATCTTTGTTTCACCACTACCGATATGGTCAACTGGACTCATCATGCTCCGGTCTTCAACAATGAAGGTTTCGGCACAAAAGACTGCGCCTACGCCGCACAGATGGCTTATCGCAATGGTAAATGGTATTATTATACCTCTACATTCGGGATTCCGGTGCTCGTCTCCGATTCTCCATATGGTCCCTTCACCAATCCTCTCGGGGGCAAGAAATTCCTGATCAATTCCGACGATACCAACTATAGCGGGCATGGTTGGGAGGATATAGACCCTACTGTGCTCATCGATGATGATGGGCAGGCCTACATGTACTGGGGCAATAATGCTCTCTATGCTGTGAAACTTAACGAGGATATGATCAGCTATGACGGCGATATTAAGGTGTTTGAGATAAAAGATAAGGAGGCTTTCGGTCCGGATTATGAAGAAGCTCCTTGGATTGCCAAGCGTGGCGACAAATATTATCTGGCTTATGCATCTTTCTGCCCTGAAGCTACGGATTGGGCTTGGGCAGACTCTCCGCTTGGCCCGTGGAAGTATGGCGGTCAGCTTATGCGTGCTTTCGAGCATGGTGGTATGGGCAATCATACCGGTATGTGCGAATACAAGGGTCAATGGTATTTCTTCTATATGGACGAAGGGCTGCCGAATGCCCATAGCAAGCGTCGCACCACGAGTGTCATCCCCTTTGAATTCAATGAGGATGGGTCGCTCCCTTATATGCATCATGACAAGCGTGGCGTGCTGAAAAGTGCTGATCCGCTCAATCCGTTTGTTTGGCAACAGGGTGAGACTATAGCTTGGGAAGAAGGGATAGGAATTGGATACGACAATATCAATTGCGTTTATGTCAATGATATAGATTCAGGTGATTATATAAAGCTTCGCGAAGTGAATTTTGGCGAAGGCTCAAAGAATTTCACCGCTCGTGTGCGCAATGGAAAGCCGGGCGCAAAAATAGAAGTTCGTCTCGACGCCCCTAATGGAGAACTGATTGCTACTCTGGATGCCGCTTCAGGCAGCGAATGGACTGAAAAAAAGGCAAAGACCATCAAGCGCGACGGAATCCACGACCTCTATTTTGTATTCTCCGGCGCAGGACCTGATCTCCTACAATTTGATTCATGGAAATTCAATTAAGAATCGTCTAACTCATAAATATATATGTTAAAATTAAAACATCTCATTCTGACCCTCTCTCTGACTGCTATATCATCTGGAGCCCTGGCTCAAGATGCCCTCTACTCCAATGAGTTTCCATTGCAAGACGTTAAGCTTCTCGACAGTCGCTTCAAGGATGCAATGAATCTTAACGTTGAGACACTCCTTAGCTATGACACTGATCGTCTCCTCGCTCCATATTTAAAGGAGGCCGGTCTCGAACCGAAAGGGGAGGACTTTACCAACTGGGCAGGCCTTGACGGGCATGTAGGCGGACATTATATTACTGCTCTTGCAATCCATTATGCTGCCACCGGCGATCAGCGTCTGAAAGAACGATTAGACTACGTATTGTCGCAACTCGCTCTTTGCGCAGCAGCCCGAAACGATGGCTATATCGGTGGTGTGCCAAATGGCGACGTGCTTTGGGAAGAAATCAGGAAAGGCAATGGAGGCAAGGTCTGGGATTACTGGGTGCCTTGGTATAATGTCCACAAGATGTATGCCGGGCTTCGCGATGCATGGGTATATACCGGATCAAAACCGGCTCTCAATCTCTTTCTCAATCTTTGCGATTGGGGTGCAGATCTAATATCACATCTCTCTGATGAGCAAATGGAGGGAATGCTTGGCAATGAATTCGGTGGCATGAATGAAGTCTATGCCGATGCTTACGCCATAACTGGCAACGAGAAATATCTCAACACCGCAAAACGCTTCACCCATCATGCACTCTATGATAATCTTCACAGTGGACTTGATCGCCTTGACAATATGCATGCAAATACTCAGGTGCCGAAAGTGATTGGCTATCAGCGTGTGTCAGAAGTGTCTGGAGATGAGGAATATCATAAAACTGCAGATTTCTTCTGGGATACTGTGGTCAACAATCGTTCTCTTTCTTTCGGTGGCAATAGCCGTCGCGAGCATTTTGCTTCAGCTTCTGATGCAAAAAGCTATGTAGATGATCGGGAAGGACCGGAATCTTGCAACACTAACAATATGCTGAAGCTCACTGAAGGCTTGTTCCGAATGAATCCGGATGCCCGATATGCCGATTTTTATGAGCGCGCACTTTACAATCATATTCTTTCCACTCAGCATCCTGAGCATGGCGGATATGTCTACTTTACTCCCGCACGTCCTGGGCATTATCGTGTATATTCTCAGCCAAACAGCGCCATGTGGTGTTGCGTGGGCACAGGTATGGAGAATCATGGCAAATATGGTCAGTTTATCTATACTCATGGCGGTGATTCTCTATGGGTAAATCTTTTCATCCCATCCGAACTCAGTTGGAAAGATAAAGGAGTAAAGATTACCCAAACCAACAATTTCCCTATGGAAGAATCTACTAAGTTGGTGGTAAATGTAGATAATCCAAGTGCTTTCACACTCAATCTCCGTCATCCTGGCTGGTCGGTCAATCCGGTAGTGAAGGTGAATGGAAAGAAAGTGAATGTGAAATCAAATCCTTCTTCCTACATCGCTCTCAATCGCGAATGGAAAGATGGGGATGTGATAGAAATGTCACTGCCGATGCATGTAGAAATTGAAGAGCTCAGTTATCTTCCAAGCTATGTCAGTGTGGTAAGAGGTCCTATTGTATTGGCTGCCCGTCTTGAGTCAGATGTCCCTATGCCCGGTCTTGTCGCCGGTGATCACCGTTGGGGGCATATAGCCGGAGGTCCTCTTGTATCAGTTTTCGATACTCCACTACTTATTGGCAATCGTAAGGATATCGTTAAAAAACTCAATGCTCTGAAACCCGACGTGGCCGGAGAATTGAAATTCACTACCAACGGCATATTTGAGAACGGCGGTAAAAGCGTAGTCCTCGAGCCGTTTAATGGCATTCATGATTCCCGCTACACTCTATATTTCCTGTCGATGTCACCGAAGGAGTATGCCGTATATCAGCAGAGTGCCCGTCGTGATGAAGAACTCCGTCTGGCTCTGGATGCACGCACAGTAGATGCTGTAAATACAGGTGAGCAGCAACCTGAGGCCGACCACCAGATGAAATCATCTCGCTCTTCAAGTGGCAATTTCAATGGCGAACCTTGGCGTGATGCCTCTAATGGAGGATATTTCTCTTATATCATGAACACCGGAGACCGCGACGATCTCACTCTTCGCGTTCGCTATTGGGGCAACGAAAATGGCATTGGCAACCTGTCGATTCTCATTGACGATACAGAGTTGGCTGCAGTGGATAATGTAGGAAAATGGAATCAGAATGGTTTCGTGGATGAAGAATACAGCATTCCTGCCGCGCTTGTGAAGGGCAAGAAGACCATAAACGTAAAGTTCCAGACCGACAAGAATCAATCATCCGGCGGCATCTACCATCTCCGCCTCCTCCATCCATAAACTTCTTCCCCATTCCTCGACCACATTATTAGATGTAATTTATAATCATTTGACAAGAAGCTTAAATAGGGGTGCAGTCCATTTATACGAACTGCACCCCTATTTTATGTAAGAAAAATTATCAGAAGATTATCTGAATTCGGGCCTCGATGGTATTGACATGTCTGCTCGGAAGAAGACCTTCCACAAATCTATCGTGTACTGTCGTGTAGGAATAGCGCAGTCTGGCCAGCATCCATGAATTGATGTAGTAGTTGAGAGTGCAATTGGCATCGTGCATCACGCCTCCATGTATTCCGGCTTTCCCATCAGATGCATCCGTATAGTTATATCCGAGAGCCAATTCAAGCGACCCCTTGGCCGGAGTTGCTACTCCTGCATCAGCATGAGAATAATTATAGCGGTTTCCAATCAGCAATGTCCGGAAGATTCCGTATACGCCGTGTGCCTGATAGTTATGAAGACCATCCTTGCGAGCCACATTCATGTAATAATACTGAGATTCAACTGCTATTCGGTTTTTGACAAGCAAAAATTCCGGTGTCATCTTGAAAAGACCCTTTGCGTTGTCGATGTTGGCTACAAGAAGAGGCACTTTGGAGACTCTGCTCGGGAAGTTTGCTGAATAATCGAACGCACTGTGATCATCAGCTGTAGGTTTTGAATAATTGAACGATGCTCCAACCTGAATCACATCTCCATCACTGTGTCGCGGTCGCCATACAAGTCGCGTCTGAGCTCCCCATGCCTGTTTACCCAATACGTTGGCATTCTGAGTCATGGCTGCAGCCTCTACAAAGGCTGAAGTTCCTGCGAAATATTGCCCCTTGTCGTAGACCCACATAAGAGCTAACAGACGAGGATTCGCATAGAAGAATTCATTTGACGATGGCTCTTCATAGGTCTGCTTCATAGACGAACTTGTCTCTGAATTCAATCCCCATTGCGGAACGAAATATCCGGCTCTCACGAGATTGGCTTCATCAAAATCATATTCAAAATAAGTGTCTTTCAAGCCGACTTTACCATATGAAAACCCTACATCTATTTTGGCTTTCCATTTCCCATAGGTGAATTTGGCTCCAAGTCGCACATCAGGTATGGCCACACCATCCACAAATTTGGTGTCGCTCCCTTCTGCGACTCCTTTATTGCCACCCATATAGAATGCGCCGTCCATCAAGACACGCCCTGTAGGCTTGAATGATAATTTTGGTGCCGGAATTGAGTCATCGGCTATTGCAGAAAATGCGCAGAGAGAGGATGCTAATAATAACAGTACAGAATTTTTCATAGCTGAAGGAGAATTAAGGTTAATAGAAGAACTTTGGAATTTTGAATCCGCAAAGCAAGTTTATTAAATAGGAGGGAGGAAGAGCTATGAAAGTGAGTTTTCCATTTTTTTTGTGGAATTATTATATGATTGAAGTTTAAGTGACTTAATTTATGTCAGTCAGTAGTCGTAGGAGTCGGAACCGGCGTGCCTTTGGCCACTTTACCGGCCTTTTTGAGTTTCTTGAATTCTTTCTTCGCTTTGTCGAGCTGAGCTTGGAATGCAGGGTCGGCATGTAGTCGCGCCACTGTCATTGCTCCTGTTAGGCGACCGGCATCCACATCGCTTTGGAAGTGATAGCCGCATATCACACGGCTTTCACCCATATCGAAGCCTCTCTTCAGGATCTCATTCTGGCGTTCCGGGTTGATTTCTGCAAGCACGAGTGCCGTAGCCCATCCTATTGATGTGTGGCCGGAAGGATACGACCCGTTTGTAGAAAGTTCCTCTTGCTGCTCAGGATTGCAGGTGTCTTCATCATAGAAACTGAATGGACGGGTGCGATTGTAGTAGTTTTTCGCTTCGCGCGTGCCGAGGTCGCCTGCATCTTCCCTCATCCCAACTATGAGCTTATGGATTTCAGGTGTCCCTTCTTCTGTGATTTCAATGCCGAATGCTTCCGAAAATGCCTGTGGCACTCCGTTGCCTTCTACTCGTGCATCGCAGACGGCTTGTTCGCCGCGTGGGGTGTTTCGCATTGTCTTTCCCCATGTATATCTGGCTTGGTCATTCAGGAAAGTGATTGATGCGCCATCAGGTGGAGGAGGAAGAATGAGGAAACTGTTGGCCACATCCCCTTCCTGAAGGAAGAAGACCTCCGGATTCGTGCGATGATCTTTGATTTTCTTTTCGGATGTCTCAGTTTGGGCAAACGATACTGAAGCCGCTGTCGCCATTATCAGCAAGCAGGCTGTTGCGCGTAGAGTGGTAAAAATAGTGGTCTTCATAACAGTAAGATTTTAAGGTTCGTTGTATACCACTCAAACATATTATTTCATTCAAGGTTCCCCAAAATCATATGTTATTCGGCATATTTGCCGGTTTTTTCCTTTTTGTCGCTGCTACGTAAATCATAGAGAAAATGCCCAAAAGAATAGTCATGAAAGTCTGGGTGCTCCATGCCACAATAGAGAACGCTGCCGCATCCGTGTGCCCGATTCCATAAAGCATCAGCGCATACATCACGGCAATATTCCATGGCCCGAGTCCCCCGTTACTTGGTATGGCCATGCTGAACGATCCGAACACAAATGCCACCAATCCCGGAAGCAATCCGTAGGCATATCCAGGGTGGGTGAGGAGTTCGCGAGTGAACGGGAATGCAAAGAATACGAGGTAGATCTTAAGAAAATAGCACACCCAGATGGCAATCGTCAGGATGAGATAAGTCCATCTTCCTTCCATGGTGAATATCACCTTGAAGCCTTGCCACATTCTTGACAGACTCAGATTAAAACCCTTGAAAAATTTTGAATTCTTATATTTTATATCGCATAGGATGAAGATTACGGCAGCAATTGCGAGGCCTGTCCATAATTCCCATCGGGAAAATATGTGGTCTAAATCCCGACCGAAAGCATACTGATCGAAGAAATGGGTTAGAGCCGGATGCGCCACAATCAGTGCCAGCCCAAGCAGCAACATTATCATGACAAAGTCAGAACTTCGGTCGGCAAGATCAGTGCCCACTACCGTCGAGAGCTTGGCATTTTCTTTTCTCGTGACATATACACATCTCCAAGCCTCTCCTAAATATGGCACAAGCAAATTGATTGCATAAGCAGAGAATATCGACACACTCTCAGCTGTCACCGGCATACGGGGAATACCGGCTGCCCGCAACTGATACCCCCATCTTATGCCTCGAATTGAATAGGAAAGCATAGTAAGGACCATCACGATAAGAAGCCACCAATAGTTGCAATCATGAGAAGTGATCTCCCAAATCTTATGGAAATTCAATTTGTGAGACATCCACACGATCATCGCAGTGGAAACACCTATAGGAATCACAATTTTTAGAATCTTCTCTATAGTATCTTTCCACGAATCTCCTGTCTTATTTCCTCCTTTATCATTGTTTGCTGTCATAACCGTTATAGTGTATAGAGTGAGTCTTATTATAAAAGCGTACTTTATATTAAAACCGAATAAGACAGCAGTAAGTTTATTAATCCCATTCTTATAATTATCAAAGTCAATATTTTTCCCATCGCGGCCCCTGCGAGTTATTTTTACGTGCCTACGATAGTAGAGTTTAGAAAAAATACTGATGTTGAGTAAAAAATACGTATGTTAGTAAAAATTACGTATGTTAAGAAAAAAATCACAAAAAAAACGCAAAACATTTGCTAAAACCAAAAATAATTCCTAACTTTGCACTCGCAAAAACGCAAACCGCGTAGGTCCTATAGCTCAGTTGGTCAGAGCACCTGACTCATAATCAGGGAGTC
>CAYNPB010000021.1:0-26467 GCA_964399005.1 uncultured Sangeribacter sp.
CCCCAAAATTCCTGCTTGTTCAGGTGTGAGAGCCTCCGGCTCGATTTCAGAGGAGGTTGGTGCGGACTTTGTCGAGGAAGATTTTCATGGCGGGGGAGTCGCGGCGGTCGATGATCGCCTTCAGCTCTGTCAGATTCTCCTTGATGCGGTCAATCTGCCCGGAAGTGTGAGGATTGAAGAGAATTTCCGTGATGAGGAAGTCATCTTCCCCCATCAAGCCGTGGGCTATCGCCATGTGGCGCTTGAAAGTAGTGCCGGGAGCATCCTGATGCTTCATCACGCTGCCGAAGACAAGCGTCGATGTGAAAGGAATCGAAAGGGAATAGGCGATCGTCTCGTCATGCTCCTCAAATGTGTAGTCTTCAATGTGCAGACGGAGCTTCTTATAGAGAGAGCGGAAAAACTCCTGCCCCTCCTTATCCCCCTCCTTGATGATGATGGCATTCTCATTGGCAAGATTGCTCAGCGAGGCAAACGTGGGGCCAAACATCGGGTGGGTCGACACAAAGCGATATCCCTTCTGTGCATAAAATTCCGGCAGTCCGGTCTTCACGCTCGCGATGTCGCTCAGAATTGCAGTCTTAGGGATATATGGCAGGATTTTCTCAAAAGCATCGATTGTATATTTCACCGTAGCCGCATTTATCACCAATTCCGGTTCAAAAGCCTCAGCTTCCTCCGGACGCATGAAGCGCTGCACATTGAAAGTATACTTCAGATGCTCCGGATTCGGATCATGAATAGCCACTTCATGATCAAAACTAAGCAAATCGCAAAAGAACGAGCCCATCTTTCCGGCTCCCAATATCAATATCTTCATAATTCTAAAAATTTGCACTATCATTATCCCCAGCCTGACACTTCTCTCCTTCACTCCGTAAGATCCTTCTCTTCCGGACTCAGCATTCTATTCTCCCCCTTTAGGGGGTAGGTGGGCTTATCAGCATCCACCGCTATCAGCACCACATCCTTTCCTCGCTCCGGATCAAAGCTAAATATCTTGTCCGAAGTCTTTCCGATGTAAGTCAGGACTCCGTCAGCGGGATCCATAGTCCATATATTCTTCTCTTTTCCGGATATCTTGCTGAGATCGATCTTCATCTTGCGCCCGGTATGATTGTATGCAAGCGCGTAATCGCGGCCCCGCGTGGCAATGATCCTGTCATATCTCACTCCATTGTCAATGATAAGAGTGGAATCCGCCACCCTCTCAAAGTAAGGGAAAGAAAGCATAAGCCGCTTAAGATATTTCATCTGTTTTCTCCCGGGGTCATCAATTGCCAGATACCAAGGTTTTTCGACCCCATCGGCAAAATAGGCACCCGGCAGCCCGGGTCGTATGAATTGCATTATATTGTTGTGCCCATACGTGTGTCCGCATGATCCTCCGAACACCGACCAATAGGCATATCTCCTTATATCCTTGTCGGTCCAGACAGGCTCCGACGCGTCGTGGAGTCCTTGCGGTATATTCTCATAACTCGGTTCTCCATCCAATACAGGCTTTACCGGAGAGTGCTTGCGTACACTGTCGACATACATCCATGAATCTTCCTCCGTGCCGTCGGGAATCGGGTACTCCTTGTTGCCCATACGCTGCCCATAGCGGCGGTGGCCACTCTGAAACATATTGAAGTCGAGCCATTCTCGGTCGTTAAACCAGCGAGCCGATGTAGTGCGCCCACGCGGATGGAAAGTCATCAGATGATTGGAGTCGTTGGTCTTGATGCTTCGGGCGAGTGCATCCCACACCTCTGTCTTGACATCCCCCTGTATATCGCCACCTATAATCCAAATTATATTCTCGCGGTTGCCATAGCGATTTGCCAGGAATTCTCCATACTGCTTAGCCTGCTCCTCATCCATCAATCCGGCTTTGACAAGCCCACCCCATATGCACACCATCCCGATATAAATGCCATTCTTTTCAGCAGTGTCCACGATATAGTCGAGGTGCTCCCAATAGCCATAATCTCCGGGTCTTGAGGCAGCTCCAAGATTCCACCCGGCGGGATGCGACATCTTGCCATAGCGGTTGAAAGAGGGAATGCCGTTGATGACCTGGATCTGCACCACATTGAAGCCCTCGCGTGCAGTCTGCTCAAGATAATGCTGCGCCTCATCGCGGTCAAGGCGTTGGGGGAGTAGCCATCCTGTATCTCCCAGCCAAAAGAAGGGGGTGCCGTCGTCATGCTGCAGGTAGAGGCCATTCTCCGACACCCGGAGCCTCCCGTGAGTCCACGGCTTCTCCGCAGCCATACAGCATACAGCCATACAGACAGCAATCATGAACAAAACCACCCTCCTCATCTCATTAATCTTCATCTCATTTTTGCCATCGAAATCTATGATCACAAAGTTTTTCACAAAATTAATCAAATATCCCTTAGCATCCAAAAAAATAAATCCTTTCCCCTTTGAGAATTTTATGAGATGGGCTCTCAATTAGACTTGGCTTCAGATTATTAGGGGGGTGGAGGGGTCGTCGGGGATTTCTTCGATTAGGTGGTCGTTGGTCTTTTGGGCTTTGCGGTAGATGATGAGCACTACGATGGCGCCGATGACGCCTCCCACGATGCCTCCTACTACTCCTGCGATGTTTACGACATGGTCCGGGACGAGGGGTTGTGATGCAGTGGCAATGGCGTTAAGCAGGAGAGTCACCCAGATTATGGCGAGTGGGATGGCGATGCAGATGTGGATGAAACGTTCACGTTTCTGCCTTATGAGCATACGGCGCACCTCAAGCATGGTGCAGGTGGTGAAAACCTTCGGGGGAATGCGGAAAGTGCGCAGGTCGGCCAAGACATCCAGGAGTGCCAGGATCACGAAAGAGATGGCATACCACTGGGAAATATGAAAGAATGCGCAGGCTCCTGCGAAGATGAGCCATATGAAGGGAATCATGATGAATTCAACGGTGACAAAATGGTTGAGCCAAGATGCTTTCTGGCGCATGACAGTGCGCATGAGCTTATCATTTACTATCTGCTCTTTGTCGAGGCTTCGCTTGAGCGCCGCCATTTCTTCTTTTAGTGTATTAAGTTCGTCCATATATCAGGGTAGGATTAGAGAGATTTCAGTTTTTCTTTAATTCTCACGAGGCGCACGCCTACAGCTTTTGTGGAGATGCCGACGATTGCGGCAATCTCGTCATAGGGCATGTCTTCGAGCCAAAGCAGCACTATGGCGCGGTCGAAGGGCTCGAGTTTCGAAATGCGGTCATGCAGCAAGCGAGCTTGCTTTCTTTCAGGGGAATCTACAGCGGCTGCATCAGCGGAAAACTCGAGAGGGACGGTCTTCACGCGTTTTTTTCTCTTATAGGAGATGCAGGTGTTCATGCTGACGCGATACACCCACGACCGCAGGCTTGCGTCGCCCCGGTAGGAGTCTTTGCCTTGCCAAAGGCTTATCAGCACTTCCTGAAAGAGATCGTCGGCCTCGAGCTTGGTCTCGGTAAACATATAGCAGACCGAGTAGATGGTGCTTTTATGCTCCATCACGAGGCGCTCGAAGTCAAGGGTCTGATTCTTTTCCATTGCAAAATAAATTCGATTCTGACTATAAGACGCAAAGAGGGTGCGGAAAACTACATCCCTACAGCCCTTTCTTTAGCCATGCTCCTGAGATGAGTCTCCAGAGGAATATGACTCCGCGGAAGCATAGCTCGATGCACATGGCGAGCCATACGCCTGCAAGCCCCATCGTCGGGGCGAGCCAAGCAGCGAGGGGGACTCTCACGAGCCAGATGCTGCTGAAGTTCATTATTGCCGGAAGCACGGTGTCGCCTACCCCGATCATCACTCCATAGGCTACTATGGAGGCCGCAAACATCGGTTCGGCAAATGCCTCAATGCGCAACGCCTCCGCGCCCAGGTCGATGATGTCTTTTACGGGGCTCATCAGCGCCATCACATCGGCTGCAAATATATACATCACCACTCCCATTATGCTCATGGTGAGCATTCCCATCCCTGTAGTGATATATCCGAAGCGTTTTGCGAGATCCTTACGCTTGGCTCCATAGCTTTGCCCTACGAGAGTGGTGGCAGCTTCTGAGATGCCATACCCGGGCATATAGCAGAGGCTTTCGGCCGTCACGGCAAAGGCATTGGCGGCAATCGCCATCACGCCGAGTGGAGCCACAATCACCGTCACGGCTATCTGAGCGCCACATATCACTACATGCTCCAGAGTCATAGGAGCCGAGACCTTCAAAGCCTTTCGCAAAATCTCCATTTCGGGGCGGAAATTTCCCTTTTCCTTAATCTTTGCTATAGCAAGCCCATCCTGGCGGAAGCATAGGAAATACATCATCAGACCAGCCGTGATTATCTCGGCTGCTGCGGTGCCGAGGGCAGCTCCAAGCACACCGAGACCGGCACCCGGCACGCTGAATGACATCCCCGCCAAGTCTATCTGTCGGGTAGGGAAGATAAGGAGGAAATTGAAAATCACGTCGAGGATGCACATCAGGACGTTGAGCCCTCCCGGCACTTTCATATTACCGCTGCAGCGCAGCATCCCCCCTCCAAGATAGTTCATCGTGAATAGGGGGAGGGCAAGCACAAACACAAGGAAATAAATTGAGGCATCATGGCAAATGCTTTCCTTCCCTCCAAGCCAATGGGGGAGGGGCCACGCTATGGCTGCCCCTACTATCGCCACCACGAGGCTGAAGAGGAGGCATGCCGTAATGCTCTGGCGCAGGATGCGGCGCCCACGCGCATGATCGGAAGCCCCGATGCTATGCGCCACCTGCACGCTGAATCCCATCGTCACCGCCGAGCATATCCCCCAGAACAGCCAAAGGGATGTAGAGACAAGTCCGACAGATGCCGAAGGGTCGGCACCAAGATGCCCTACCATAGCAGCGTCGATATATTGCATCATCATGCTCGAGAGCTGCGCCATCATCGCTGGCCACGAGAGTTGTGCGGTCAGCTTCAGTTGCTGTCCGAAACTCAGGTGCTGGCCGGATCTTATCTTGTCTATTAGCATGGGGGTCGGGTGTCAGGGGTCAGGGGTCAGGTGTGGGGTGTCAGGTTTCAGGTGTCGGGTGTCAGGTGTCAGGTGTCGGGTGTCAGGTGACGGGTGACAGGAAATTGGGTGGCAGAATTATGATGCAAAGTTAGTGGAAATTTGGGAGACTTGCAAATGTTAATTATTGTTAAAAATGGTAGATTTAACAAATTTTTATTGAAAAATGTATCAATTATGTTAAAATTTGTAGTAATTTTGGCATTCGGCAGGGGTAGAAAAATAGCCCCGGCGCAGCAGTTAACCTATAATGACCTGAATCTGAGATTAATTAAATAAATGTAGTACCTAAAAAAAACCTGCATGAAAAACGTTTGTTTTACACTCAGCCGGAAAGCGCTTATGGCTATAGCCATGCTATTGGCATTCACGCTTCCCGCACTGGCCCAGAAGATCACCGTCCACGGCGTGGTGGATGATGCTACTGGCGAACCACTCATCGGTGCCACCGTAATGGAAAAGGGCACCTCAAACGGCACAGCAACTGACTTTGACGGTAACTTCACCCTCAACGTTGAGCCGAATGCCACACTCGTGATCAGCTACATTGGCTATGACACACAGGAAGTCGCAGTCAATGGGCGTACAGAAATCAAGGTAACGCTTCAGGACAATGCCACAATGCTGGCAGAGACCGTCGTGATCGGTTACGGCTCGGTAAAGAAATCGGACGCTACCGGCTCGGTATCAGTGATCACACCGAGTGAAATTGCTGAAGGCATTTCTACATCAGCACAGGACCTTCTGACAGGTGCAAGCCCCGGTGTAGTAGTCACCAGCGGTGGTGGTAGCCCTGAAGGTGGCGCTACAATCCGTATCCGTGGTGGTTCTTCTCTTTCTGCTTCCAACGACCCCCTTATCGTGCTCGACGGTGTGCCTTTGAGCAATGATGGAGTTCAGGGTATGGCCAACCCGTTGGCAATGATTTCTCCGGACAACATCGAGAGCATGACAGTGCTTAAGGATGCGTCCGCAACTGCCATCTACGGTAGCCGTGCATCTAACGGTGTCATCATCATCACCACTAAGAAAGGCAAATCAGGTCGCCCACAGGTGAATTTCTCTGCCAACGTAAGCGTAAACACAGCCCGTCGCACTTGGGAAGTGCTTAAGGCAGGTGAATTTACCGATCTCGTAAAGAACTATTGGGGAGCTGAGTCAGAGGCTGCTTCTCACCTTGGCACCTCCTCTACCGACTGGCAGAAGCAAGTGCTTCGCACAGCAGTGTCTCACGACTATTCACTGAGCGTAGGCGGTAAGGCAGGTTTCCTTCCCTATCGTGTCAGCGGTACATTCACTGAGTCAAACGGTATCCTTAAGGATTCACAGATGCAGCGTACTACTGCCGGCTTCAACCTCACTCCGGAATTTTTCGATGGCAAGCTGAAAATTGCTGCCAACGTAAAGGGCTATTATATCCGCAACACATTCTCAAATGAAGGTGCAGTGGGAGCAGCTGTAGCATTCAATCCTACGGTGCCCGTGATGAGCAACATCGCATCAGGCAATGCTGACTTCCCCTATTTCTATAATGGATACACAGCTGTCACTACCGACAACTTCAACTCCTGGAACATCAACGGCACAGTCAACCCTGTAGCAGTCATCAAGGACCGCCATAACGTATCGAATGTATATCGTTCGAACGGTAACCTGCAGATTGACTATGCATTCCATTTCCTCCCCGAACTTCATGCCAACCTCAACCTTGGCTATGACGTAAGCAAATCAAACGAATTCAACGACCTGCAGCAGAACTCACCGACATCTTGGAATGAAAACATCAAGAATGGTGCCGGAACACACTACACTGTATATGAGCTCCGCCGCAACACTCTTCTTGACTTCTACTTGAACTATAAGAAGGAATTCGACGCAATCCAGTCAAACCTCGACGTGATGGCAGGCTACTCATGGCAGCGTTTCGATGCTCATGGCCGCAACAACGGTACAGTCTATACTACTAAGGGTTTCTATGGCCCGGCTACTACCGGAGGCGTACTGACTATCAATCCTGACACTGCAGATCCCGGCACTCACATCGCTCCGGACTACAGATGGTCGTCAGGCAACCTTATGCTTGTCAGCTTCTTCGGACGTGTCAACTACTCTTTCAAAGACACATATCTTCTTACCTTCACTCTTCGTGATGACGGCACATCCCGCTTCTCAAAAGATAACCGTTGGGGTCTCTTCCCGGCACTCGCTCTTGCGTGGAAGATCAAGAATATGCCATTCATGGAGTCAGCAACCGACATGAACGACTTCAAGCTCCGTCTCGGTTGGGGTATCACAGGCCAGCAGAGTGTAGGTGGATACTTCCCTTACATGCCGGTATATACATCCACCGTGCAGGGTTCGTACTATCCCAATATGACAACCGGAACGTATGTCAATGCAAACGGAGAAGTAATTTCAAATACTCTCTATCCGGGTGCCTACAATCCTAATCTTAAGTGGGAGGAAACGACTACTTGGAACGTAGGTTTGGACATGGGCTGGTGGAACAACCGCTTGACAGTAGCTCTTGACTGGTATCTCCGCGAATCCAAAGACCTTCTCTCATTCGTGACAGTAGCCCCCGGCTCAGCAACATCCAACATGATGGACCAGAACATCGGTTCACTCCGCAACGTGGGTGTTGAAGCAACTATCGGTGCCAAACCAATCGTGACTGACGACTTCACTTGGAATACAAGCCTCAATGTAGCTTGGAATAAGAATAAGATCACTAAGCTGAACAATACCGACGACCCGAACTCTTATATCGCTACAGGTGGTATCTCAGGTGGTACAGGTAATAATGTCCAGGCACACAAGGTGGGCTATCCCGCATATTCATTCCTTCTCTATGAGCAGGTATATGATCAAGACGGCATGCCGCTCGAGGGTGTATACGTAGACCAGAACGGTGACGGCACTATCGACGACAACGACCGCGTCTTGAAGCACTCAAGAGATCCTAAGGTGACCATGAGCTGGAACAACACCTTCTCATGGAAGAACTGGGACCTCGGCTTCCAGCTCCGTGCTTCAATCGGCAACTATGTCTACAATGACGTGGCTTCAACCCACAGCACACTTTCCGAAACTTACAACACATCCGGTATCCACAACCTGATCAAGACAGATTTCTACTTCCAGGGCAACGAGACCACCAACAGATATTATTCTGACTACTGGCTCAGCAACGCAGGTTTCGTAAGATGCGACAACATCACCCTTGGCTACACTTTCAACAATCTGCTTAACGATCACCTCCGCCTCCGTCTCTACGGTGCAGTGCAGAATCCATTCGTGATTACTAAGTATAAGGGTCTTGATCCTGAAGTGTTTGGTGGTATTGACAACAATATCTATCCGCGTCCAGTATCGTTCACCTTCGGTCTTGTGGCAACGTTCTAATCTTCTAACCTCACAGAAAAACAATTATGAAATCATATATAAGCAAATTCATAATGGGGGCAGCGCTGCTGTCGATGACCGGACTCGCATCTTGCGTGGGCGATCTCGATCAGATGTCCAACGACCCCAACACCATCACCCCGGGCAGTTTCGGATCAAATCCTGAATATCTCGCAGAAGTGATGGCAAAATGCTACTCTTCGCTTGCAGTGTCCGGCCAGGGAGGCCCCGGCGGCGCGGCAGACATCTCCGGTCTTGACGGCGGAACATCCAACTGGAGCCGTGTGATCTTCATGCTCAACGAGTTCACTACCGATGAAGTGTCCTGGATCTGGCCTGACGTAGGTGTGTTCGACCTCTGCACAGGCACTTGGGGCTCATCAAACGGCAACTTGTTTGGTGCTTATGGCCGCTTCTATACCCACATTGCAGTCTGCAACGACTTCATACGTGGCTATAATGATGGACTCTTCGGTACAGACCCGAATGGAGAGCAGTATGTGCGTGAGGCACGCGCTCTGAGAGACCTCTCTTACTTCTATGTGATCGACTTCTTCGGAAATGCAACCCGCGCTTGGGACGACATGCCATATGGTGAAGTTCCTCAGCAGGTGTCGCGTAAAGAGCTTTTCGACCTTGTCACTGCCGACCTCGAGGATGTGCTCAGCGGATTCCAGGACAGCGGAGTATATGGCCGTGTAGGAAAAGATGGCGTAGAAGCTCTTCTTTGCCGCTTCTACCTGAATGCTGAAGTATATACAGGCACTCCAATGTATGACAAATGCTGGGAACATGCAAAGAATATCATCGGCCGTCATCAGGGTGGTGGCTTCCAGGGCTCAGGCTTGGCTAATGATTATCTTGCACTCTTCTGCCAGAGCAATGATATGTTTGCACCCGGCGGTTCGCTTACAGCACAGAACGAGATCCTCTGGACCATACCTTTCGAGTATCCCTATACTCAGAGCTATGGCGGCACAATGTTCCTCATTGCAGCCGGAACATCTGCTTCCAGCATGCCGACAGTGCTCTATGGCCTGAATGCTGACTGGAGCTGTATGCACGCTCGCGAGCAGTTTGCCGATAAGTTTGAGTTTAACAATGGTGTCAGCACCGATGGACGTACTTATCTGTGGTGTACAGAAAATCAGGGATTCACCAAGGCTAACGATGAGTTCTCAACTTTCACAAGCGGCTATGCTGCTATCAAGTTTACCAACAATAAGTCTGACGCCAATGGTGTGATGCCACGCTCCACTTATCTCAATGAAGACAACGGTTTCACATATAATTGGGCAGGTGTGCCTGAGGTGAACGGCCTTCCGAAGCAGACTGACGACTTCGCCAGCACCGACTTCCCGATCATCCGCCTTGCCGACGTATATCTGATGGCTGCCGAGTGTGCACTTCGTGGCGCAGGCGACCAGACCACAGGCTTGCAGTACGCCAACTACGTGCGTGCACGCGCAGGTGTGACTCCTTGGGCTTCTGCCAACTTCACTCTCGACAATCTTCTTGACGAACGTGCCCGTGAGCTTTATTGGGAAAATATCCGTCGTACTGACCTCGTACGCTTCGGTAAATTTGCAGGCGGCTCCTACAACTGGGCTTGGAAAAACAATATCCGCGAAGGTTCTTCAATTCCTGAATACATGAATCTCTTCCCATTGCCATCTGACGTAGTGGCAACCTACGGATCGAGCATGAAGCAGAACCCCGGCTATTAATCATTCACATTAAATGGAAAATATCGTAATGAAAAAGATATCTTTATTAATGGCACTGCCGCTGGCGATGGGTGCATGCCTCACCAGCTGCGTCGAGGATACCCAACCTCGTCTTGAGACTCCGACGGAGTTCATCCTCAATACGCCTTCTATGGCCGACCAGGTATATGTCTTCAGAGCTGATGAGAACTACAAGAACCTCAACGACATCACACTGACAGTGTCACAGCCTAACTACGGCATTGGAGTAGTGCCTACCTACTATGTTCAGGTTTCAAAGTCAGAAGAAGATTTGGCTATGTGGGATGAACTCATGGCGGAATCATCTGCTTCCGGCGATGAGATTGATCCGAACGCTATACTGGGCGAAGATGGTCTCCCATTGGCATATGCACTGAATCTTTCCACTCAGCAGGCCGTGATCAATATCGAGGGTTCCGTATTCTGCGACGGTGTCAACGCTGTCTATGGGATAGATGCCGACAACTATACTCAGGATGCGCTTCCGGTAGCAGTGCGTGTACACGCTTCGCTTCCGAATGCTCCTCAGAGTGAAATCTGGTCGAATGCAGTCAATCTTAAGGTTTCCACTTATGTTCCTGTCAAGGAGCCCGGATATCTCTATCTGATTGGTAAGCCTCAGGCAGGTGATGGATGGGATATCAACAGCGATGAGCTGTATCTCCGTGAGACCGGAATTGCCACCAAGATCTATTATGGTAATATCTTTATCCCGGCTGATAAGTTCCAATTCCGCTTCTACAGCCAGCTCGGCGACTGGGAAAGCTTCGCGGTTGGTTCGCAGGATGACGACAACCCCATTGATATTGCTTTTGATTCTGAAGGCGTCTATGAAGGCCCTGTCTATATGGGTGTTTCTGTCGGTGATAAGCTTGGCAAGGGCTCATGGCAGGTTCCAAATTGGCCCGGTGGCAATGTTGAAATCACCATCAACCTTAAGGATATGACCATCAAGATGGAGAAGTCTGCCGGCAAGCAGATCTATGCAATCGGAAATATCCAGGGTTGGGATATCAACAGCGATAAATGTGCACTGTTGGAGATTCCTGCCGGATCTAACATCTATGAAGGAACCTTTGATATTGACGATCCCGCTAATGTTGAGTTTGCACTCTATACTGCGCTTGGCGATTGGGAAAACAATTTCCTCGGTCCGGAAGATGGCAAGGAAACATTCACCGTAGCAGGTGGTCCTTACATCGGCACTATCGAGAACAGAAAGGCTAACTTCAAGTCTGAAAACTGGCCTACTTCTAAGATGAAGGTGACTGTAGACCTCAACAGCTTCACGATTGAGATCGAAGCAATTTAATAACTGACGAGAATTTCTAATTATCCGCCGGGGTTCCGGCTCCGGCGGAATAACAAAGACAACAAATGAAAAAATATAATATATTTCTTCTGTCGGCACTTGCTTTGGGTTTTGCTTCTTGTGAAGACACAAGCGATCTTGGCATTGCGCAGGTAAATCCTCAGGAGCCCGTATTCTCTTCTGAGAATATCCTTTACAGCCCCGCTTCTGCCATCAATGCAAACACAGCAGGGGAGACTAATGTGGCTGCTTTGGCAGTCAACGATCTGCCGGAAGGCTATAGCCTTTCAGGAGCAACAATGACTCTTTCTACAGCGGAGGATTTCGCTACTTCATTTGATGTGCCTCTGAAGATAGAGGGAGAGACCCTCTTGGCCGATGGCGCCCAGATTGGCCAGCTTTATGCTGAGACTTTCACAAAAGATCCCGCTAAGGTGAATCTCTATGCAAAGACAGTCGTTTCAACTGCAAAGGGAGCTGTATGCGTAAACTTCGAGCCTCTGGCTGCAACTTATGAGTTCACTCCGCTCACTCCGGCTGTAGAGATTGCTCCGGCATATTATGTAGTGCTTGGCAATGGCACTAACTGGGACATTGCAGGTGCTATCAAGATGAATCACCCGGACGTAAGCCAATATGACGATCCTAACTTCTCTGTTGTGGTGAAAGATGCTTCTGCAGCAGGCGACAAGTGGATTATCCTTTCTCAGGCAAGCTACGACCAGGCTGTCAGCAGCAATTCTATCGCAGGCGTTGAGTGTCTCGTTCCTACTGAGGGAACAGACGATGCTTCCGGTGAGTTTGAGAAAGTACAGGGCAGCGCAATCGACGCTTCCAAGCTTCTCACTCTTACTGTTCCGGCACAGGTTTCGCTTGATGCTGAGTATCTGACATTCTCCGCAAAGGAGGCTGTCGAGACTTATTATGCTACCGGTGACGGTTGGTCAAATTGGTCGGCACACTGGATGCCTCTTACTACCACCAACTACACTGACTATAACGGTTTCTTGAATCTTCAGAGCGAATTCAAGTTTGCTCCTCAGGCAGATTGGGGCGGCGACTTCGGTTCTTCCGATCCTCTCGAAGAGACTGACGACAATGGAGTATTTGATTATAAAGGCATTCTCAATCGCGCCGGTGCCAACATCAAGATCAGCCATGCAGGTCTCTATTTTGCTACCCTGAATGTAGCTAACTGGGAACTTTCGCTCAATGGTATCAATAGCATGGGCCTGGTAGGCGGCTTCAACAATTGGGGCAATGACGGCGATCCTGACGTAGCGATGACTGCTTCAGAAGATCTCATGACATGGACATGTGAAGTTACAGTTGAAGCCGGTCAGGAATGGAAGTTCCGTGCTAACAGCAGCTGGGCTGTAAACCTCGGTGGCACCCCCGACGCTCTTACTGCAGGCGGTGCAAATATCGTGCTTCCTGACGCCGGCACTTACACCATCACACTTGACCTAAACACTTATCCTGCTACATTCACAGCAGTCAAGAAGTAAACCCTACAATCCTATACTTGCAAAAGGCACTCCGCGCTCCGGAGTGCCTTTTTTATTTGGATTCTATCCGATATTTCACTAATTTTGCAGAATGAACTACGTAACGCATACTCTACATAATGGGCTTCGGGTGGCTATGTGCCGGACCGATGCCAAGGTTGCATATATCGGGGTGGTGGTAGGCAGTGGAAGCCGCGACGAGGCGGCTGATCGCTATGGTCTGGCCCACTTCGTGGAGCATACCATATTCAAAGGGACGTGGAAGCGTCGCTCCTCCGCCATTTCTGCCCGAATGGAAAGCATCGGAGGGGAACTCAATGCGAGCACCTCAAAAGAAAACACCATAATATATACCACTGCGCCCGCAGGCTATGCCGACCGAGCCATAGAACTGCTGGCAGACATCATCGCCAATTCCCTCTTCCCGGAGCATGAAGTGGCTACGGAGCATGAAGTGGTGGTGGAAGAGATAAAGTCTTATCTTGACACCCCTTCCGAGAATGTCTACGACGAGTATGAGGAGCGTATCTTCAAGGGGAATGCCCTGGCGCACAACATCCTCGGCACTCCAGAGAGCGTCCGCTCGCTTACGGGAAGGGAATGCCGACAGTTTCTCGACCTCAACTATACCCCCGGCAATATGGTGGTGTATATCTCAGCTCCCGACGACCCGGAGAAGCTGATAAAGAGGGTGGAGAAGCATTTCGGATTGCTCAATTTCCCATTCCGCCGCCCCGAGCGCATTGTTCCCGCTGAACTTCCTCCCTTTGACGAAGTGATCGACAACGACGGTTTTCAGGCTCACACCATATACGGAGCACGCACTTTCAGCCGCAACGACCCTCGTCGCTTTGCCCTCTATCTGCTCAATAACTACATAGGAGGCCCTTGCATGAGCAGCCGGCTCAATTGCGAGCTGCGCGAGAAGAGAGGGCTGGTGTATTCAGTAGACAGTTTCACATCTCTTTTCAGCGACTGCGGTCTTTGGAACGTCTATATAGGTTGCGACAAGAGCCATGTCAAGAAATGCCTCTCTATTGTAAAGAAGGAACTTGACAGACTGGCACAAAACACGATGTTAGAAAGATTGCTCGACAAGATAAAGACACAATATTGTGGTCAACTTCTCGTCAGCACCGACAACCGCGAGAACATGGCCATCAACATGGGAAAGAGCCTTCTTTTCCGTGATGCCATCCACGACACCTCGCATACGGCTGAGCAAATACGGGCTGTCACGGCCTCGCAGCTCCGCGAAGTGGCAGAGCTGCTTGCCCCGGCACGCTGCTCGAGACTGACACTTTTTTGAATTGAGAATTGAGAATTGAGAATTGAGAATTTTGAATTTTTCCGAGTTCTCGGATTATTCCGATAATTCTGATTACTCCGATCATTCTGATTATTCTGATTATTCTGATTACTCCGATTACTCCGATCATTCTGATAATTACTCTCCCCCTTTAGGGGGTCGGGGGGGCTTATTGATATTATAATGAAGATTGATAAGATAAATTTGGGCCATCGGCCTGTGATGCTTGCCCCGATGGAGGATGTCACCGACCCCTCCTTCCGGCTTATCTGCCGTGAGCAAGGGGCTGCCATGGTCTACACGGAATTCGTGTCGGCCGAGGCTCTCGTGCGCAACATCAACTCCACGACGCGCAAACTGACCATCGACGACCGCGAACGCCCCGTAGCCATCCAGATATATGGGCGCGATGCAGATGCGATGGTAGAGGCAGCCAAGATCGTTGAACAGGCTCGTCCCGATATCCTTGACATCAATTTCGGATGCCCGGTTAAGAAAGTGGCAGCAAAAGGTGCCGGGGCAGGAATGCTTCGCGATCCGGAGAAACTGCTCGCGATCACAAAGGCAGTAGTGGATGCCGTCGACATTCCCGTCACGGTCAAGACCCGTCTCGGCTGGGATTGCAACAACAAGATCATCACGGAGCTTGCCCCTCGCCTGCAGGATTGCGGAATCAAGGCATTGACTATCCACGGACGCACACGCTCGCAGATGTATACCGGCGATGCTGATTGGACACTTATAGGGGAAGTGAAGGCCGACCCTCGAATTGAGATCCCTATCATCGGAAATGGCGACATAAAGAGTGCTCAGCAGGCTAAGGAGGCTTTTGACACATATGGCGTGGATGGCGTCATGATAGGGCGGGCAAGTTTCGGAGCCCCCTGGATATTCAGGGAGGTGAAGGAGTATCTTGCCACCGGCATATTGCCGGAGATAACAACGGCAGAGAAATTCGCGCTCCTTCGCCGTCAGATCCGCGAATCGATCGACCGAATAGATGAATATCGGGGCATCCTGCACGTCAGGAGGCATCTTGCAGCCACTCCCTTATTGAAGGGAATACCCGACTTCAGGGAGACTCGCATAAGACTTTTGCGTGCCGAAAAGGAAGATGAGCTTGAAAAATTGTTATTAGAGATAGAAGAAAGATTCTTTTAATTCATAATGCATAATTCATAATGCATAATGCATAATTGGCTTCGCTCAAGCTAATGCAAGTCATAATGCATAATTGGAGTGTTGATAAATAAAAATTATCAATAGAGGAATTGAATTATGAATTATGCATTATGAATTATGCATTAACAAAATTGGTTTATGAAAATACGTGTTTTAGTGATTATGGCTCTGCTGATGGGATGCCTGCAGATGAATGCAAAGAAGTTTACGCTTCCCTTAGGGCAATTCAGCAAGGTTTCGGTTGACGATAGTGTCAATGTAGTGTATGTAGGAGGGGATGGAAGTGCATGCCGCGTGGTATATGACGGGGATCAGAAATATTCCAAGGCATTTATCATCACTCATAAGGGGAATAAGCTCCGCATACAGGTGGAAACACCACACGTTGGTGATCCCGAACTTCCGACACTTTATATCTATTCAGATTTTCTTGAGAATGCTTCGGTTACGGATGAGGCACATCTCACGCTTAAGTCTGTGGCTCCCGGCAGCAAACTGGAGTTGTCTGTGATGGGCAATGGCTCGATCGATGCAGAAAATGTGCGCGCTACCAAGATAGGAGCCGCCATTAAGTCGGGCAACGGTACCATCTCCATTTCCGGACATTGTCAGCAGGCTAATTTCTCGATGGTGGGCAACGGCACCATCCAGGCCGACCGCCTGGAGGCCACCAATGTCTCCTGCAAGATCCTCGGCAACGGCTCGATCGGATGCTGGCCTGTCGATAAGCTTAAGGTGATGGGTATCGGCAACACCAAGGTATACTACAAAGGGACTCCCGAAATCGAGAAAAAGGGTGGTGGCAAGCTCTTCCCACTGGAATGAGTGAGTTGAAGGATAGGACTGCGAGCACATTGAAGTGGAATACGATCGATCGCATTGCCACTCAGGTGCTTTATGGACTCAGCGGCATCGTGCTTGCCGACCTGCTGAGCAAACAGGACTTCGGCCTTGTCGGAGTCCTTGCCGTTTTTCAGGCCTTCGCAATCCTATTTGTAGATTCCGGATTCGGGTCAGCCCTACTGCAGAAAAAGAATCCCGATGAGGATGACTATAGCACGGTCTTTTGGTTTAATTTAGGTGTAAGCGTTCTGATCTATGCAGTGCTTTATTTCTGCGCCCCTCTGATAGCAAAATTTTTCAATGCTCCGGAGCTTACGGCTCTCAGCCGCGTGATGTTTCTTACTTTCGTGCTTACGGGGCTCGGGATAGTGCAGACCAACCGCCTTATGAAGCGGATGGATGTGAAGCAGATAGCTATAGCCGACCTTTTTGCTCTCTCCGTCTCCGCTTGTCTCGGCATTGCATTGGCATATGCCGGTTTCGGGGCATGGGCAATAGTATGGCAATCGGTGGCACTTGCGGCGCTCAAAAGCGGATGGCTTTGGATGACGGGAGGCTGGACCCCACGGCCGGTATTCTCTCGCCGGTCACTGCGCGACATCAGGAACATAGGGGTCAGCGTATTCATCTCGCAATTCTTCAACACGCTTTTCCTCAATATCTATCCTTTCATAATCGGCAAATGGTATTCTCTCTCGCAGCTCGGCAGCTATAACCAGGCCGACAAATGGAGCAAGATGGGAAGCGCGTCGCTCTCCCAGATATTGACGGCATCATTCGTGCCATTGCTCGCCCGTGTGCAGGATGATCTCGCCACATTCCATCGCTATATGCAACGTATCGACCGCTTCACGGCCCTCTTGGCATTTCCTGCCTTGGCTATATTGGCAGCCTGCGGCGAAAGCATATTCCATTTCCTTTTCGGCACGAAATGGGACGAGGCGATACCCCTCTTCCAGATACTTTGCATTCGTGGCATAGGGACTGTCTTCATCTCCCTTTACAGCAATTTCATGATGGCGCTCGGACATGGGCGCCAGATAGTAGTGGTGGAAATAGTGAAGGATGTCACTACAGTGGTGGCTCTGCTTGCCACGGTCTTCACCATGCGTCTCGAAATCATCGTCTGGGGTCAGCTTGCAGCCACTCTCGCCACATGGATAGTGGCAGGGGTGATAGCAGCCCGCACCACGGGCTATTCTCTACGCCGATTGGTTTCAGATTTGCTCCCTTTCATAGGAGCTACTCTTGCAGGATGTGTGGCTATCTATGTGCTCCCTACGTTGCATGGAGACATCGCACGGATTCTTAACCTGACGTCGCTTCTTCAGCTCTGTATGGAGCTGGCAGCGGGAGGAATCGCTGTGGTTGCTGTCTTGGCGGTGCTCCGCGTGCCGGAGCTTCAGGAAGGGTATGCTATTATAAGAAAAAAACTCGGACGCTGAGACAGACATTGAGAGGTTGAGGTCCGATTATGTCAAAATCTGTTAATTTTATTTGCGTATATTAACTTTTATTTATAACTTTGCGCACTCTTAAGAGAAAAATTAAGAGGAAAATGCAAAGCCAAGGCTTGTAGAAAAAACTGAAATAACAACTTCGCTAAACAAGAGATAACTACTATAATTAACTGTATATAACAATGAAAAAGATTTTTACTTTAGCAATTGTGGCACTCGCTGCTGCTTTTGGTGCAAATGCACAGGAGAGCTATGCTCCCGCAAAAGGTGATTTCTCTGTTGAAATCCAGGTGAACCCCTTCTCAGACAACTTCACAACATTCAAGCTTGATGCTCTTCAGGGACGCTACTTCATCTCTGACAAGAACGCACTCCGCTTTGGCATCGGTTTCGGCGTAAACTCTAAGAAAGACAACAACAGCAACAACGACAAAGATCTTTGGACGAAGACCACTACATCCACTTTTAACATCAATCTTGGATTTGAGAATCACTTCTTCAACTACAAGAGAGTTGATCTCTATGCAGGTGCAGGACTTGGATTTAACATGCAAAAGATCAATACGACTAATAATTTAGGTAATGATCGCAAGACTACTATCAGCAACTCTGGTAACAGCTTCAATGAATTTGCGGTAAAGGCATTCACTGGCATCGACTTCTATGTCTACAAGGGTCTATATGTAGGAGCAGAACTTGGTCTGAAGATTGGTGCTAAGTATTTCCCCGCTCAGGTAGAAAAGGGAGGTACTCCAATAGATGGCCCCAATGCAGGTCAGTGGAGCAACAGCTATGAAAAGTCAAAGGGTAATAGCTCATCTTCATTCGTGTTGGCTACTTATGCAGAGCCTTCACTCCGTCTTGGTTGGAAATTCTAAAGCCCCCCTTCCCCCTAAAGAGGGAGAATAATTATAAGGTAAAAGAGCCATGCTGGTTGTCAGCATGGCTCTTTTTTGCTCTTATCGGAGTGATCAGAATAATCAGATCTTATCGGAGTAATCGGAATAATCTGAATAATTGGAATAATCTGAATAATTGGAATAATCTGAATAATCAGAAAAATCAGAGTAATCAGAGTAATCAGAGTAATCGGAGTAATCTGAATTATTAGAGAACTCAGAAGAATTCAAAATTCAACATTATAGATGATTCTCAATTAAATTAGTAGTATTTGGCGAAGTCCACTTGCGACATGTCGCCGCAGTCGAGGAATGACTCGTGGAGCGCGAACGCTGCGTGCAGATGGTGAGGAGTGTGGGCCTTTGCTCCCTTGTTGGCGAGCTTCAGGTAGTCCCAAAGGATTTCCTTATACATCGGGTGTACGCAGTTTTCGATGATGGTCTCAGCTCTCTGGCGGGGATCCTTGCCACGAAGGTCAGCCACACCCTGCTCTGTGATGAGCACCTTCACTGAGTGTTCGGAATGATCGATGTGAGAGCACATAGGCACGATGGCTGAGATCTTGCCACCCTTCTGGATTGATGGGCAGGAGAAGATAGATATGTAGCCGTTGCGTGTGAAGTCGCCTGAGCCACCGATACCGTTCATCATCTTGGTGCCAAGCACATGAGTGGAGTTGACATTGCCATAGATGTCGGCTTCAAGAGCTGTGTTCATTGTGATGACACCGAGTCGGCGCACTACTTCCGGGCTATTGGAGATCTCTCCCGAACGGAGAAGTATCTTATCGCGGAAGAAGTCGATGTTTTCCATGAAGTGGAGCATGGCATCGTCGGAGAAAGTCATGGCACATGTGGAGGCGAACTTGCAGTGTCCCTGCTCCATAAGAGCCATTACGGCATCCTGAATCACCTCTGTGTACATTTCAAACGGTGGAACCTCCGGATTCTCACCAAGACCGTAGAGAACGGCGTTAGCCACGTTGCCTACGCCAGACTGGATGGGGAGGAATTCCTTCGGGATGAGACCCATGCGGAGCTGCTGAACGAGGAAGTTGCAGACATTCTCGCCGATCTGGTGAGTCACTTCATCGGATGGAGTGAACGGTTTCACTCCTTCAGAAGCATTGGAGGGAACTACACCGATGATCTTCTTCGGGTCGATATGAAGCACTGTAGAGCCGATGCGGTCTGATGGCTTGTAGATAGGAATTTCGCGACGGTGAGGAGGGTCAAGGGGCACATAGTTGTCATGGAAGCCACGGAAAGAAGTCTTATAGTAGCTTGAATATTCGAGGATTACCTTCTTGGCTACCTTTGCGAGTGTCGGGCTCATGCCGAGGCCGGCGCCAAGCACTACGTCGCCGTTGGGGCTCATCTCTGTCACCTCGATGATGGCAACGTCGATGTCGCCATAGAATCCGTAGCGGATATCCTGAGCCACGTGGCTGAGGTGGCCGTCAAAGTAATTTATGCTCTGGTTGTTGATTCCTTTGCGGGAGTCGCCTGTGCTCTGATAGGGGGTGCGGATAGCGATAGCGTCAGCACGCGCCAGCTCTCCATCTACGTGGTCGTTGGTAGACGCGCCGGTGAAGAGATTGATTTTAAAGGGAATTCCTTGTTCGTGGAGTTCCTTGGCACGCTTTGCCAAAGCAACTGTTACAACTTTAGGCGTACCGGATGCAGTGAAGCCCGATAAACCTACATTATCACCATTTTGAATGTAGGAAGCAGCCTCTTCGGCCGAAATAAAAGGGATGCTCATTTGTAACAAAAAGATTTATTGTGTAATTTTGTAGACGATTTTATATTTTGGTACAAATTTAGGAAATATCTTTCAAATATCAAATAGTATGGACCCTGTTTTTCGACTTGTAGACGATAAAAATTGCACTTTAACACGAAAAGTGCGCATAGAGACCTATGGATGCCAGATGAACGTGGCAGATTCAGAGGTAGTGGCATCGGTTTTGGGGATGGCGGGATATGAGCTGACCGAGGAGGATGCGGATGCGTCTGCCATAATCTTCAACACTTGCTCCATCCGTGAGAACGCCGAGCAGAAGATCTATCAGCGCATCAGCCACTGGAAGGCCTACCGCCGCAAAACGGGGAAGAAGGTCATCATAGCCGTCATAGGCTGCATGGCAGAGCGCCTTAAGAAGACCCTCATTGAAGACTATGGTGTGGATGTGGTAGCCGGTCCTGACAGTTATCTGCAGCTCCCGGAGCTTTTCGCGTCGGCAGAGGCAGGCGAAAAGGCTATGGATATCGACCTTAGCCTGACGGAGACCTACCGCGATGTGTTGCCGCGACGCATCGGCAGCGCAGGAGTGAGCGGATTCATCTCAATAATGCGTGGGTGCAACAATTTCTGCTCCTATTGCATCGTGCCTTACACTCGTGGCCGCGAACGCTCCCGCGAGCCGGAGAGCATCCTGCGCGAACTTGCCGACTTGCGCGAACGCGGTTTCAAGGAAGTCACCCTGCTCGGGCAGAATGTCAACTCCTATTCATTTGAAGATAAGGAGGGAGAGAAGGTGGATTTCCCGGCTCTCCTGGCGATGGTAGCTGAGGCGGCTCCAGATATGCGCATCCGCTTCACTACTTCTCACCCTAAGGATATGAGCGACGAGACTCTCGAAGTGATGGCGGCGCATCCTAATATAGCCCGACATATCCACCTTCCGGTGCAGAGCGGCAGCAACAGCGTGCTGAAAGACATGAACCGTAAATATACCCGTGAATGGTATCTTGACCGTATTGCAGCAATCCGCAGGATTCTTCCGGAGGCCGGCATATCTACTGATATGTTCACAGGATTTCACAATGAATCGGAGGAGGATTTCCAGCAGACGTTGTCGCTGATGAGGGAAGCAGGATTTGACAGTGCATTCATGTTCAAGTATTCTGAGCGCCCCGGCACGTTCGCTTCGAAGCATCTCCCGGACAATGTCGCGGAAGATGTCAAAGTGGAGCGACTCAACCGCATGATAGCCTTGCAGAATGAATTGAGCCTCGAGTCAAACCGCCGGGATGTCGGCAAGGAGTTTGAGGTGCTGGTGGAAGGGGTGTCGAAGCGAAGCGCCGACGAGCTTTTCGGCCGCACTTCGCAAAATAAGGTTGTAGTCTTTCCTAAAGGTGACTTCAAGCCGGGTGACTTCATACGCGTCTGCGTCACGGATGCCTCTTCGGCTACTTTGCGTGGGGAAGTGGTGTTTGGTGCGTAGTGCGTATCGCGTATCGCGTATTGCGTATCGCGTAGTGCGAATATGAAACAAGGCTGTCCGGGTGGGCAGCCTTGTTTCATAATATTATGGGGTGGAATCAGAGGATGATCTTTCGGGTTTCTTTGCCGCTGACTACCAGATATACTCCTGAGCCGACTTCAACTCTGTCGCCACACTTGGTGGAAGCTACCTTGCGGCCATCGATTGTGTAGATTTCTACGGGAGATTCTGCATAATCCACTACGATGCTTGAGCCTTCCTTGTGGAGTCGCAATTCTGAGGCGGCGCTTCCGGTCCAAACGCTTTCTACTGCTGAAGACACCGCTGTGCTGCCGATAGCCACATAGCAGTTGGCGGGAACTGTCACGGTGCCGGATGCCACGCTATAGGAGGGAGTGGAGTTGTAAGACTTGGAAAGCACCTGATAGGCTGACTCATCTTTCTTGCTGAAGCTTACGTTCACGGTGATTTCCTTGTCGATATTCGGATTTATGACAGTGATCAGTTCTTTATCACCAGCTTTTGACACCATCGTGCGGCCGTTGGCCCAATTGGTCTGAGCACAATTGTTTTCAAACGAAGCAGTCTCCGCAAAGAGGTCTGGATTGCCATTGCGCAGTCCGATCAGCTCGGAATAGTTGTCGTAGAGTCCCTTGCGGTTGGGAACGTCAAGAAGGTTCCAACGCACAGTCTTGGGGTCAGTATTATTGCCGCCGTCGTTGTTCTTCGTGTTGTCGTAGTTGCCAAGTTCGGAGAATTGCCAGATCATGTGTGCACCGGGGGCAAGCAGCATCTGGGCTGCGGCGGAGCCTAAGCGATGCATGGAGTTTTCGAGTTTCCCTTTCAGACCGGGGGCTCCATCCTGATTCTGCCTGTAGGCCAGGCGCTGCTCGTCGTGGCTTTCAAGATATGAGACGGTGGAACCCCAGAGGCGGTTGCTGTCTTTGGGAGCGAAGAATCGGTTGAGGTTGCTATTGGATTGGTAGCCCATCGCATATTGGCATCCTTCAGAATTGATGTTAGCCCAGTTGAGCTGTCCGGTAGCTGCCATAGCATTCTCCTCCTGAGCAGTGGCAAGGTTTTCGTTGATGAAATATGCGTCAGGATTGACTGCTTCCACCACTTTCTGAAGCTCACGCATGCGGTCGATGCGCGACTGATTGAAGGCATTGGTGGCGGCATCTCCGGAATTTGCATAGGAATCATTGTTGCCCAAGCCTTTCACGAGGTCGAAACGGAAGCCGTCAAACTTATACTCTGTCATCCAGTATTCGAGCACATCTTTCCATTGCTGCTGCACCATCGGGAAGCCCTGATTCCAGTCGTTGAGCACGCTGTAGGCGTGGGGGGCATTAAGGTTGTAGAATGGATTGTTGCCCGGAGTATACATCTGATACCAGGGATGCAGGCCATCGCTCTGGTTGAATACCATATCGAGGATTACGGCTATGCCGTTCTGATGGCAGATGTCGATAAACTCCTTATAGTCGGCTGGAGTGCCATAAGCTTTGTCGGGAGCGAAATAGAAGTTGGGATTATAGCCCCATGAGTTGTTGCCGTTAAATTCCATGATAGGGAGAAGCTCAATGGCGTTCACTCCGAGAGTCTTCAGATAGGGAATCTTCTCGATTGCCAATTGCACTGTGCCGTTGCCGTCGGCTTTCCCTTCTGTTCCGGTAAAGTCGCGGAAGAGAAGCTCGTAGATGATGAGGTCGGAGGGGGCGACTCCCTTGAAGTCGGTCACCTTCCAGTCATAATCATTGATATTTCCCTGATATATAGCCAAGGGAACTCCTTCAATCTTGTCGAATGGATATGCCGGGAGGTCGGGGTATACGTCGGTGGAGAGATACTTGTCGTTCCATGGGTCGAGGACGAGTCGGGCATAAGGGTCGCCCACCTTCAGAGAGCCGTCTACGAGGAAATAGTAGCCATATTGCTTGCTGTTGTCGAGTCCGTCTACGGTCACCCAGAAATAGCGCATACCGTCTACATCCTGATATTTCATCAGATATTTGTTGTCGGCTGCATAGTCATTCCAGGCTCCGATGAGCATGACGCTGGTCTTTTCAGGGGCTCCGAGGCAGAAAGTGACGCTTCCGTCTGCATTCTTCACCGGTCCCATCTTGGGAGCGACGCCGGGGTAGTTTTCAGCTTTAGACTCCTCGATATATGTGTATGTCTGCACGTCGGTCACAGTCTCGCCGTCGGCAGTGGCTGTAGCTTTCACTTCGTAGTTTCCTGCTCCGGGGAAGGTATAGTCTACGGTCAGAAGGGTGGAAGCCTTTACGGAGCCTATCTGCTTGTCGTTGACCGAGAGGGTGATGTCGGCTGCCTTTGTGGTGCCGACATTGAAAGTGACGGCAGCCGTCGATGGGGTCACGATAGAGCCGGAGAGTCCGGATTCTATAGCTACCTGCAGTCCGCCGGCGAGCACATTGATGAAGATGTCGGAGTCTCCTTCCCCCTTTCCTTCTTTCGAATTGTCGGCGGTGCGGAATACGAAAGCGAGGCGTGTCACGTTGACGGCAGGGTCGGTGATGCCGTAATATTTGCGGATGTCGCCGATGTAGAGTTGCCAGAGATTCTCGCTTACGTAAGTGAGCAGATATTTATCGTCATTGTTGCCCCATTCGGGAGCGTTCACCCAATTTTGACCGTTGCTAAGGCAGGCACCGGTATGGGCATAAATCTTGGTAGTGGCGGGAAGCCCCATAAGTTTCTTATTGCCCTGGTCGGCATGGAAAAGAATCTTCACCTCCTTCGAATCCTCCTGGAGAGGAGAAGGGTTGGAAGTGACCTGAGCACTTAGATTCATGATTGTCGCCACTATCATCAGCAGCGCTGTCAAGTAAGTTTTTAGCATATTAGATAGATTTGCAATTAATTAGGCATTAAAATATCAGGTTATGAGAACTCTCATCGAGGCAATTCCTTTATTTCATATTCGAGGCCTCGGGAGTTTTTGTTGTCGTTGAAGTTGGCAGCGATAAGGAAGAGGGTGCGGGATTCCATGGCGAAGCGGCCGGGGTAGTCGCGGGAAAGAATTTGATCCATGGCTTCCTGAACGCTTTTATTGTATTTGAATTCGAAGAGATAGATGAATTGACCCGTGGCGACTTCGATGTCACTTCGGCCTTTGTAGTTGTGATGCTCGGCAATGGCCTTAGTTCCGCATAGCACTGCGAGGAGATATGTGATGGCGCGGTAAGTTGGCTCCCGATGGTCTTCTCCGGGGAGATCTTTGAGGAGAG
The DNA here is from genome assembly GCA_964399005.1 of uncultured Sangeribacter sp. Classification (GTDB taxonomy): domain Bacteria; phylum Bacteroidota; class Bacteroidia; order Bacteroidales; family Muribaculaceae; genus Lepagella. Next base: position 25,191 of record CAYNPB010000021.1, read on the forward strand.
TGGCGAGGCGCTGCATGAAGTCGTGAGGGCGCCCTTCATATAGATCAAACTTGAAATCTGTGAAGTTGAATGGACTGTCGGGGTCACTAACCTCGGGAGCATAAAGGGGAAGCAGTTGTCGATAGAAACCGATTTCCACCTCGCGGTTTGGGAAGCGGAGCTCATAAATGTTTAGTTCTTTGTTGTAAGAACCAATAGTAAGATAGCCTGTTTGGAACATCAGGGGTATTGGATTCCTGTCGTTGAGCCCGACAGATAAAAGGTCTTCACGAGTACATCTCTTTCCATTAATGTCGGGAGGAAATGTGCCGCGAGCTTTTACCCGTTTCGCTAAGAATGTTGGAGTCCCTGTCTCAAACCAATATGGGTCAATTCTCTTTTTGTCGAGAGCGCACAAGACACTGAAAGGATTGTATAGTCTCGAGCCCTCTTCTGTGAAGAGGTAGCCGTCGTAGTAATCTCGTAGAGCTTTAAGAGTGGAGTCAAAGTCTTCTCCACGTTTTTTTGCAATGGCTTCTATACCGGGAGAAAAATTATCAATCAATTCTTTTTCTGACCATCCGCATATGTCGGCATATGCATCTTCCATTGAAATATCCTTTAAGTTGTTTAAGTCGCTGAAAATACTTACCTTACTGAATCGGGCAACGCCTGTGATAAAAGCAAATCGGATGTATTTGTCCATGGACTTGAGGTTTCCTAAGAAACTTTTGAGAGTGCCCTGATTCTTTTCGAATAGAAGTTTATTCTCTTCAATATTAAGCAGCGGTTTGTCATATTCATCAATGAGTATGACGACTCTACGATTTGTCTTTTCGTAGGCTGCTTCTATGATATTTTTAAAACGTTGAGCGACCGATAGGTTTTCGTTGCGTTTCCCATAAATATTTTCATATCTCCAGAGAAAGCCATCGATCAGCATTTCAAGGGCATCCTCACGTCGGAAGTCTTCTGCGTTGAAGTCGAAGTGTAGGACCGGAGATGGAGTCCAATCGAGATTGAGAGAGTCTGCGGCGAGACCTTTGAATAGGTCGCGTCGTCCTTCGAAATAGGCTTCGAGGGTAGAGAGCAGGAGGCTTTTCCCGAAACGTCGAGGACGGCTTAAGAAAATAAACTTTCCTTGGTCCAAAAGAGCCTTTATATAAGCAGTTTTGTCTACGTATGTATATCCTTCCTCTATAATGTTAGAGAAAGTCTGCATTCCGACCGGGTATCTTAATTGTTCCATGCTCACAAAGTTTTTGCAAAAATAGCGAAATTTTGCATAAAAAGCAATA
>CAYNPB010000022.1:0-25333 GCA_964399005.1 uncultured Sangeribacter sp.
TGCATAATTCATAATTGGCTTCGCCCAAGCTAAAGCAAGTCATAATGCATAATTGGCTTCCCCTCTTAATTAAAAAGATAAAAATTGACCCCGAGCGCGTATTGCGTCCGGGGTATTTTGATGAGGTGTTATTGATATCAAATGGAAGTCAGGGATATGATCTGTTGACGTAGTTTGGGGTCGGAAGGGCGTTTGGCACTTGCTTCTATTATCCTACCTTCAGGATCGAGAAGAATCAGGCGAGGCACTCCATGTATACCCAATTCGGAGAGAAGTGGCGACTTGAATCCATCCGGAAGATTGACATCAAGGATAGCGGGGTCGGGCTTTTTATCTCGCATCATCTTTTCCCATGCAGCATACAATTCATCGCCGGTGTCAACTGAAAGAGATACGAATTTTATACCTTTCCCATCAAACTCATGGGCTAACTTGTCAAAATATGGCATTTCAGCTCTGCATGGAACGCATCCGGTATACCAGAAATCCACAAGGACATAATTGCCCTTTAGATCGCCGAAGCCATATTCTTTGCCGTTGACATCCATGAAAGAATAAAGAGGCATCCGGGTGCCAACCTTAACATTTTCAGGGTCTGCCATCTTTTCTTCGTATGCTTTTTCCACCTCTGTAAGTCGCGCAATCGCCTCCGTATCAGTCACCATAGGCTTCACTATTGGTAGTTGGGCTGCGAAATCGGGAAGATAATTGCGTTTTAGTGTCAGTTCAAGAAGCGATACGATAAAGTGTGAACGCACCTTCGGGTCAGAAATCTCATTGGCATATATGGAGATATACTTATCGTTGTCTACAGTGATTTTTCCCAATTTTTCGCGGGTCTCCATGGCATTATTGATTACGCTGAACCAGTTGGGGACATTGACTATGAGTGGATTTGAGAATGTAGTCGTGTCAAGGAAGTCATAGAAGTTGTCAGCGAGCACTATCTCATCCTCTTTCCCGGCCCCTGTCTTGAAGAGTTGTGATATCTTTACTCCTCCAAGACGCTGATTGAGAAATACGAATCGGTTGTTTAGCTTCTGGAGAGCCGAAAATTCCTTGTTGAGTCCTGAAGCGTCAATAAGAGAATCAAGTGAGGCAAGGATATTTTCTTGATATGCAACCCATTCCTCGGAATACTGTTTGATTGAGTCCGGAGTGTGGCAGAGATAGACATTATCTGACATGAATCGGTTTTCCGCCTCGTTAGTGCCTGAGATGGTAATATTGCCGTCAGCGGTGACGTTGATTTCTGTCTGGGATCCTTCGGAAAGGAATATGGGATAGAATGTTCCGTTTTGGTCTACAAAATTATAATATGCCGGGAGATTCGAGATATTGATTGTAGTGTCGGTAACTGATATATCTCTATAACCTTGATCATCGGAGGGTTGGAAATATACTTTCTCGCCTGACGAGTTAGAGATGTGAACTACGGCAGAGTTGTCTGAATGGCTGCAGGCTGTCAGAGCCAAAGCCATTATGACGGCGGAAGTGAAAGATGATGTTTTCATTTGCTATTTTGTTTAAGGTCGCTCGTCTGCATTGCCTTCATTGGGAATGGGAAGGTGAGCAATGATGATGTCGGTGTAAGGGTATAGGTAGTGCCCTCAAATTCCTTCGTGAGGGTTTCGTTGAATTCAGTTGCAAATCGGCGTAGGTCGAAGAAGCCATTGCAGGTGAAGAATAACTCGCGCTTGCGCTCTTCGCGTACTAATCGGAGAGCCTCCTGGAAATTGGCAGCCGTCAGCGGAGAATATAGAGATGTGATGATTCTCTTAGTGCGTAGCTCGTTGAGATAGTCCATGGCTTTTGTAATGTCATCAGGAGTCCCTTTACGCGCATGGCATTCGGCGAGCATTAGATATACTTCGGAAAGTCTCATTCCGGAAGGGTTCCATTTGATGCCCATGGATGCAAACTCGCGGTGTCCTTCCGGAGCCGTCTCATGAGTGCGTCGATAGCGTATGCAGAAGAGCTCGCGCAGGTCGGCTCCCGGTTCAAACAGTTCGATCACGTCAGAGGTGAGATACATCGGGAAGGGATCCGTATCAGTCAATCCGAATTGGTAGAGCAGATAATCTGATGAAGTGATGGGATGCCCCACTCCGTTTTTCCATATGGTCTCTATGCGGTCGTTGATGCCCATATACATAGGATTGTCGATGGCGCGGTCTGTGCCGTAAGAGCGTAGCAGTGATGGGGCATAGCGGTTGTAGTCGGTGTTCATGTCCCAAAGTTCATGCTGCCCTTCCACTGCCTCTTCCAAGGCTGCTTCGCAAGCAGCGATGCACTCGTCTATTTCCAGTTTGTAGAGATGCACTTTTGCTTTGAGCGCATAGCCAAAAGTCTTGTCAGGTCGGAATGAGTTGAGGGCTATATGAGGCAGGTCTTGGAGTGCATCCTCAATATCTTGCTGGATGAAGCGATATGTGTATCCTACGCTCTGCTGCACACCTTTCTCTTCGATGCTTTCAAACATCTTTTCCCTGACGATGATGCCGTCGGTAACATCAGCGGTAGCTGCCTGATATGGCTTGGCATATGTGTTGACAAGGAAGAAATAGTTGTATGCGCGCATGATCTTGGCTTGTGCCATAGCAAGGGCTTTTTCTTCCTCCGGACCTTCTGCCTTGTGGATATTGCTTATGATGATGTTGTAATTTGTAATTCTGTTGTAGCAGGAATTGTAGAGATTGTCGTTGATGGTGATGGTAGCGCGGTCGTAGCTCTCATCCCAAAGGAAAGCTGCTGAGCGCAAAGGGATTGTATAGTTCTTAAGTTCTTCTGTCTTATACCAGGATGCTTCGTTGCAGACGTTCAGGCTGTAGGAATGGTCGTACGACGGATATATCTCTTCAAGAAGACCAAGATAGTCTTCTGTTGACACCAGAAGAGTGCGCCCCTTTGGCTCCAAATCAAGATAATTGTCGCACGAGGATATACCTATAGATAAGAGAGCAACAGAGGCTGTAGAAAGGAAATTCTTTATGATGTTCATGACTGAATCGAGGATTAAAGATTGAAATTAAGACCGAATGTGTAGGTTGGTTTCTGATGGTCGGTACGCGTGCCATAGTTAGCGTTGAAAGCCTCAGGGTCAATTCCATGCCTGTTGGATGCCCAATAGCAGAGATTATCGATTTGGAAGCGTACCTGTGCAGTCTTAAAGACGCGAGTCTTCTTCAGCAATGCAGTAGGGAAATTGTAGGCTACGCCAATATTTCGGAGCTTCAGGAAAGTGGCGCTCGCAGTGTTGACATCGGCATACTTCCAATGTTCGTTGCGCTCCCCGCTGTCGCCGTGAAGGCCCATCACAGGGATTTTGGTGTCAGTGTTCTCTGGAGTCCAACGGTCTACAATGTCCTTATGCACGTTGCCGTCAAGAAGCTTATGTGTCGAATCATAGAGAGTTGGCACATCAAGGCGCAGGCTATGTCCGGCGTAGCAGACAGCCTTCGCATATACTGAGAGGTCTTTCCAGCGGAAGTCGATGTTGAGGGCTCCGTTCCATTTCGGAGTCAGTTGCCCTACGCACACTAATGCGTCGATATTGCGCACGGGATTGATGGAGACGATCTCTCCATCCTGATTGTAGATGGAGGGATTGCCTGTGTTGGTGAGTCCTGCATAGCGGTATGCGTAGAGGGAGTTGTAGGCATCACCTTGAAGATAATTGGATGTAGGATAGCGCATCATGTCGAGCGCATCTGTAGGGCGATAGTCGATTTTCTCTATGGTGTTCTTATTGTATGCCGCTGAGATGGAAGTGGCGAAGTCGATGTCGCGTGTGCGTATCCAATCATATCTGAGCTGGAACTCAACACCGGTATTGTTCATTGCTCCATTGTTGGCGCGAGCCATGCCTCCGAATCCAAGAGAAGGATCTATGCTCTTGTTGACAAGAAGGTCGGAACTGTGCTTGTGATAGAAATCAATGTTGCCGTTAAGTCGGCTGAGAAGCATGAAGTCGAGACCTACATTGAATGTGGCTGTCTTCTCCCAACGAAGAGAGCTATTAGGAGGGGTGGTCACGATAGTCACTGGGCCGTTGGTATAGGGGGAGTTGGAGAAAGATGCGAGCAGATAGGGCGACGACGACTGGTCGACCATACCGGTGATGCCATATGTGGCACGCAGCTTCAGCATATCGAGCCATACAATATTCTGCATGAAACTTTCTTTATTGATATTCCAGCTCGCGCCTACCGACCAAAGGGGACGGTAACGGTATTTGGGGTCGCTTCCGAAAAGGTCGGCTTGCTCCACACGCACACTTGCATTTACAGAATAGCGTCCGTCGTAGACATATCCGGCATTGAGATATGCAGAGACGTAACGGTGTTTGACGTCTGACACATAGAGGTTTTCTGCTTTCGTGCGTGACGTGGCATATAGCTGTCCGATCACACCGGTCTGAGATAGTGTCTTCCAGTCGACTTGGCTGTATGTGAGGCGTTGGGCATCAAAACCGTATCGCTCGCCTATGTGCGATGTGCTCTTGTCTTCTCTTGCCTCGGCTCCTATGAGGAATGCAACGTCGTGCATATCGGCAAAAGTATTCTTATAGTTAAGCTGTAGGCGGAGATTATAATTGTCGTAGCTCGTATCGCGATAGAGTTGATGCCCACCGAGAGGGATGTTATAGTCGAAACCTCCACGGGAGTTGTCGGAAGCGTATTCATTTATCATGGATCGCATCATGTAGGAATCTTCTTCGTCATACTGTGAGTCGTTGACCTTGCGTTTCTCATATTGAGCCTTTACTTCAAGGTCAAGACCCTCGATGATGTCGAAATTGGCCTGAATAAAATATTTCATATAGAGGTCGTCACTTTTCAACCTATTGTTGCCCGACTCTTCTATGGCATTGAATCCCATATGTTTAAGACCATCAGTCGCATTGACGTTTTCGGCAAGTACTTGATTGTATGGATAGCGGTAGGAAAGATTGCCGTCAGCATCATAAAGCGTGTCATATGCCATGGCATCTGTATAGCCAAGACCGCTGGCTTGTGTATATGAAGTCTTTTGTAGTCTGATGTTGGCTCCGATCATAAGGCGAAGCCAGTTGGTGGCCTTGATGTCGTTGCGCGTGTAGAATGTAAATCGATTGTCACGATTGTATTTTGTGTGCATTCCGATTTTCTCATATCGCAATGCTCCGTAGAACCCATATTTGTCGCTGCCTGCAGTCAAGGCGATGTTGTAGTCTTGAGTGAGGCTATTTTGCATAAGATGCTTGCGATATTCCTTGCGATAGTCAAGACTGCGTAGCGCATCGAGTGAGGAATTAAGTAGGTCGGAAGTGATTTGGTTGTTTGCCAATCTATAGTAGAGCATATCTACCCCCGACATGTAGGATGCGTTTGTCTTGCTCGCCTTGGTGTTGAAATATCCGACAGGACTCTTAATATAGTCAGGATCACTGAGAAGAATTTCTTGTTCGAGGTCGATTATGTCGGAAGTTGAGGCAAAATGATGGTATTCGAGCGATGGAAGAGGATTGTAGTAGTAGCCAAGCGAGACATTCGCCTGCATCTTGTCGGTTCCTTTCTTTGTGGTGACGACGATTACTCCATTTGAAGCATACACGCCATAAAGAGACGTAGCGGCAGCATCCTTTAGAACCGTAATATTCTCAATGATATTTGGATTAAGGTCGTTAAGTGTCATGCCGGTGGCCGGCTGGCCGTCGACAACGAGCAGCGGTGTGCTTGATATTGAGAGTGAGGAGTTGCCTCGGATGCTCATTTGGTTGTTGTAGATAGATAGTCCGGGAGTAATGCCCTCCAATTTTGAACTGAGGTCAGAAGCTTGAATTTTCTCAAGCTTCTCTGCATTAATCACTACGGCAGAGCCGGTGTTGCGTTCGCGTGATATCGTCTGGAAGCCGGATACGATTACCTCCCCAAGCATATCGGAACTCTCTTCAAGTACTATATTGACTATAGATCCGGTTGTGGCCTTCACTTCTTTTGTCTTCATGCCGACGTAGCTGACCACGAGAGTGACGGGTCCAGAAGAAACAACCGGAATTTCGAAATCGCCATCCAAGCCTGTACTCGTTCCGGTCTTGGTTCCCTTCACGAATATGGTGGCACCGGGTAGCCTTTCCCCTGCCGTGTCAGTCACTATGCCCTTCACTGTGTAGGAATGAGATGTAGAGCCCGGATCTGCATAATGCATCGGTGACTCTGCTGCTCGTAGGGAGACAACCGGACATAGGAGTAATCCCAGAGCAATAGCTCTCAGTGAAGCGTTGATAAGGATATTTGTATTTAGCATTGTCATTGTTTCAATATACTCGGTGATCAGTTTACAATTTCAGTTTCTTTGTCATAATCGTCCCGCTTTCTGTCTCTATCAGCAGGATATATATACCCTTCTGAAGGAGATCTCCGGAGATGACCGCTTTTGATGCAAGTGGACGCGAGGAGGTCAGAAGTCGGCCGTTTGCATCATAGAGCATGCAGGAGATTATTATGTCGGGTGAGGAGATATTGATAGCATCTGATATTGAAATCTTGAGATTCTCAGCTGCCACTATTGATGTGGATGATATGTCAGTGCGCGCTATCAATGGAATTTCAGCCAATAAGATAGGTGTCGGATCTGCGATATAGAAGCAGGCTTTGTAAGTGCCTTTTGCCATTGCAATAGAAGAGCAATCAAATTCTATCTTTCCAGTGGCTGACGAGCCAAGTGTCAGTTCGGTTTCTTCAAGGATTCCTAACGAAGTGCCGTCCTGAGTTAAAATCTCCACTTTAATAGGAGCTGCCCAGTCGTGTGAAAGAAGATTCGTGGCTGAGAGAGATAGGTTGGGACTCTCGGAGTCGATGAAAAGATAACTTCCATCAGCCGGGATCAACACTATGCATTCTACTGAAACTGATAAAGGCTCCGGTGCCAATGGTCTGATGTCTTCGGCAGTGGGGTTGCTAATATTGGAATAGAAAGGCATCAGGAGGTAATCTCCGGCGGAGATCCCTTTTAGGGGCATATCAATCTCAACAGAAACCTTGTCGTTAGGAGGGCAAAGAATTGGAAGCGTGTGGGCAGCTAAAAGACTCCCTTTTTCATTCATAAGTGCAATTCCTGCATAAGTCTCAAGACGTGAGTCACCGGAATTTGCCAGCTCAAAACTTACGACGGCATCAGAATAAGCATAAAGCCTTGAATGACGGAGCGTGTCGGTCATCTTAGGCTCAACTTGTGGATATATGGCACTCATTGTTGCTTCCCCTTCTTTAAATATAAGCTGGCATCCGGATGGAGCACCGTTAGTTGACGAAGAGATGGGATGCCATTCCTTGGATGCAGAAGTGCGATAATAGAAACCTACTTTATATGTTCCATCGGGTATGGATACGTCGGCGAGGGGGAGACGCACTGTGGTATAGTTCTGACTTCCGACATCCTCTACCTCAACTATAGATATTGGGGATAGATCGCTCCCTCCGACTACTGCGGCACAAATCTCTCCACTGAATGGCTTCATTCCTTTATTGAATGAATAGAAGAAGAGCATGGCGTCTGAGAGTGGAGAAATGACTTTCTCGACATCTGCGGATATGTGGAAATTGGAAGAATCCCTGAAATATAACTTGTCGATATTTAGCAATCCCTTTTCCTGAGGGAGCAATCCGGTGGTCTCTTTCGGAGCTATGTTGCAGAGAATGGTCTGACGCAAGGAATATCCATTGTCTGAGCCTCCGGTAGATTGATTTTTCGGATTAAGGAGAGAGAGGGAGTAGTAGCCGTCGCTGAGTCCGTTCCAGCCCCAGTTGATGTGGAAATATCCTTTCCCATCATAGCCATCGCATACGAAAGCGTGGCCGATGGATGCGTTTGCTCCTTCATAAAGGACAGGTCGCCCTGCCTTTAGCTCGGCAGTTATAATTGCAATCCATTCTTCATCCGAGATAAGGGCGCGTTCATAATAGTGCATGTCAGGATGATAGCCGAAGAAGTCTATGAGTGCATGGCCGGCATTGTAGTTGTAGGTCAGGCTTGTCTCCGAGCTGAATTGCATTCTTGCACCGTGTGCCACCGCATTCATAAGCTCTGCCACAGCATCGCATTCTTTTTCGGAAGATTCAGAGGTATATGTATCGGTGATGTTGTTCCAATCGATAAGAGGCATTACCGAGAAGTCGAAAGAGCGCAATTCATTTTGGAGCCTGTCTTCATACTCCACCTTGCCGACAGCCTGAGCCGGATACTTGTAATAGTGCATCACTTGGGCTGCCGCTGTCGCCACACATCCTGTGGCAGTGTGCTTTCCGGAGGTCTTGTCGATAGGGCAATGGCGATTGTAGGGGTCTTTCTGGTCCCAGGAACTTTTAAGAAGAGGCCCGACTTTAAAATCGGGATATGATATGGCTTTTGAATTATAATTGTCAATGGAAACAGAGGAGACGTTGGCATCAAGCCATTCAACGCATGCCTTAGGCATATTCTCCCTCGAGATACTCCCTTCCGTAGAGTATCCAAGTATTGGAGATGGTCGGCCGTCGGAAGCCACAATTATGAATCCTTCCGACTCGCCGATATTGAAGAGATAATAATCCTCACTGTATGCAGCGGAAGTGGGATAGGTATCTGCTCGTGTGCCGGAGATGGCGTTATGGATTGATGAGGTATCGATGCCGCGATCCGTAAGAAAATCTTTGGCCAAGCTAAGAGCGTCGGCTGAAGATATAGGACCTGCAAAGGCACAGGATATCATAGTGCTGATGGTCAGGGATAATAGGAAGATTCGTTTCATTAATTCTGAATTATGTCAGATTGGGGAGAGTGTTTGCGAGGTGAGAGATAGAAGAAAGAGGGGGAACAGTCGTTGTGGTGTTCCCCCTCCGAAGTATCATAAAAGGGGATTATTTCACCACTACCTTTACGGTTTCAGAATTGCCCTTGCCATATACCACCACTGCATATGTGCCGGGGGCAACGTTGAGGCCCATGCTGATTTCAGAAGCACCTGCAGTAGCAGAGGCAGATGCAACCTTACGGGCTGCCATGTCATAGACTGCTACTTCAGCACCGCCTGCGAGGAGCACACTCTTGACATTGAGGATTCCACCTGCTACTGAGGCTGAGATAGACGCTACATCTGTTGCTACGCCAGCTACTGAGGTGGGTATGCCTGCCTGTACAAGGAGATAAGGAGCGTTTTCCGGACCTTCTCCAATAATGCCGAATGCGTCAGACTGTACGATTACAATCTCATCTTTTTTGAGGCCTTCCACTACAACTGCTGCGTCATTTTCTCCTACGGTAGCACTCTTGATGTCGGTCCAGTCACATTCACTTTTGTATTGGTTTTCAGGATCGGTAAGTATCACTTTTCCAACATTGAGAATTGTGCCTTTAGCACCATGGTTGATGAAAGTGTATGTGCCGTCTTCCGGAACCTTAAAGAATCTGTCGACAGTATAGTAAGCATCTGGATAGGTATTTTTCTCATTGATTACAAGAGACTTTCCACGAAGAAGATTGTTGTTGCAACTGAGAGCAGAGAAAGCGTCGACTGTGATGTACATAGTGTCGAAATCGGCACCTTCATCTACAGTCACACCTATCACGTTCTTACCTGCCTTCACATAGGGGGGAAGGATAGCATCGCCTACATTGGTGCCACCGGGGCATTCAACGTGGATAGCCTCAATTTTGCTGATCCCATTGACTACCGGAGACAGAGTGAACCCGTCGTTGATGACGAGGGGAGCGGGATAATTGAAGTTGTAAAGATACCAAGTGGTGCCCGGAGTAGCGGTTACCGAATTGTTTGACTTCCCGGTCATGTCGATTGGGTAGTATTTTACAGTGCCTTCCATATTCGGGGGCAGAGGAGTTCCCGGCATATCACAGAAGAAGCCTTCAGCTTTTGGTGTGATTTTGATAAGATATTCCTGACCCGGAAGGAGAACGTAGGAATCGGTACCTTCTACAAACTGGAATGCTTCGCTGCCGCCATCGCAAAGATATACGAAAAGCTGACGGTCTGTTGGGTCCGGTGCGTCCGGTACTACACCCCAAAGTACGGGAACGGAACCGTTGTTGGTGTAAGTAAACCAAGCTTCTGCAGGAGCATCTGCGAGTGAAGGCACATACCATCCCATCGGACTTAATGGTACGGCGGTCTCAGGAGTTGCACCATACTCGTCTGCCATAGCCGGGAGAGCCATTGCGCTGAGCGCGAACATAGGAAGTAAAAATTTTTTCATTGGCTGAAAAATTAATAGTTAGAAATATTTTGCAATATGCAGGTAGACTATCAGCCTATTTTGTCGGCTTGCGGTCAACCTGGATGCAAAGATATTGTAATTTTTCAAACCATGCAACAGATTAAGCCATTTTTTTATTAAAAAAGCATAAAAATTGTATATTTTATGCTTTCTATAAATAGCAAGATTTAATATTATTGTGATATTATATTGAAGAACAATGTTTTATATTGAAAACGAAACAAATCGTCATATAGAGTCTCTTACTATTGTGCCGGTCATCACCAGTCGGATTTTAGATTCAACGGCATTTGAGCGTACTATAATATCACGTCGGAACGGTCCTTCTGAGAGTCCTGCCGGGTTAAGCACACCGTGAATGTACAAGGTGTCGCCCGGTGCGATGGGTTCACGCGGATATTTTAGGCGCACACAGTTGCATGAAGGATGCACATAGGTGAGCACCAACGGTGCGTTGCCGGTGTTGATCCCCATGAAGGATATGTCTTTAGGTGTTGAAGTGGGGCTGATTTCTCCGAGATTTATCCCTTTATGCTCGATGGTCAGATGGGCTTCAAAGGAGTCGTCATCCTTTTCGGCAGCGGGGGATGACGACATCAATGTTAAGGCACAGAAAAGACCTATTATGATTAAGAGGGGACGGACCTTAGTTGAGTTCATATTGTAGATTATTTGGCAGGCTTGGAGGGCTGCCTTCTAAAATTGGTAGGTTGTGAAGCCTGCTTCCGTTGTATTAGAAGAGGCCGGCGAGGGCGAGGGGGATATAGAGAGTGTTGGAGAGGACGCCGAGCACGAAGGATATGATGATCCAGATTTCTGCGTTGCGAGAGGCGCGTCGCGATCCTTCGACATCTCCTTCGTAGAATTTTGAGCTGACCTTTGCAGAATATATGATAGCTACGATGCCAGGAATCGTGCAGCAAAGAATTGTCATGATTACGGACCATACCAAGTAAGTAGGAGGCATCGGTTCGGTGACTGATTGAGCAGAAACCTGACCCATGGACGGCGACATCATAGATCCGGCCGGTTGGGAAGTTGCCGCAGTATTTATTGTTCCGTAAACTCCTGCTTGTGGAGCCTGCATATTGGCATGTGGCATTCCTTGGTGATCTGCATGAGGCACGGCGGGAGGCACGTTGTTGGGTACTCCGAGGGCTTCTGCCCAAGCATCGTCGACACTTTTGGGCACAGCCGGAGGAGTAAGCGTAGCCACAGTCTTGACCACTGCTTCAGGGAAAATCAGGTATTCCACCTCATGCACCTTGGCCTCGAGCGACTCCGGAGTGTCATCGGGGAGCACTGCCACCTCTCGCTGCACTACTATCGGCCCGGCATCTATCTCATTTGTGACCACATGCACAGTCGCCCCACTCTTTGTCTCTCCTGCTTCTATTACGGCTTTATGCACATTTGCGCCATGCATCCCTTTGCCGCCATAGGCAGGAAGAAGGGAGGGGTGGATATTCAGAATCTTACCTTCATAGGCATTTACGATGTCTTCGCTGAGGAAGCAAAGGAAGCCGGCAAGCGCTATCACCTGGATGTCATGAGCCCGCAATGTGTCGATGATCACCTCCGGATTCTCTCTCCATACGCTGCGGGGGAAATAAAGGGTCTCTACTCCAAGATCTTTCATCTTTTCGATGACGGGAGCGTTCTCCTTATCTGTCAGACAGAGAGCAACGTGGATGCGGTTGCCGGAATTGAATGTTTTTACGAGGTTGACGGCATTTGAGCCGGTGCCTGAGGCGAAGACTGCTATGTTGGTCATACTGTTAATAATGCATAATTCATAATTCATAATTCATAATTATATGACTGCTATGATCTGAAGTATTAATTATGCTGTTAAAGGGTTATAGTGAAAATTATGCATTATGCATTATGAATTATGAATTATACAAAGTGCATTATGCATTAGTGGGGTTCAGGAGGAGAGGGCGTGGAGTCGGGCGTATTGGCCGTCGAGTGCGAGCAGGTCGGAATGGGTACCGGTCTCTATGATCTTTCCATCTTTCATCACGCAGATGGTGTCGGCATTGACGATAGTGGAAAGGCGATGGGCAATCACTATGGTAGTGCGGTCGGTCATGAGGCGATCAAGAGCTTCCTGCACAAGGCGTTCGCTTTCATTGTCGAGTGCTGATGTGGCTTCATCAAGGATGAGTATATCCGGATTCTTGAGGATTGAGCGCGCGATGCTGATGCGCTGACGTTCCCCTCCGGAGAGGCGGCATCCGCGGTCGCCGAGAAGAGTGTCATAGCCATCGGGAGTAGCCATAATGAATTCGTGAGCGTTCGCTATCTTTGCAGCTCGTATCACTTCTTCCATCGTGGCGTTCTCATTGCCGAATGCGATGTTGTTGCGGAAAGTGTCGTTGAAGAGGATAGCTTCCTGATTGACATTACCCATAAGACCGCGAAGATCCATCACCTTGACATCACGCACATCGCGCCCCTTGACCTTTACAGAGCCTTCCGTGACGTCGTAGAAACGAGGTATCAGATCGACGAGTGTCGACTTCCCGGAGCCGGATTGCCCTACAATAGCGACAGTGTCCCCCTTCGGAACTTTCAGGTTGATATGGTCGAGCACCATTCTCTCCCCGTCGTCATATTTGAATGATACATTCTCAAATTCGATGGCCGGAGTGTCTTGCGGGAGCTCCTGAGGCAATTTCTCCGGAGCAGAAGGATCCTTGATGGGATTGTCGGCATCCAGAATCTTGTCGATGCGGGCGAGAGCCGCCATACCTTTTGAAACGGCATATCCGGTCTTCGACAAGTCTTTGGCTGGATTTATGATGCTATAGAAAATAGTCATGTAGAATATGAACGACGCGGCGTCAATTGAGGACGACCCAGACAGAATGAGCGTGCCTCCAAACCATAGAACTACGATGACGGCAATCGTGCCGAGAAATTCGCTCATCGGGTGGGCGAGTGCCTGGCGTCGAAGCATGGCGTTGGCAGAGTTTACGTAGCTCTGGGTCTCGCTTTGGAAGCGTTTGTCCATCTGCTTCTCAGCGTTGAAGGCCTTGATGATGCGAAGTCCACCGAGACTCTCCTCGATAGTGGAGAGAATCTGTCCCCCTATCTGCATGGTGCGGAGTCCCTGAGCCTTGAGTTTCTTGCCAACAGTACCCATCACCCAACCCATCACCGGGAGCAGGATAAACACGAATAGAGTCAGCTTCCAGCTTATGGCTATCATCGTGGCAAGATAGATAATGATGAGTATCGGATAGCGGAAAAGAGCATAGAGCGACGACATCACCGATGCCTCCACTTCTGTCACATCCCCGCTCATTCGCGACATTATGTCGCCCTTCTTTTCGTTGCTGAAATATCCGATTGGGAGTGAGAGAATCTTTTCATACATAGTGTTGCGGATATCACGCACCACTCCGTTTCGCATCGGGATGGTGAAATATTCGCTCATATATCCCGACATCACCTTCACGAACGTCATTATGATGAATATCGCGCCAAGATATGCGAGAGCTCTGGATTCTCCCTGAGTGTCAATGATATGACCGGTGAAGTAGTAGAAGTTGTTGGTGATGGTGTCCATCAGGTCTGGAGAATTCCAGGGCCTGAAATGATACTCTCCTCTCTGCAGTCCGAAAATCACCTGAAGGATAGGGATGATGAATGCGAAAGAGAATACTGTCATCACGCCGTTGAGCAGATTAAACAATATGCTGAGCGAGAGCGTCCCCGTGTAGGGGCGCGCAAACCGGCGTAAGAATCGGAGGAAATCTTTCATGTTTCTTATTTCTTAGCAGGAATCTTCAGTTGGCTGCCTGCACGTATGGCATCGCTCTTCAGTCCGTTGGCTTTCTTTATGGCATCTACAGTGACTCCATATTTCTGGGCTATGCGGCCAAGGTTCTCGCCACTCTTAATGGTGTGTGTTGTCGCTTTTGATGTCTTGGCTGAAGATTTTGATGTCTTTTTTGAAGTATCGGTTTTCTTATTTGTCTTGGTAGAGGAAGATGGTGAAGACTTCTTCTGTTGAGCAGTCGTTTGGGAGGAAGCGTCGTTTGCCGAAGTTTGCTCGGCATTGGAAGCCGCCAGCATATTGGCAGTGGCCTCTTCGCGAGCTACGGCAGCCTTATCGGGCGCAACTCCATTGATAGTCAGCACTTGTCCCACTCTGACTGCATTGCGGCGGAGATTGTTGGCACTACGTATATCGGCAGGCTGCACTCCATATTTCGCAGCGATTGAAGTGAGAGTCTCGCCGGCTGCCACCTTATGCGACACCGTCGTGGTGGCCGCTGCAAGGGCGGAAAGATCCTCGTCGATTGCTTGATTAGTGTCGTCATTGGCGAGTATCGGCTCTGCTTCAGTTGCCTTGCCGGGCTGTGCAGTGGTGCGACGGCGATATTTTTCTGCCTGATATGAGGCTATCTGGTCGTGGCTCATAAGATAGGCATGTATCTGCTTTGAGGGGAGCACGAGCATGTATGGGCGTTCGGGAGTGCCGGGGATCACATCTTCCCTATATTGAGGATTGAGAATCTTGAGCTCATCTTTCGGAATGGCAAGCACGGCCTCTATCTGGTCGAAATGCAACCTTTCAGTCACCCCGACAGTGTCTGTGACGATTGGCTTGGAGGGTAGCACCGGACTGATGTTATGCTTGGGATAATATGTCATCACATAGTTGGCAGCGATAAACATAGGGACATATCCTCGGGTCTCTTCCGGAAGGTATGGATATATTTTCCAGAAATCCGCCTTTGAGGAGTCGCCGGAAGCTCTTCTGATGGCTTTGTTGACGGTGCTTGGTCCGCAATTGTAAGCTGCTATGGCAAGGCTCCAGTCGCCGTAGGTGTCGTAGAGTTGCTTCAGGAGTTCCACGGCCGCCTTTGATGAAGTGTAAGGATCGCGGCGCTCATCGACGAGGCTGTTGCATTCGAGCCCAAGTCCCTTGCCGGTGGCAAGCATCAGCTGCCACAGTCCGGTGGCACCATGCTTGCTGACCGCATTCGGGTCGAGCGCAGATTCAATCACCGGGATATACTTCAGTTCCTGAGGGAGTCCGAGTTCCTCGAGAGCCTGCTCAAAGATAGGCATGTAGTAGAGGCTCAGTCCCAGGATTGCGGACACTTGCGGGCGTCCGTTTTTAGTGTATCGGTCGATATATTGCCTTACGATTGAATTAAACGGCATCTCTATCACGGTAGGCATGCTTGCGAGGCGTTGCTTGATGACCTCGTCGGAGGTGTCTACATCTTTTTTGCTTGAATAGCTGTTGTCGGTTGCCGTGTAATTACGCATAAACCACCCTTCGAGAAGCTTCTGCGTATCCTGCTCGAATGTCTCGGGGAACACGATGGCATCGTCGGTGATGGAATTTTTCAAATTCAGCACGTTGGGGTTGGCGGCGAAGGTGGTCGCCACTGATGATGAAAGTAAAGCTAATGTCAGAAGTATGGTTTTGCGCTTCATATTAAGATAATTCATAATTCATAATTCATAATGCATAATTGCTTGGGCAGACTCAAAAATTATGCATTATGCATTATGCATTGAGCAATAATTTAGAAAGTGAAGGCCCAGTTGAGCCCTACGGAATATTTTCTGGTGACCGGCTCGGTGTAAAATCCGGGACTGATGTCCATCGACAAGTCAGGACTTATGTCGAAGTGTGCCAGCTGGGCATCCACATAGGCGTCGATAATGGCAATCAGATATACACCCACCATGCATATGATGCATAGGTCGCGGTTTCGGCGGAAATAGTTTTTCCTGGATTGCAACACTGATTTGAGCCAGTTTTTATCAAGGGAATCCTCATCGGTGTTAGGAGGGAAGAAATTCATATAAGATTTCTTGTTGGGGTCTCCACTCATGAGATCCATATAGCCGTTGGAATAATCCTTATATTGGGTATTGTTCCAGCTCAAGCCATATCCGAGGCCCATAAATCCCGCTACGACTATGGGTAGTTTCCAATAGCGTCGGTTGTAGATCTGCCCGAGTCCCGGGAAAAGAGCCGACATCCAGACGGCCCTTGTCGGGTCCGGATTGAAAATCTTCTTCCCGTCAAATCCGTAGGGATAGTCGTCTGCCACCACTACCGTGTGCCCATCTTCCTCGGTCATTTCCGCCTCGATGGGTGTCTTCACGAGCAACTCTGCATCTACGATAGAGTCGCCCGGCAGAGGCAATGCGTCAGGATCCGGATCTTGGGCATGTGCGGCAAAAGCTCCGCACAGTGCTGAGAGCACCATAAGAGCAAGGATGCGGATAAGACTGACACGTATTTTCATTTCTTGATATTTTCAAAAGCTTCTACGAGCTGCATGAGCTGCTCGTCATTGTCGAATTTAAGGGTGATGCTTCCCTTCCCGCTTGAATTGCGGGAGAATTTTACCGGGGTTGGGAAATATCGTTGCAGATCGTTGACGAAGAAGTCATAGTCATGGGTCTGTGAGGCAGGTGTCTTTTTCTGCCCCATTTCTAAGCCATGTCCTTCTGCAGCCTCGCGGGCAAGCTTCTCCACCATCCTGACACTCAGCCCCTCTTTAAGAATCTGCTTGAAGATTTTTAGCTGAAGCTTGGCGTCGTCGATCGAAAGGAGAGCACGTGCATGTCCCATGTCAAGACGCCTGTCGCGAAGGGCTATCTGGATTTCAGCCGGAAGTTTTAGGAGCCGAAGATGGTTGGTGATGACCGAACGTGACTTTCCCACACGCTCGCTCAGGCGCTCCTGTGTGAGGTCGTAGGTGTCAAGAAGTTTCTTGAATGCCAGAGCCACTTCTATTGCATTGAGGTCTTCACGCTGAATATTCTCTATCAGCGCCATCTCCGTCACTTCGGAGTCGGAAGCCGTGCGCACGTAGGCCGGCACAGTGAGGAGTCCTGCCATCTGCGCAGCTCTCCAACGCCGTTCTCCGGCGATTATCTGATATTTGCCGTTAGGGGTGTCACGAAGCGAGAGAGGCTGGATGATTCCCAGCTCCCGGATGGATGCGGCAAGCTCTTCGAGTCCTTCATCAGAGAATGAGCGTCGGGGCTGATCGGGATTCGGGGATATTGAATCTATATTTATTTCGGATATGGCGCTGCCTCCGTCGGTTCTCACCTCAGAGATACCGATAAGGGAGTCGAGACCACGTCCGAGGGCGTTTCTTTTGATAGCCATTTTTGTCTTGGTCAGGAGTGTGGTTGGTTTTTCTTTCGATTGCGCGCCATGAGTTCCTTGGCGAGCTGAACGTAGGCAATCGCGCCTCTGGAGTCAGGATCGTAAAGGATCACCGGAAGCCCATGGCTCGGCGACTCTGAAAGCTTGATGTTTCGGGGTATGACGGTGCTGAACACCATGTCGCCGAAATGCCCTTTCAGCTCTTCGAAAATCTGGTTGGCAAGGCGAAGACGGGCATCATACATCGTCAGCAGAAATCCTTCTATCTCAAGCGTCGGTTTGAGTCTGCTCTTGATGATTCGTATGGTATTGAGGAGCTGAGAGATTCCTTCAAGAGCGAAATATTCCGACTGCACCGGAATGATGACGGAGTCGGCAGCCGTAAGGGCGTTGACGGTAATGATTCCAAGAGAAGGGGAGCAGTCGATGAGAATATAGTCGTATTTGTCTTTTACGGGAGCCAATACGCGAAGGAGAGCTTTTTCACGTTCGCGACGGTTCATGAGCTCAACTTCTGCCCCTACGAGGTCAATTCGTGAGCAGATGACGTCGAGCCCTTCAATATCCGACTTGACAATGCTGTCGAGGATTGGATAATCGTCTACTATGCACTCATATATTGAAGCGGGAGCTTCATTTCCGTCAAGGCCAAGTCCTGACGTGGCGTTGGCTTGTGGGTCAGCGTCGACAAGAAGCACTTTAATCCCTTCGACGGCGAGGCAAGCACCGAGGTTGAAGGCTGTGGTGGTCTTTCCTACTCCACCTTTTTGGTTTGCTATTGCTATAATCTTACCCATGAGTATAATATATGATTAGCATCCGGCCACAGTGCAGTCGGAGCCTTAGAAAATGCAAAATAAACAAAAATTACCGATATATCCCAATTTTATTACTCCTTTTCACAACCATTAACATTTGCGTGGCGCGTATCGCGTATCGCGTATCGCGTAACGCGTAACGCGTGGCGCGTGTCGTGTGACGCGTATTGGGGTCAGAAGGTGCAAGGTAGGGTAAGAAGCTGGTAGTAGAGAGTGCGGGCTATGCGCCGGTGGCCGGAATTGTTGGGATGCAGGCGGTCGGTCTCGGCATTCATATAATAGGGAGCATGGACGTCGAGAAGGGGATAGAGTCCGCAAAGGGAATTCAGATCGATTACAGGCACCGACCATATTTTGCCCGCTTCAATCACTGCATCCACATATGCATCCAGATATTCTCCGCAGCGGTTGGCATAGTCTTCCGGCACTTGCCAATTTTTTTCGTTGGCATAGAATCCGCTTCTGTGAATCGGAGTGAGAAGTACGATCTGTTTCTGAGGGAATGTGCGCTTAAGCGAGTCGAGGGCAATGTTGATGCGACCCCGATATGTGTCGGGGTTCATGGCCGGAGTGCGTCGCATACGTGCTTCCGGACGCTTTTCGTAGCGATGCCCGTAGACCACCTCTTCCATCTTTTCATCATACCACTGTCCGAGTGGGACGGCGTTGTTGTAGTCGTTGGTGCCCATGAAGATCATTATGGCATCGAAATTGTCGCCATGTTCCTTCTTGAGAAGGTCGGTCTGGCGAGGTATGTCGTTCCATTCGCGGCCGCTTACTGCATACACGTAAGGGGTAATGCCGAGCCATTCCTTGAGCTGATTCCAATATTTGTTGTCGCTGGCTTTATTCCGGGGGTCGGTGATGGAATCGCCGAAATATGCCACTGTCTTTCCCTCCCAGGGATGTACGATATATTCTGCATTGATCGAGATGAAGGAGATGAGCAGGAGAAGGCTGGTTAGAATGTTTTTTTTCATATTTCAGGTGTCAACAATTATTTTAGGTTCTATAGGTATTATAAGGCAAAGTTAATAATTTTTTTGTTAGGAATCAAGAATTAACGAATCGATTTTTCGATTGCGGTCCATTTGTCGGATGAAGGGCTTCTTAAGACCATAAAAATAGCTTTTGGGAAGCTAAAATTATGGTTTAGGCAGATTGAATTTAATGTGATACGTGGGTGTATCCGTGGGTTACGGATTTGAATGTTTTGTGTACGATTATATATGGCTTTCCGCTATTCTTTTGCTAATTTTGCATTGTGGTTAATTTAGAAGATTGAAACTTAGTTTTTTAATTTTGAAATGTAAAAGATAAACAATAAATGTCTAATCCTATACCATGTAGAACACGAAGAGCCGCTCCAAGAAGAGCGGCTCACTTATTTTCAGCATCAGAGGCCGTAGGAATGTCTTATACGAGGTGGGCGATCAGCGATTCTCGGTCACCGGGGAGAAGGTCGATCACCGGGATTTCCACCATTGTGTAGGCTCCCGGAGCGAGACGCATTGCAGCGCGTGCCACGCCTACGAGGAGCTGCGCTGTGAGAGCCGGATTGTTGATCGACATATTGAACTCAAAACGTTGGTTTTGGGTCTTACCCGACACTCCCTTGCGCACCATGTGCACTCCGTGGCCCATATCCTTGACGGCATCTACGCTTTCCACCGCCATCACATGAGTCTCATCAGAAGCGAAATAGGGATCTTCTTTGACTGCTTTGGCTACATCTTCGAGCTTCGCACCATCTTCAAGCTCCACATATACCATGCGGCGATGCATGCCGTCTCCCTTGGGCATTGTCATGGAGAGTGCATTCTTGACGCCCGCCTTGGATTTTACGCATACTGTGTGGCCCATGCTCATGCCGGGACCGAAGTTGGTATGTGTAAGGCCTTTCGGAGCAGCCGCTTCCATCAGAGTGCGTACTATCGAGTCGCTGCCCGGATCCCAGCCTGCTGATATCACTGACACCTTTCCTGCTTTCTTGGCAGCCGCGTCAAGCGAGCGGCGAAGATCAAGGATAGAGGTGTGTATGTCGAAACTGTCTACTGTATTGATGCCCATGGCAAGATACTGAAGGGCATATTTCTCCACTTCACGTGTGGGAGTGCAGAGTATCGCCACGTCGACGTGGCCGAGTTCCTTAATGTCGGTCACTACTTTGTAGGGCTGGAGTTCAGCAGGGATGTCAGTGACATTGCGGCGGACTATGCCGGCGATCTCGAAGTCGGGAGCAGCCTCGAGGGCTTCCACTGTGAAGTGGCCGATGTTGCCGTAGCCTACTACGGCGGCGCGGATTTTTGTCATATATATGTTTGTTAAAGGTTTTAAAAAGTTTAAGAATTTATGGTTTAGGGAGTTAGAGGAAGAAGCTCGTATCCTTGGGTCCGGAGGAAAGAGAGTATGCGAGGCAATGCAATCCTGAGTTTCCCGATGCTTTTGAGAGAGTCGTGGAAGTTGATGATGCAGCCGGGACGAACATTGCGTTCCACAGAGTCGATGATCTGCTGAGGAGTCCTGTCAGCGCGATAGTCAAGGGTGTTGAGGTCGAACATCACTATCCTGTAGCCCGCATCGGAGAGTGCTTTTTGCTGGCTTGGCAATATAAGCCCGTGGGGTGGACGGAAAAGTCTTGATTGCACTATCTCGTCGGCAAGCCTGACATCAGCCATCATCTCGGCGATAGTTTGCCTGTAGGGAGGCTGGTGATGAAACGTATGATTGCCCACTGCATGACCTGCTTCCACCACCGCTTTATAAAGATGCGGATATCTCCGAGCATTGTCGGCTACCATGAAGAAAGTGGCTTTTGCGCCATATTCTTCAAGTGTCTGCAGCAGCCACGGCGTCGACTCAGGAATCGGGCCGTCGTCGAAAGTCAGATACACCGACGGTTTTCCGTCGTCAAGTCGAAACGTTACGTCTCTTATGAAGACGGAAAACCGCAGTATCCAAGGTATTCTTTCCTGAGGAAGCAGCATCAGAGGCCCTGGCTCATTTCGCTTAAGCGCTTGGCTCGCGCCATATCGAGTTTCCGATATTGTTCATACTTCTGAAGATTCTCCTCTTTACCTCCGCTTTCAAGATAAATCTCTATTACGGTGTAGATGGCAGAGTCTATCTTCTTCTCGTCGTTAGTGCGCCGTGCGTATTCCTCAGGCGATAGCGATGCCATTTCATTGGCGACTTCGCAATATTTGGCTATCTCGTCTTCAAATTGCTGCCAAGTCATGCCGTCGCTTCCGGGTCCACTGCCGTTGCGTCGTCCCATATAGTGCTCATAGTCGCTCCTCAGCTCATGCTCATTGAGTCCATACTTCTGCAGGATAGCATTCAATTCAGCTTCACTTGCATCCATTTTTCCCTCAGTCTCAGAAGGCTTGACGATTTCTGTTGTCCCGTCGCCGGCTTTTTGGCTATATTTGCGGTATAGCTCGATGAAGCGGTAATATTGATACGGGATAAGCTGATTCTCATACGTCATTGAAGGATTGCCGAAGCTGAAGCGCATCTGGCGGTTGTATTGCACGTTCTGTCCATACTTGTCGAGCAGTTGGAGCAGCTGCTTGCGTCCCTTTTCCATGCGGGCTTTGTCGGCAAGCACATCGTCGCCGGCAAGTTCGCAATTGAGTTGGGCGAGAGTCAACGCAGTGGAGAGGGAATAGGGAGCTGCTTTGTCGCTCAGGTTCTTCTCCATGAGATCGGTGATCTCGGCCGATTGCTTATATTTTTCGAGCGCCTTCACGCTGTCGCCTTGTGCACGCGCCATGTCTCCCTCAGAAAGGAGCTGACTTGCCACGTCGAGCATTGACGTGCGCGTTGACACGAGCATGCGTCTTGCCGTCTCGTCATAATACACCTTGTTGTCGTCCGTAGCCTTCTCAGCACCGCCCCAGAGATAGTTTTTCACTACGTTGTAGGCGCGGTCGGTGCGTGGTGCCATATCGGGCTGGATAGTGGGGGTAAGCTGATGTGTCATGCCTGTGCTTCTTACATAGGGGGTCAGACTCAGATGATAGTCAGGTCCTACTGTTGATGCCCAATAGATGGGTCGCTCCCAACCGTTGGCGGCATTTGTCGCGATGATGTCGAGCATAAGGATTTCCCCAAGTCCGATATATCCCTTCGATTGGATTGCAGAGGCTTGTGAAAGGTCGACCACAATGTGATCTTCGATAAGAGCTGAATCCTCCGGAGCCACAAGTCCGCGCTCGATCACCTTCTGCTTATCGACCGGGATAGTCAATGTGGAAGCGCTGAGCATCGGGTAGCCATAGCGGCCGTCATACTGTCCGGCGTAGAGTGCCTTCAGGGAAGTAAGGAGATCCGCTGCCCCTCCGCTGCGTCCGGGAAGAGTCACGTCAAGTTTGCCGTAAGCATAATCCTTGGGCTCAGCTGTGAAGTTGACGGCATCAGCATCGTAGCTCTGCATACGTTGCTGGTTGGCATACCAGTCAGAATTGAGGTAGCTTAGGTTGATGATCTTCACATCGGGACGCACACCTTCCACCTCCTGCACGTACCAGAGGGGGAATGTGTCGTTGTCGCCATTGCAGAATACTATCGCATTCGGCTCAAGGCTATTGAGATAGTTGATGGCGAAGTCGCGCATGGCGAAGCGGCCTGAGCGGTCGTGGTCGTCCCATGTCTGGCTCACCATCTGGATAGGCACGATGAGAGAGAGCACTGCTGCGATCCAAGCCATTGCAGGCTTCAGATCTTTGGAAGCAGAAGCTGTAGCAGGCTTCTCTGAGGAATTAGAGGCGCCGGAGTTTTCTGCTTTCTTCACGGCAGCAGGAGATTTTTTCTTCTTTTCAGTGAAGTAGCAGAGTATCTTCCAAAGTGCTGCCACTCCCATTCCAATCCAGATTGCGAAGGCATAGAAACTTCCTGCAAAGGCATAGTCTCGTTCGCGTGGCTGGTTTGGCACCTGGTTGAGGTAGAGCACAATGGCGATGCCGGTCATGAAGAAGAGGAAGAATATCACCCAGAATTGCTCAATGCCGCGTCTCCCTTCAAACGACTGCCAGCACAATCCGAGAAGCCCGAGAAGCAGCGGGAGCATGTAGAAGACATTGTGCCCCGGGTTGTTCTTGCCGAGATCGTCGGGGAGAAGGCTTTGGTCGCCAAGGCGAGCGTTGTCAATGAATGGAATTCCGGAAATCCAGTTTCCTGCATCGAGTTCGCCACTCTGGTTGTTGATATCGTTCTGTCGGCCGGCAAAGTTCCACATGAAATAGCGCATATACATGTGGTTGAGCTGATAGTTGAAGAAATAGGCAAGATTCTGAGCGAAAGAGGGTTTGTAGATATATTTCGGGGCATAAGAAACTCGTCCGGTCACTTCATTATATTGCGGTTCGCGGTTGGTCTCGAGTTCCGGAATCTTGTGGCCATCTTGGTCTATGGCATGGATTGCCACCAGGTTGGAGCTTGCAGTGTCAAGATTCACCCATTGCTTATACTGGCTCTCATGCTGGCGGCTGTAGATGCGCGGGAAAAGCATGTTGAGCTCGGGATTATACACGGGCTTTGACTTGTAGTCTTTCAATACGTAGTAGTCCTTACGGGTCTCGGAAAGACGTACGTTTTTCGCAGTTTCGGAGTCTGACAGGAATCCGTATTCCGACTTAGTCTGAGCTCCTTTGACTCCCTTCACATAAAGCGGTTTGCCGGGTTTTATCACCGAATTGTATTGCGGTGTGGTAAGCGTCACCGGATAGCCGTCTTGTGTGTGTCCGAGAGTGTCGGTGTAGAGACCTACTTGCTGCTTCTGCACCTGAGAATAGAGCGTCTCCCCGTAGATGAGCGGATTCTCGCCATATTGCTCGCGGTTGAGGTAGGTGGCGAGGTCAAATACGTTGTCGGGAGAGTTCTGGTTCATAGGAGTGTCGGCAGTGGAGCGTATAAGTATAAGCGCATAGCTGCTGTAGCCCACAAAGATCATTGCCATGCTCCATGTCAGCAGCCTTAGCACTCTCACTGGAACTGAATGCAGGAAATAAGTCCATAACAGGGTGGCGAGGATGATGAAAAGGATGATTCCGAGTGCAATGCCGTCTCCGATCCAAAGGATGCCGGAGATGGCGACAGCGGCCAGGAATGAAACCCTTATCATATTGGCGCTTTTCTGGCGGATGAGTTCGTAGAGTGCCCAAGTGAAGATAGCCACAACTGCAAATGCGTAGATAAGAGCGCCGCTGTTGAAGCTCATGCCGCAGGTGTTGACGAAGAACAGCTCAAATTGCTGGGCCACCTTGATGAATCCCGGCACAAGACCATAGAGGACAAAGAAGATGATGGCGAAGGAGACAAGCAGGGCGCCGATCGACTTCTTGAGGTTCATGTCGTTCCATTTCTTATAGGCGAATACGAGAACGATGGCCGGAATACAAAGGAGGTTGAGGAGGTGCACCGCCACGCTGACACCGATCACGAAGGCTATCAAGACCAGATAGCGGTCGGCATGAGGCTGGTCGGCACGGTTTTCCCATTTTAGGATCAGCCAGAACACGAGGGCTGTGCAGAATGAAGAGAAGGCATACACCTCTCCCTCTACTGCAGAAAACCAGAAGGTATCGCTCCATGTGTAGGCGAGAGATCCGACAAGAGCAGAGCCCATTATCACTACATACTGATAGAGCGGAAGCTCACCATCAAAGTTGTCGGCTACTATCAGCCGGCGTACAAGATGGGAGATGGTCCAGAAGAGGAGAAGTATGGTAAGAGCGGAAAGAAGCCCGCTCATGGCGTTGACCATCAATGGGATGTGGGTAGGATCAGGCGCGAAGTTCACAAAGAATCGCCCCACGAGCATAAAGATCGGGTTGCCCGGCGGGTGTCCGACTTCGAGTTTGTCGGCTTGAATGATAAACTCGCCGCAGTCCCAGTAGGAAGCGGTAGGCTCCAGAGTGAGCCAATAGGTGATGAGTGCCACCAGGAACACAAACCATCCACCTATGTTGTTGATTAGATTGTATTTTTTCGTTATCATGACACGATAGTGCTAATAATCCGCAAATTTACGAATTTTTTTTTACATGGCAAAGAGCGTTGTTTAGTTTTGCTTGTTTAAGACAATTAATCTGAATGCATTA
>CAYNPB010000023.1:0-24808 GCA_964399005.1 uncultured Sangeribacter sp.
TCTTTTTGGCGGAGTTATCTCCCCTATTGTCGGAATTGGCAATATCACACACTCGACGATGACTGCTACGGCAGTATGCGCAATATTAATACTGATTTTGACAATAATAGCAGTAAGAAGGGTGACAAATAATTGAGTAATGTAAAGAGATAGTTTATTTTGAAACAATTAAGGCCGAGTCTCATTCAGAAGCGGCTTTAATTGTTTTTTTATTCATAGCTTTTGTTCGATCGTATAGTATTTCGTCCATATGGTCCTTAGCCCATTGGATAAGCTGATTGATAATAGGAAAAAGAGATTGGGCACGCTCCGTAAGACGGTATTCCACTCTTGGTGGGACCTCAGCAAAGACCTCTCGCTTAATGTAGCCATCTGTCTCAAGAGTACGCAAAGTCAATACGAGCATCTTTTGAGAAATATCGTTCAGTTCTGCTGAAAGATCCTTATATCGCATAGACTCATGCCCGTTGAGAGTATAAAGGACAAGCAGGGTCCATTTATCACTTATTCGATTGAGGATATTACGTATGGGACAATCCGGATACAGTTCGTTTTTGTTAAAATTTCTATTCATATGATATTGGTATTCAATATTTCAGCGCAAAGATAAACAATTTATTTTACATATGCAAGAGCAAAATTTTTGCCTGTTAAACATTGTTAACATATATTTTTGAGATTAAAAAAATCAATATGAAAATCAGCATTTCTAACCTTTAGGTAAGTCGTATGTCATAAAAGTAAGTGAGAATTTGATATAAACATTTTTTATGACAAATAAGTCTTAAGAGTATAGAAATTCTTAAAATAAACCATTATGAAAAACAAAGTAGCATTAATCGGTGCGAGCGGATTTGTAGGCTCCGCCATACTCAACGAACTTCTTAATCGTGGATACCAAGTGGAAGCACTGGTACACAATCCTGAAAAGATCAAAATCGAAAATCCAAATCTCACTGTAAAGAAAGTAGACGTAGCTGACGAAAAGGCACTTGAAAATGACCTTCGTGGCTATGAAAGCGTAATCAGCGCATACAATCCGGGTTGGGCAAATCCAAATATCTATGAGGAGACACTGACAAACTATCCGAAGATTCTTGAAGCAGCCAAGAAAGCAGGTGTAAAGCGACTTCTGATAGTAGGGGGTGCCGGCACACTCTTTGTAAAACCGGGTGTCCGCCTTATAGATACAGGTACACTTCCTGATGCATGGGTTCCGGGAGTTAAGTCGCTTGGAGAGTTCTATCTTAACACCTTGATGAAAGAGAATGACATCGATTGGGTATTCTTCTCACCTGCCGGCAATCTTGGTGATATGGGTGCAAAAGGTCCCGGCAAGCGTACAGGAGTATACCGTCTTGGCAAAGATGACATGATCTTTAATAAAGATGGCAACAGCTTTATCTCTGTAGAGGATTATGCCAAGGCAATGGTGGATGAACTTGCAGAACCGGCACATCATAAAGAACGTTTCACCATAGGGTATTGATAAGGTGTCAGATGTCAGGTGACAGGTATCAGATGTCAGGTGTCATATGTCAGGTGACAGGTGTCTAAAATAATCTTATTGATTGATAAAATTAAAAATTAAACTACTATAAACTAAATAAAAGTATGGATCAGAAGATTCTGGATTTATTCCACAAGAATAAGGAGGTGGCATTTGCTACTTCAGTCGACGGCAAGCCTCATGTGCGTATTTTCCAAATCATGAAAGTAGACGAGGCAAATAATTCTATCTACTTTGCAACATCTCCAAAGAAGGATGTGTATGCACAGCTCAGACAGAATCCACATGTAGCTATTCTCGACCTGAAAGGTGCGGAATTTGCACGTATCAACGGAACAATAGATTTCGATATTCCTGATGAAATGCAGCGTGAAATATTCGATACCAATCCGGTGCTCCCTCATCTTTATAAGACATATAAGGATCTGGTGTATCTACGACTTCCGGCAGAGTCTGCAGATTATTTCGATCTGCGAACTACTCCTCCAACACTTGTGCATTATGACTTCTGAAAAAGAAAAACTTAATAAATTGCTCGGGGTGCTTCTGAAGGAGCACCCTGAGTATTCTCATATTGCGATACCGGACAATATTGAGGATAAGAGAAAACTTTTGCGTTCGCTAATGAATATCCGTATGCCCTCCCCATTGGCGGAAGATGTCTTGCATCTTCAGGATGAAGAGTTGGCTGAGCAGCGAGAGGAAAAGGGAGTAGTAACTCTTGCTATGATTCCCCCTTCTCCTCTTTATCCAAAGCTTAGACTCTGGTAGGGGGATATAACACGCCTCGAGGTGGACGCGATCGTCAATGCGGCCAACTCACAGATGCTTGGCTGCTTTATTCCTATGCATCGGTGCATAGACAATGCCATTCACTCCGCCGCCGGAATGCAATTGAGAGAAGAGTGTGCACATATCATGCATGCGCAGGGACATGAAGAACCGACAGGAAAAGCAAAGATAACTCATGGATATAATCTTCCGGCAAAATGGGTTATTCATACTGTTGGTCCTATTGTGTATGGAGAGTATCCAACTGAGAAGGATTGTCATTTGCTTGCAGATTGCTATCGCAATTGTATGTCACTTGCCGATGAAAAGGGATTGAAATCAATAGCATTCTGCTGCATCTCTACAGGAGAATTCCGTTTTCCACAAGATGCGGCTGCAGAAATTGCCTTCGCTACGGTAAGAGAATATCTGGAGACACATCCGGACTCGACACTTGATGCAATAGTCTTTAATGTATTTAAAGACAGTGATTATTATATTTTTAAGGAGATGTTAGGATATGAGTAGTTTTGAAGAAAAGATAAAATTAGCCAGAGAAAAACTTGAAGAAGCAGATGCCATAGTTATTGGGGCTGGCGCAGGACTTTCTGCGGCAGCTGGCCTTGACTATTCCGGACCGGAATTCAAGAAAGAATTTGCGGATTACATAGAAAAGTATGGTTTCCCGGATCTATATTCATCCAGTTTCTATGATTTCCCGACAGAAGAAGAGCGCTGGGCAAGATGGGCACGCCATATAGAATATGCACGATTCAGACCGGGGGCATTTCCGCTATATAAAGAATTGCATGATTTAGTAAAGGAGAGGAATTACTTTGTAATTACAACCAATGTAGATGCTCAATTCAGAAAAGCCGGTTTTGACGCTTCAAAGATTTTTGAAGTGCAAGGAGATTATGGCCAAATGCAGTGTGCAGTAGGATGCCATCCAAAAGTGTATTCTGACAAAGATACTGTAGAGGAAATCATTAAGCATTCCCATGATTTGACTGTAGATTCAAAATATTTACCGGTATGCCCTGTATGCGGAGGAAACATGGATGTGCATGTAAGGAAAAACAGATACTTCGTGCAAGATGAAAATTGGGATAAAGCGGCCGAAAGATATGAGGATTTTATGGCTAAGTATGCAGATCATGGCCGTGTAGTGCTTCTTGAACTTGGCATTGGATTTAATACACCGACAATCATCCGATACCCATTTGAACAAATCACTTTCCGCAATCCGAAAGCTACCCTTATCAGACTTAATTCTGAATATCCGCACGGACCTGCCGAAACGGCAGCACGCACCATCTCTTTCACGGAAAATATGGAGAAAGTAGTAAAAGCACTACAATAGAAAATAATATCTTTACTTAATGGATAACCCTCAGCGTTCGTGTGTGAATAAGCTGAGGGTTATTATTATGAGCAATTTTTGATTAGGGATTAGCGACCGGAGGAAGTGAGAGTTGCGGTAGCAGTTGTGGAAGAACTTCCGTTAACGACCGTATAGGATTTTCCGGATGTGAGATCAGGACAGCTAATCATGAGAGAACCGTTGCCGGAACTTCCGCCAGGTTGCCAACCACCACCGCCGGGACCATTGCCGGGGCCATAGAAAATGGCTCTTGTAGAAGAATATTCTGCAGGGACTGTGAATGTAGCCAAAACTTCATCACCGGATTTGACGGAGATTTCCGAATTCGCCGTAATAGCACCACTTGTCTTTACGAAAGCTTGAGTTGATCCGCTTTTGGTGGGATAAGTATTGCTGCCTCCAAAAGCCAAAAGAGTACCTCCTGTAAGATAAACGGCACATCCTGTCTCAGTGCTTGCATCCAGACCCATCTCGGCACCACCTGAACCCATAGTGCGAACATAACCTCCAGAGATTGTAAGGTTGCCATTGGAATCAAGACCATCCCCAACAATTGAGATTACCGTCAGGTCTCCCCCATTGACACGGAAGTCATTAGCAGAGTTAATTCCATCGTCATATGCCTTAACGAAAATCGTGCCGCCATTTATTTCAAGTTCCTTCTTGCTTTCGATTCCTTCTGCATTGTTGGTGGCAGTAGTGATATAGAATTCGCCATCATTGATTACAACTCCGCTATCAGCTTTGATGCCTTTGGCCGAAGATTTATAATCAGAATTAATGCGATCTGCACTTGAAGTGTAGTTATGATTCAAAGTGCCATTGCTGTATACAAGCATACCGCCGGTGGTAGCAATAATAGTCTTTCCTCCTTCGGCAGTGAACACACCATCACAAGAAATTCCTTTGCCTCCACTACCGGTGGCTTTCAAGTCGAGATCACCCCCGGAGATAGTGACATTACCATCGGCACCAATACAAGCCGAAGCCTTAGTCTTTGTCTTAGAGCTATCCCAAATACCATTAGCATTTGAGAGGAGATTGAGAGTTCCTCCGGAAACATTGATGTCGCCATCAGCCTTGATGCATTTGGCTGCGTCGGCCGAAATAGTAACTGACAATGTGCCTCCATTTATGAATGCAGTGCCGGTATCCTCCTCCTCACGATCAGCGTCGTCTTTGAAAGCAACCTGTATGCCATCGTCACCTGTATTGCTGATAGTCACTGTGCCGCTTTCCATGAGGAAATACTGATTGCAGTTGATACCATCTTTCACGGCTCCAAGGATGTTGAGTGTAAGATTCTTTATCTCAACATATTCCTTAGCATAGATGGCATGAGATTGCTTTCCAGTGACAGTCAGCTCACCTTTCCCCTTTAGCTCCAGGTGACCCTTGCAGACAATTGCACCCTTTTGACTTCCTGCACCATCTGTCATTATATTAGAGGTGCCATTCTTAGCACTTAAAGCGATGCGCTTTCCATTTTGAATATCAAGGGGTGCACCGGAAGGATTGGTGAGTGTAAGGCCCTGAAGTTCGATAGTCGATTTATAAGAACCTGACATACTGAGAGAGCCATCAGTGGATGATCCTTTCAATATATAGGTGATTTCTCCACAGGAGCTTTCCGACACTTCATCGGATTGGGTAATATCGACATGAGCCCCTTCAATATTTACATCTACATATTGAGCAATATTGCCTGCAATGTTGACAGAAGCAGAATTTCCAAGATATTGAATCAGTACAGTATTGGACTCAACATCATCATTGTTCACAACAATTTTTGACCAGTCAGACAGTTTAAATTCTTTGTTAGCTACAGTCACTGACTCTCCACTGAAAGTCATTTCTCCAGCCACGTCGGCAGGAAAACTATATGTCACACCTGAAGAGTTGGAGAAATTAATGGTCTGAGCCAGTGCAGAGAGTGAGCAGAGAGCTATTCCAGTTATGGTAAATAGTTTTTTCATGATTTTCAGAGTGTTACTTTAAATGTCTTTGAGTCGCTCTTTACTATATAAATGCCTGAGGGAAGAGACTTTTTTGCTTCTTCAACAGTGAGGAATCTGCCAACCTTTATTCCGGAAAGATTGTAGTAATCGCCTTCTTGAGAATCAGCAGTCTTAATGTCACTTACTCCAGTAGGTGTGGAAGTGAACATCATAGATTTAATTTGTGATACCGGGATAGATTTATCAACCTTTGAGGAAGAAAGATTAAGAAAACCATCTTGATAAGTCATTGAGAGCTCTTCGGATTCGACAGACATCTCCGTGTTGTCGACAAGTTTGAAGGTGAGCCAAGGGAAGTCCGCTGCAAACAATGACAAAGGGAACGCAGTTGCAAGAGCAAAAGCAATTCGTTTGATCTTATTCATGTCAGTAGGTATTTAGTTTAACTATGAAGATGATTAAATCTTCACAATCTTTCGACATAAAAAAAATGTTAAGGTTTAAACCAATTTTAGTTTTTTTATTGAATATCTTATAGTTGGATAAAATGTTCTTTTTTGATTTTTTAACATTAGACTTCTCAAAAGCGTCAATAGCCCCTATTTTTTTACTCTCCACCCCCAAAAATGCAGTCTATGCAGATTTTGATTTGTTATAATAAAGTTAAGTAATATATTTGCATTCGGATTATATACTCATCTGAAAAAATACTCAAATGTTGATGATAAAAAAAAGTAAACTTATTCTTGCACTCGCCAGCATGTCGATATGCACAGCAAATATTAATGGCGAGGAAAAGATATGGACATTCGACGATTGTGTAGATTGGGCCACTACCAATAGCACAGAGATACGTCGTACGATTCTTAATATCCAAACCGCCCGTCAGGATTATCTCTCGGCAAAAGATGCATGGTTACCGACCGTAGGATTCTCCACTAACCAAAGTTTCACCAATTATCCTTCACCGGCTTCCGGACACAACGGCAATTCGTATGGTAGTTCATATAATATCGGAGCTTCCTGGACCGTATGGGAAGGAAATGTGAGAAAATACCGTCAAGACTCTGCAAAGATTCTTGAACAGCAGCAGGCACTTGCCGGCGACGACGTAGTGAAGACATTGAAGCTTGGCATTTTAGAAGCATACTTAAATATAATGTATGCAGCTGAGACAGTTGCTATCGCCGAGCAGACGCTTGAAGTGAGCATTGCCCAAGCTGAACGAGCGCTTAAGTTGACAGAATCCGGAAGATCATCGCAGGTGGATTATGCTCAGATAGAGAGTCAACGGGCTCAGGATGCATACAATTTGACGCAAGCCAAGAGTAATTATGAAAGTTCAAAAATGGTATTGAAAAAGATACTTGAACTTGGAATCGATTATAATCTTGAGGTTGCCAATGTCAGCTTCAATGATGCAGAAGTACTTGCACCACTCCCCGATCGTCTTGAAGTGTATAATCTTGCAGCAAATTGGCTTCCGGATATCAGAAGCAATGAGCTCAATAGGTCGATCTATGCTAATGATGTAAAGATTGCAAAAGCCGGCAATCTTCCCAATATTGCTCTTCAGGGAGGTGTCGGGACAGGGTACAATTCGGGAGGCACAGGATGGGCCAACCAAATGGGACATAATTTCAATGAAAATGTTGGTGTGTCAATCAGTGTCCCCATCTATGATGGTAATGCCACCAAAAGAGCGGTAGCCAAAGCAAGGATACAAGAGCAAGAATACGATATCAACAAAAAAGAACTTCTTGATAATCTTTCTCAGACAATCGAGAGTCTCTATATTGATGCCACCAACGCCAAAGCGAAGTATGATGCAGGAATTTCTCAGTTGAATGCGATGAAGCTTACAGACGACCTTGTAAACCGACAGTTTGAGCTGGGATACGTGAATCCTCTTGATTTGCTTACCGCACACAACAATCTGCTAAAAGCTCGTCTTGAACTCCTGCAAAGCAAATATATGGCAATCCTCGCGGGGAAGACCATCAACTACTATGCTACGCAAGAGGTGGGTTTAAATAATTGATTTTACAATAGATAATTATAAATTATACAAATAATGAGATACTACCTTATTCCTGTTGCCATTTTATTGGCAGCGACATCCTGCTCAGAAAAGTCTTCATTTGAGTTGGATACCTATACCGTAGAACCTACATCTCTTTCGGAGGTGGTAACAGCCACGGGGACGATGGAATCTGTGACCTCGGTAGATGTGGGTACACAGGTGACAGGTATAATCAGCAATCTTTTTGTAGACTATAATGACCAAGTGACAAAAGGGCAGCTGATAGCAGAAATTGACAAAACGGTGCTTCAAAGTGAATTGCAAAGTGCAGATGCAACGCTTGCTTCTGCAAAAGCTACATATGAATATACCAAGAGCAATTACGAAAGAGACAAGGCACTTCACGCTGAGAAGCTGATCTCAGACTATGAATATCAGACTTCAAAGAAAGACTATGAAGTGGCGAAAATGGCATATGAAAAGGGGCAATCTGATAGAGTGAGGGCAGCTAAAAACCTTACATATGCAGAGATCACCTCTCCAATTGACGGCATCGTGGTCTCGAGGGAAGTGGAAGTCGGTCAGACTGTAGTCTCTAACATGAGCGTAGCAAGCCTGTATGTGATAGCAGACCTCGATCATATGCAAGTGGTAGGAGCCGTGGATGAAGCTGACATAGGGCAAGTGAAAGTGGGACAACATGTCACCTTTACTGTAGATGCCTATCCAGAAGACACCTTTACCGGAACAGTGACTCAAGTGCGTATCAATCCTACGACTACCAACAATGTAGTGACATATGAAGCAATCGTCTCAACTACCAATCCGGATCATAAATTGCTTCCAGGCATGACAGCAAACCTCTCGATATTTACATTAGAGCTTGAAGGCACCAATGCAATTCCGCTAAAAGCATTGAAATTTGAGCCTATGGAAGACAAGGAGGGTTCTAACTTGCCTAAGCCTCAACCTCTCAAAGAGGAGGCTAAAAACACAGTGTGGGTGCTAAGAGACAATAAGCTCGTAGAGACAGCAGTAGAGTTAGGCATGAAAAACAGTGTGTATCAGCAGATCACTTCAGGAATAAAGCCCGGTGATAAAATTGCCTTACAATATGTAGAAAAGCAATCCAAGAGCAAAGAGTCACAGGCGCAGGAAAATCCTTTTATGCCTAAGCGACCCGGCTCACAAAAGAAATAAAAGCGATGTCAAAAGAGATTATAAAAATAGAGAATCTTAAGCGCTATTTCAAGGTAGGCGATGAGACCGTAAAAGCCCTACGCGGAGTATCCTTCACCATTCATGAAGGGGAATTCGTGACTATAATGGGCACTTCGGGCTCTGGAAAATCTACGCTGCTCAACACACTCGGCTGCTTGGACACACCGACTTCAGGAGAATATTATCTTGATGGAATCGCGGTGAAAGGAATGGGTAAGAATGAGCGCGCTCGGATAAGAAACAGAAAGATCGGTTTTATATTCCAGAACTATAATCTTCTGCCTAAGACCACAGCACTGGAGAATGTAGAGCTTCCATTGCTCTATAATTCTGCAGTCAGCTCTAAGGAGAGAGCCGAGAGAGCGGAAAAGTGTCTTAGAGAAGTAGGACTTGGCGAAAGAATCTATCATAAGAGCAATCAGATGTCGGGTGGACAGCAACAGCGAGTTGCTATAGCCAGGGCTTTGGTCAATAATCCTGTCATAATCCTTGCAGACGAAGCAACCGGAAATCTGGATACGAGAACGTCTTTTTCTATCCTCATGCTCTTCCAACGTCTTCATAAAGAAGGAAAGACAATAATCTTTGTGACACACAATCCGGAGATAGCTCTATATTCTTCGCGCAATATCATGCTTAGGGATGGCCGAATAGTAAGCGATGAATATAATCACGATATTAAATCGGCTGAAGAAGTATTTAAGAGTATTCCGGTAGACACTGAAATATAAGAACCCATATCAAAAAGTTATGAATATAGCAAGTCTATCAAAAATAGCGATAAAGGCTCTTGGCAACAACAAGATGCGTTGCTTCCTGACGATGCTCGGTGTGATCATCGGCGTAGGGGCAGTGATTGCCATGCTTGCCATCGGGCAAGGATCGAAGAATTCGATCAAGGCTCAGATATCAGAGATGGGTAGCAACATGATCATGATCATGCCGGGAGCAGAACGAAGAGGCGGAGTGCGTCAAAGTAGCGACGACATGCAGACTCTAAAACCGGCTGACTATGAGGCTCTCGTGAATCAAGCCACTACTATAGCCAACATTACACCTATGGTCTCATCTTCGGGGCAATGGGTGAATGGCAACAACAACTATCCTTCGCAGGCACAAGGTGTCAACACTCAGTTTCTTGATATAAGGCAGCGCAAGGTAGCGCAGGGTGAAATGTTTACCGAGGCAGATGTCAAAACGGCAGCCAAGGTGTGTGTGCTCGGCAAGACACTTGTAGACAATCTTTTTCCGGATGGGACGGATCCTTTAGGGAAAGTAGTCCGCTTCGGATCGATTCCTCTTACTGTGATAGGAGTACTTGATGAGAAAGGCTACAACACAATGGGTCAGGACCAGGATGATCTTGCTCTTGTACCATACACCACCGTGATGAAAAGGATGCTTGCTGTAGATTATCTTCAAGGATTGCAAGCGTCAGCCTTAGATGAAAATAAGACTGATGAGACTATCAATGAAATTACCGAGATACTTCGCACAAGTCATAAACTACGTCCGGACCAGGATAATAATTTCAACATCCGCTCCATGCAGGAATTGGCTGAGATGATTTCTTCTACATCTTCAATGATGACAGTCCTGCTTGCCGCAGTGGCCGGGATTTCTCTGCTTGTGGGAGGCATTGGAATCATGAATATCATGATAGTAAGCGTCACTGAACGTACGCGCGAGATAGGTCTTCGAATGAGTATAGGCGCAACAGGGCGTGATATCATGACTCAGTTTCTAATAGAAGCCATTATCATCTCAGTAACGGGAGGTTTGCTTGGAATCATTCTTGGTGCATTTGCAACGTGGATGATAAAGATTTTTGCTAACTGGCCCGTTCAGATTGATCCATCGTCAGTCATACTTTCCTTTGCTGTCTGCACAATAATTGGTGTGATTTTTGGATTTTATCCTGCAGCAAAAGCATCTAATCTTGATCCAATCGAGGCAATCAGATATGAATAAGAAATCACTATTCCACTATAAATCAATATGACACCTCCATTCAAGAACAGTAAGGCAGGGACGGCAGCAGTGATATTGCTGGCGTTTCTGCTTTTCTATTTGCCCACTATGCTGTCAGTGTTATCACATGATAAAGGGCCATATGTGATGATGAGACTTAACATATTGATGGCGACCTGCTACACAGGAATATTTTGTATCAACTATCTTGTGATAGTGCCAAAGATATTCATTGAGAAGGAAAATAAGGTTATGTTCTTCTTGCTCAATTTCTGCCTCGTGGTAGGGCTTTGCTCCTTAATTCCTCTATGTCTTGAACTATCGGGAGGATTGCCAAAACCAAAGCATATGGAAAATATTTCACTCTCAACTTGGCAGAAATTCATGACCTATTTCCGATTTGTCATTAGAGATGGAGTGATGATGATACTATCCATAGCATTAGCGTATGCCATGAGATTATCTAAGACCAGAGATGAAATGAGAAGCCGGGTATTGGAACTGGAGGCCCAACGGAGAAATACCGAACTAATGAATCTTAAAGCTCAACTGAATCCACATTTTCTTTTTAATTCTCTCAATAACATATATGCCTTAATAGCAATAGATGCTGAAAAAGCCCAGCAATCACTTCATGAACTAAGCAATATGCTGCGATTCATGATATATGATTCTGAATCAGAATCAGTATCATTGGAGAAAGAAATGCAATTTATCAGTGATTTTACACGATTAATGAGCTTGCGTCTGAACCCTACCATCAAACTCACATGCGAACTTCCTAAGATAGAAGATAAATCGCTTAAGATAGCTCCACTTTTGATCCTGACACTGGTAGAGAATGCTTTTAAGCATGTGGCAGTAGTCGATGGAAAAGGGTTTATCAATATAAATATCAATGTGAATGAGGAAAAGTTGACATGTATTGTTAGAAATTCCTGTCTTTCAGATGATTCAAGGAATCTTGAGACAGGAGCCTCCGGAGTGGGACTTCGAAACATTGAGAAGCAACTTGAGCTCTTATATAAAGGAAAATCTTCTTTGCGAATTGAGAAGCAATTCGGGATGTTTCTTTCTGAATTAACTATTAATGTATCGGCATTAAGAAATATGACACAATTTGATGATTCAAACCGACGTTAGAAATAAAAGTCGATTCGGCAAATGGAGAAAAAACTAAATTGCATAGTTATTGACGACGAGCCTTTGGCCCGCGAGCTTATAAAGACATATATCGAGAAAACTCCTTCCTTATCTCTTATTGGAAGTTTTGAATCGGCAGCGGAAGCTGTGAAGACAATTATGGAAGGAGCTGCAGATATAGTGCTACTTGACATAAATATGCCTCTACTCAATGGAATTGATTTTGCGGCTTTAATTCCATCAAGCACTAAAATAATTTTTGTCACTGCATACGACAGCTATGCAGTGCAAGGATTTAAAGTGAATGCTCTTGATTATCTATTGAAACCCGTGAGCTATGCCGATTTTTTGAAATCTATAAGCAGGGCCATAGAGTGGAAGAAAATGAATGACGCTTATACTTCCAAGTCTAATATTGAGCAGACGACTCCCCGAATGATTACGATAAAGGTAAAAAATCAATTGATGCAGATTCGACTGGACACTATAGAATATGTGGAGGCAAGAAATGATAGGGTAATAATATTCCGAAAGAATAATGAGCCGCTTTCTTCTCTAATGACTCTTAAAGAAATAGAGGACTTATTGCCAACTGATACCTTTATGAGAATTCACAGATCATTTATTGTCAATATCCCTCTGGTAGAGATAGTAGAAAGGAACAGAATCGTCTATGGAAAGACTTATGTGCCGATATCGGAGAATAAGCGTGAAGAGTTTCTCTCACGACTTGGCAAGTGATTTATGGGTTCTAATTTCGGCCGATACTTTTCTGACAGCGCATTTCATTCCGGGAGAGAGAGGCTCACGCGATAGAAGAGAAATACGTTGCTCTAACTCAGCTATCAGTTCCGGGAAATAACGGCACAATTTTATTGAAACATAGAGGGAAAAGCATCGGA
This sequence comes from uncultured Sangeribacter sp., assembly GCA_964399005.1. Lineage (GTDB taxonomy): Bacteria > Bacteroidota > Bacteroidia > Bacteroidales > Muribaculaceae > Lepagella. The sequence goes on from CAYNPB010000023.1 coordinate 12,884, forward strand.
TAGCATAGGGCTCACTTTCCTCGTTGATGTTTGATAAACAAAAATCGAGGAAATCAACACGGAGATTTTGCTCTGAATAAGTCTGATCACGTAGCAATTGGAGCAGCATTCGTTTTTTTGCCGTATCTTTTTCCTTTAGCAAGGCATCTATAAAGAGGCTTTGCTTGGATTGAAGCCATGATGCATTAATCTTCCTCAGATGAGTCAGACACCATAGGGCATTGGAGCTATTCTTATCTTCACTTAAGAGAGCCAAAGAAAGTAGTTTTTCCCTGTTCTTTACACTCTGAGAAGCCCAATTTGCAACCAAATGAAGATCTTTCTTCCCAAGTCTATCCTCAAGAATAGCAATTATATCACGTGTCATTTTTTTCTTAAATAGAGCTGTCGTTGCTGTTCAGGCAATCGTTCGATAGAATATCTTAGCATCGTTCGAGGCATCTGAGAAGAGTATTGGTCAAGAAAATATAACAGTTGATCGTGGCCTCCACGTTTACCCATTTCGCGCAGCATCCATCCTGTAGCCTTATGAATCAAATCGTGGGAATGATTAAGGTATTTTTGAGAAATACGTAAGGTGTCATCATATATCCCATTGCATATCAGAGCCCAAGTAGCCACTATAGCAACTCGTTGATGCCAAAGACTGGCTGTACCATCTGAAAGGATGTCGAGAATATTTCGTTTTTCGGAGCGAGCGATCAAATAATCTCCGAGCAGTTTGGGAGCAACCAAGTCGACAAGATCCCAGTTGTTGCCATATGGAATGAGCTCTAAATATTTAGTGATAATTAGCTCTATTTCTTTATATTGCCCGGCTTTAACAGCTTTCTTATAAAGTTCTATAAGAAAAAGGAATCCGGCAAGACGCACTTCATGCCATTCCGACTTCACAAGCTCAACGGCATCATCAAGAGAAACAAGCGATCTGCATTCCTTTACAAGTTTGCGAGTCTCGGGAACTCTTATACCCAAAAACTTATCGCCAAATCCATATTGTCCGGGAGCACATTTGAAAAAACGCATAAGATGAATGGCCTGAGACTCATCTCCCATATCTACCATGACATCCTGTATCTCCTTTGCTATTTTTGTCATAAAACTGATATTTTTGCAAAATTACAAAGAAAAATTGAATTATTCTTATATCAAGAATTGCATTTGTTTGCAATTTTAAACATTTTTTCAAACCATTTATATACTAAGAGTGTTTTGCAAGTAATATTAACACTTTTGAATCTACTATACTATGAAAAAACTTATTGTCGCAATCAACATTATGATTCTTGCAGGCTCAGCTTTTGCAGCGGGTCGAACTCAAACCCAGCACGCCATTAATAATGGAGATCAGAAAGAACAGATCGAGGAAGCTATCAAGTTTACATTTACTCCGACTTCTACAGCACAGGTTCAGGAAGGAATAAAACTTCTTAATGCCGCAGCTCAAAATGGAAATGAAGTGGCCGACGACTATCTCGGTTTTTATTATTTCCAACAGAAAGACTATGACACAGCAAAGAAATACTTCGACTCGCGTCATTCTGATCACGAAGGCTTTGCATATACTGCCCTTGGAAGTATGTATTTAGAAGGGAATGGAGTGCGAGAAGATGGTAAAAAGGCACGTGAGAATTTCCACAACGGTGCGCTTAAGGGGTATTCAAGAGGGATGACTCTTTATGCCAATCTTCTTGGCACTAAAAATGGAGGTTCGTTAGACTATCCGGATGCTTTCTTTTGGCATTATATAGCCGGTGAACTTGGAGAAAATCTATCACGCGTCACACTTTTCAGACCAATGCTTCCTCAGGCTCCTGCTTCCGATAAGGTAGGACAGGATGCACAGCAGGCACTTCTATGGATTGAAAAAGTTCATTCAGGAATGAAGTTGCAGAATCAACCTATATATAAGGACGGATTTTTAAAAGGACTAAAAGCACAAGAAAGGGCTGCAGAAGCCGGCGATGATTGGGCGAGATTTTATTTAGGAAGCATGAATTATCATGGAGATTTCCTTAATCAAAACTATCCTCAAGCCATTCGCTACTATGAGCAGATTACTAAGAACGGCAAACTCCCGGAATCAGTTCTGACAATAGTAAATTCCCGATTGGCAGAAATGCAGAAATCTTCAAATAAGAAAAAATGAACTTTACAAAAGAGCCATGATCGTAAGGATCACGGCTCTTTTAGCTATATAATTTAAAAGTCTAATTTAAAGAAATGGCTTCGTTGAGGGTATCGATGTCAATTTTTCCTTTCATTAGAATATAGACGAGCTCATCGCTTTCCGTCACAGTAATGAGAAGCATATTCATCGATTTACCATCCTTATTCATTACCCCGGAAATCTCGACCATCTGATTGTCTTCGTTGATTTCGGTTATGATTTCAAATGGATATTTCGACAAGGTTTTACTGCAAATTTTCTTCACTTTTTCTGTCATGTCGTCATCACATTGGACAATTTCAATTGAAGAAAGTCCTTTTGTAAGTTTCCCAAGGTCTACTGCATCCTGGCCATTACCCAAATCGATTCCTGAACCTGCCATTTTCAACATCATCGGGCCAATATATATTGAAGTGACACCCTTCATTGAAGACACTTCGGCAAATGTCTTTTCTGCAGCGCATGAGAACGAAATCATGCACGTTACAACCAATATAAAAATTAATCTACAAGTTTTCATTTTCCGGAGATTTTGAGGTTTCAATATTATTCTCTAATGATTTGTCTATATTATCAATTACATCTTGCGATAATTCAGCGTTGCAAGCCAAAAGATTTCCAATCTTTAACAGAATATCATGAGCCGCTTCCAAATCAGTGACCTCAAAGAAACCATCGTTTTCTTCCGGATCAGAAACAGGATATGCAGGCACAGATACAGTTTTTTTTACGTGTGTGGGCGGCAGCTCTTTGAGATCATTATCTTTATTATCGACTAATAAAGGTTCTTCTATTTTTTTAGGCTCTTGAACAATGATAGGAAGGTTTGGCACGAGAGAGGTGTCAGAGAGCTGATTTGAGGAAGCAGTTTTGTCATTTATGAGTGTTGCGTCATGCCTGTCAGGAATAAGACATACAATACCAATTATCACAGCGATACATGCTGCGATCCCTATCTCAATGTATGGGGAAAAATAAAATAATTTATTCTTGCGCTTCTCATCCCGATTGATTGTTGGAACGGCAACAATCTTTTCAATGTTTTCAGATAATGACCGAGGCACATCATTATCGTCAGGAACAGTATGTAATTCTTTCATAACAGTGAACAATGCCTGATTTGCCTTTAAATCTGCAGGCAAATCGACATCGTTGACATAACTGAAGAAATTCTCGAGAACTTCCTCTTCTTCAGGAGATGTTTCTGCCCGGAAATATTTATCAAGCAGATTTCTTATATAATCTATTTCGTAGTTATATTTCATCTTTCAAAGCTTCTTTAATTTTTTTCCGTCCTCTACAGAGAACAGTACGAACATTTTCTTCAGATTCTCCAAGTATTTTGCTAATCTCTTGTGTGGAAAGTTGACTGAAAATATTTAAGGAAAGAATCTTTCGTTGTTTTTCTTTAAAATTTGACAATATTTTGGAAATATGTTTAATCGAGGAAGAGTAGGAAGCCGCAGAATCAGTAGCTGATTCCGACGACAACATCTGAACTGTGTCAATATTGTCGAAATATCTTTTTGAATCGCGTCTGAGACGATCGATACATGAATTGCGAGTCGCAGTGCAGCAGAAAGCCACTGCATTATCGGGGACGGAAAGGGAAAGGTGACCTTGCCATAAAACAGACATTGCATCCTGAACCGTGTCTGATGCATCGTCAGCGTTTCGCAGAATTGAGTATGCAGTGGCATACATTCTCCGATAGCATGGCAGTATTATTTCCTTAAACTCTACGTCGGTCATTATTTTAGACTCTTTTTTTTATTTGACGAAAATATTGAGGCTGATATTACAACAGGAATAAAAATATTTTGAAAAATTTGAATTTCCAATGATTAAGAACAATATAATGCATCAGAATGAAATGGCTAATATGTGATAAAATATACATGATAAGATATAAAAATTAAAGTTTAAAAATAATTTTGCTTGCAAGAGTGTTATATAATAAAAGGTTTATAAGCAAAATGTTGGTTTGATAGTGTCCGCATACCTCTGATTGAAGAGTTTCGGCAATATCGGAAAGTAATTTTATAACATGCAAAACATCTCGAAAGTAACTAAAGAAATGGCCCTTGATTATCATGAGGAGGGCAAACCGGGTAAGATAGAAATTGTACCCACCAAACCCTATGCTTCCCAGCACGATCTCGCGCTTGCATATTCGCCAGGCGTGGCATATCCATGTCTGGAGATCGAAAAGAATCCTGAAGATGCCTACAGATATACTGACAAAGGGAATCTTGTAGGAGTAATCAGCAATGGCACTGCAGTGTTGGGATTGGGCGATATTGGGGCTTTGGCCGGGAAACCCGTGATGGAAGGAAAAGCTCTTCTTTTCAAGATTTTTGGAGGTCTGGATGCATTTGACATTGAAATCAATGAGAAGGATCCGGAAAAGATCATCCAGATAGTCAAAGCCATCTCCCCTACTTTTGGAGGCATCAATCTTGAGGATATCAAGGCTCCTGAATGCTTTGAGATAGAAACCCGACTAAAAAAGGAATGCGACATTCCGATCATGCATGATGATCAGCATGGCACAGCAATAATTTCAGCTGCAGGACTGCTGAATGCGCTTAAGATACAAGACAAGAAGATAGAGGACATCCGTCTCGTAGTGAATGGAGCCGGAGCGGCTGCAATCAGCTGCACACGCCTTTATGTGCAGCTCGGAGTAAGAAGGGAAAACGTGGTGATGTGCGACTCTAAGGGAGTGATTCGTGCCGACAGATCTAACCTTAATGAGCAAAAACGTGAGTTTGCCACTACTCGAGATCTCCATACCCTTGCTGAGGCAATGGTAGGAGCTGATGTATTCCTCGGACTGTCGGTTGCTGATGTAGTTACACCTGAAATGGTGCTTTCTATGGCAGAAAAACCGGTAGTGTTTGCATTGGCTAATCCAAATCCGGAGATTGACTACAATCTGGCAATGGAGACTCGTCCTGATATAATTGTGGCCACCGGTAGGTCAGACTTCCCAAACCAGATCAATAATGTGATCGGCTTCCCTTATATATTCCGTGGGGCTCTCGATTGCGGAGCAACCGGAATCAACGAAGCCATGAAGATAGCTGCAGTGCATGCCATTGCCGATCTTGCCGAGCGTCCTGTGCCGGCTGTGGTTGACGAGGCTTATGGAATGAACAACATTAAATTCGGTAGGGAATATATTCTTCCAAAGGCGCTTGACCCACGATTGCTACTTTGTGTGGCTCCAGCTGTTGCTAAAGCGGCAGACGAATCAGGGATTGCCAAACGTCCTATCAAGGATTGGGAGGCATATCAGGTAAGACTCCGTGCGCTCATGGGTGATGACGGCAAGATGATGCGTCGTATCTCTGAAATAGCACGCCATACTCCTAAACGAGTTGTAATTTGCGAGGGTAACATGGACAATATGCTTCGTGCAGCCGTAAGAAGCGGACATGAAGGAGTTTGTCGACCGGTAGTGCTCGGCAATGAAGAGATGATCGAGAAGCGTGCAGAGCGTCTTGGATTGTCGCTTAAAGGGGTGGAAATCATCAATCCGCGTCATGACCGAGAAATGGAGACACGCGAAAGATATGCAAGGATTCTCGCAGAAAAGAAAGCACGCGAAGGCTTCTCCTACGACTTGGCTTTGGAGAAAATGTATGAACGTTCCTATTTCGGCATGATGATGGTGGAGACCGGAGATGCAGATGCTTGTCTATATTCATCATATGTAGCAGGAGAATCGGCAGCAAGTGATGTAGTCTCTATCATCGGTCTGCAAGAGGGCTTCTCCCATTTTGCTACCATGCATATCCTTAACACCCGTAAAGGCACATTCTTTATAGCCGACACTGCAGTCAATCCGGATGCAGACAAGGCTGCTTTGGTTGACATTGCTCGTCTTGCTGACCATACTGTGAAATTCTTTGCTATTGAACCGCAAATAGCAATGTTATCATACAGCAATTTCGGATCTTCAAAGCATGAGGAGGCTACATTGGTGGCTAATGCCGTGAAAGAACTTCATGAGAAATATCCGGAAGTAAATGTGGATGGTGAGATGCAGGTGGAATATGCACTTGACACTCAACTGAGAGATCATACTTATCCATTCAATATGTTGAAAGGCAAAAAGGTCAATACTCTTGTATTCCCTAACTTGACAGCAGCTAACACTACTACTCAGATGCTTCTGAGTATGGGAGTAGGTTCAATCATCGGTCCTATCCAGATGGGATTGAAGAAACCTGTCTACTTCACAAATAGCAATGCATCCGAGCGAGAGATCATTGACCTTGTCACTATCGCTGCTATTGACGCCATCACACTTGAACGCAAGTAATAATCTTATAATTAAAAATAAAAAGAAGTTCCGGACATTCAGCCGGAACTTCTTTTTTTAATGGAAGAGACTAATAATCGGTTTCCCAGGCTTTTCGTTTTCGGTCATATTTTGGCACATTTGCCGGAGATCCGTCACCATTAATTTTGACACCTTGTGCTGACAGAATACTTTCCAGATTGTTGATATAATGCTCATAATCTGCAAGGATTTTCTTGCGTTCACTTTTCGAATACTGGTCTTTTGAGTAGACGCCCGGGACTTCATAATTAGTATGACCAACTTCTTCGACTTCTATACAAAAGACATCTCCACCTTCTGCTCTTAGAATAAGACCGGGGAGACCGTGCAGCTTCCATGGCCCTTCTTGCAAGGGTATTTCCGGAGTAAACCATGCTTTCCATGTACGACCATGATAGTCGGATATCGCCATAATGCATTCATATCCATTGATTGTTTTGATGGAATCTTCTGCAATTGTCCATTGCATTTCAGTCAATGGCTCATCATAATATACTAATTCTCCACCTTTATAGTCATAGACCTCCAACATTCCGGAATCCCGGTTTTTAGACACATATAGGTATTCCTTTTTCTCCGGAACAAGTCCAAGTTTTCGTCCATCTAATGTCACTGTCCCATCGGGATGGACTACGGTCCAGGCTTTCATCTGAATTTCATGAAGTCGTGCCTTCCCTTCGGGGGTAGAGTTGCAGGAATCACAGTAGAGACTCTCCGTATTATAATAGAGCGAATTTTGCGGATTTGCAACCAATACCATTTCTGAGGAATTAATGCTTCCATTGTCGGAAGCACGATTAGAGACTTTGTATTTGACAGCCAAGTTGCTTTGTGAAAAGGCTGAAGCAGATAAAATGAGTAATGCTGAAAAAATTATTGTTTTTCTCATATAATGGTATATTTATTTATGAAGTTGTCTATTATTCAATATACTTTAATGACTCTCTTCTATTTTAAATCATTACCTTAACGATTAACTTTTTTTCTTGGAGTTTAAAATATGAAGAAGCATATTCTTTTTTTTAGTTGAGATGTCAACCATTTTAATGATGATGTGTTATATTAATGAAAGTTGAAAATTGATAGTATGAATGAAGATAAAACATATGAAATGCCCTTTGTGGGATGTCTGGTTGGCGCAGCCTTTCAGAAGATGACTTCTCAACTGGAGATTGCTCTTAAGAATGAGGGTGTCCCAATTACCGCAGCAGAATATATGATACTTCGTGCACTCTATTCCCACGATGGATTACAGCAATGCGAAATATGCGAGATGGTAGGAAAAGATAAGGCTTCAATCTGCAGATCAGTTTCTGCTTTGGCTAAAAAAGGATACGTAAAGGCTGAACCACTCAGTCATAAATGCATCCGCATTTGGCTCACTGACCAAGCGAAAGAAATAAAGCCGATGATATTGAAGATTGCTAATGAAAGACACCTGGCTTTGTCTTCACTTGCCTCAGCAAAAGAAATAGAGAGCTTTATAAAAGTTTTGAAATCAATTGTTAATGAATAAACATAAATAACCTAATTTGCAAGCGTACTTTTGAAGTGCATTATATAAAAAAGGTGTGGCTTGCAATACAAAATTAGATTAGAAAGGAAAATACTATGATGACCATCACAATTTGGAGTGACTTTGCATGTCCTTACTGCTATATTGGCGAAACAAGGCTTGAAAAAGCAATCGAAGAACTCGGAATGACAGATAGCGTGAAAATCGATTATGGTGCTTTTGAATTGGATCCTACTGCTTCTAAAGAAGTGACAGGCCCTACTTCTGAAAGATTTGCCATGAAGTATCGTCTCAGCGTGCCACAGGCCATGCAGCAGATAGAGCAGATTTCTTCTCTTGGCCGAGAACTTGGATTAGACTTCAAATATGCAAGTACTCTCTACAGCAATACCTTCGATGCTCACCGCCTTATGAAGCTTGCAGAAAGCAAATATGACTATGCGACGGTGCAAAAACTCAACAAGCTTCTATTTGACGCATATTTCACTAAGAATCTTGAGTTGGCAGACCATAAGGTGCTTGAAGCAGTTGCAAAAGAAGCCGGCATGGAAGAAAAGGAAGTGAAAGAGGTGCTCGAAAGCGATAAGTATGCTGATGATGTCCGTTTTGATGAACGTGAGGCACAGATGCGTGGAGTACATGGAGTGCCATATATGGTATTCAATGGAGAATTCGCCGTTCCCGGAGCGATGACAATTGATGGAATGAAGTCGGCGCTCGAAAGAGCAAAGCGTCGAATTGAAGACACAGAGAAAGCTTCTGAAAGCAGCGAACGTCCGCACGTATGCGGTCCTGATGGATGTCAATTAGTGTAAAGGGTTCAGTCATGGTAAGAGAACTTCAGGTTCAGGGTGTATTTGCCGAGAACACCTATTTTTACATAGATGAGCATACCAAATCTGGATTTCTGATTGATCCGGGCGCTCAGGCTGGGCTTATCTACGACGTGATTCGTCAAAATGGATGGACGATAGAGAAAATTCTTCTCACTCATGGACATTTTGACCATATGGGAGCAGCCGAATTATTGAGGGAAAAACTTGTAGCTCCAATCTATATTTATCCTGAAGATGCACGCTACTTGAACGACCCCTATCTTAATTTGAGCGCAAATTCCGGGAATCCTATAAGAGTTGCCCACTATGAAGAGCTATATGATGGAGAAATAATCCGACTCAAAGCTCATTCGGGGTTCTATCTGAAAGTGATTCACACGCCGGGACATACTCCCGGATCTGTCACTTATTATTCACCGGAAGAGAATGTGGCTTTTGTGGGAGATTTGCTTTATCAGCATGGCCCGGGACTTACCAATTTTCCCGGAGGGAACCGCGAGGATTTAGAGAAATCAATAGTCAATAAAATATTGACGTTGCCTTCGGAAACAGTGTTGCTTTCCGGCCATTCCTCTCCTATCACTGTAGCCCAAGAGCGACAGTTGATCCTCCGATAAAATAGAAAAATGAGACACCCTTTTGCAGAGTGTCTCATTTTCATATTGTTTAGTGATGTCAGAAAAGACTCCATGAAACTGTGAGTCCAGCCATAACGATTGCTACCATCGACATGAGCTTAATGAGAATGTTGAGGCTCGGTCCGGATGTATCCTTAAATGGGTCGCCGACAGTGTCGCCTACAACTGTGGCCTTATGCACTTCACTACCCTTTCCTCCGAAGTTGCCTTCTTCAATATATTTCTTTGCATTATCCCAGGCGCCACCAGAGTTGGCCATGAAGACTGCAAGCACGAATCCGGCAGAAAGGCCACCAATGAGAAGACCTATCACTCCGGGCACGCCAAAGATGAGACCAACAAGAATAGGAACAGCTATTGCCAGAAGTGATGGGAAGACCATCTCACGCTGCGCTCCCTTTGTAGAGATTTGAACGCAACGAGCATAGTCCGGCTCTGCCTCTCCGGTAAGGATTCCCTTGATCTCACGGAACTGACGACGCACTTCCTCAACCATATGTGAAGCGGCACGACCAACTGCATTCATTGTGAGCCCACAGAAAAGGAATGCCATCATGGCACCTATGAACATGCCTGAAAGCACCATGGGATTCATCAAGTTGACGTCGTAAGCCACCATAAAATCGCGAAATGTAGCCTGATTCAGAGCAATCATACGCGGTATTTCGGTGTTGCTTATAGGATCAATCGTAGTGCCAACCTGAATAAATTCCTGACCTATATGGTGAAGACCCATGCGAATTTCCTCAACGTAGGAAGCCAACAGGGCAAGCCCTGTAAGAGCCGCCGAGCCAATGGCGAAACCCTTGCCTGTGGCAGCTGTGGTGTTTCCAAGAGAATCAAGAGCATCGGTGCGCTTACGGACATTTTCACCAAGACTGCTCATCTCTGCATTTCCGCCGGCATTATCAGCAATAGGACCATATGCATCGGTAGCAAGAGTTATCCCAAGTGTGGAAAGCATACCTACAGCTGCTATACCGATACCGTAAAGCCCCCAAGAAATATTAGCGAAATCAAATCCGGAGGCGAGATAGTAGCTCATGATTATGCCGAAAACAACAGCGATGACAGGAATGGCTGTAGAAATCATACCGAGACCTACTCCGGAGATGATAACTGTTGCCGGACCGGTTGTGCCACTTTCTGCGAGCTTTTTTGTAGGTTTGTATGACTGAGAAGTATAGTATTCAGTGGCTTGGCCTATAACTATGCCGACAGCTAATCCGACTACTACTGAGAGTGAAAGATTTATCCAGTTGGGAATCTGAAGAGCCCACATAATCAGGAATGTTGCAGCTACTATTAGAGCAGAGCTAAGATTCGTACCTGTAGCAAGAGCACCAAGCAGATTCTTCATGGTGGCATTTTCTTTTGTCTTGACAGCGAATATACCTATTATGGAAAGCAGGATGCCGACTGCCGCAATAAGCATAGGAGCCATCACAGCCTTTGTCTGAAGCGCAATGCTCCCTGCCTCAACATCCATGAATCCAACCGCACCCGCTGCAGCACCGAGAGCTGCCGTAGCAAGTATTGAGCCGCAATATGACTCATAAAGATCCGCTCCCATTCCGGCTACGTCGCCTACATTATCGCCGACGTTGTCGGCAATGGTTGCCGGGTTGCGGGGATCATCTTCAGGAATACCGGCTTCCACCTTGCCTACAAGATCGGCACCGACATCAGCTGCCTTTGTGTAGATGCCACCTCCTACACGAGCAAACAGCGCCTGTGTGCTGGCTCCCATTCCAAATGTAAGCATGGTGGTAGTGATCATTGTGAGTTTCTGGGTGTCGGGAAGATCTATGGCCCAGTTAAGGATAAGATACCAGAATGAAATGTCGAGCAGTCCGAGGCCTACTACAACAAGTCCCATAACTGCACCTGAACGGAATGCCACTTTCAAGCCGGAATTTAGAGATTCGCGGGCAGCATTTGCTGTACGGGCAGAAGCATATGTAGCTGTCTTCATGCCGAGAAATCCTGCAAGACCGGAGAAAAAGCCGCCGGTAAGGAATGCAACCGGTACCCATTCATTCTGAACTCCAAAACCATAAGCCATTATGGAGAAAAGCACCACAAGACAGAGGAACACCACTGTCACTATTTTATACTGCTGACGGAGATAGGACATGGCACCTTGACGCACGTAAGAAGCTATCTTCTTCATCGTGTCCGTGCCTTCATCCTGACCTTTCATCCAACGGAAAAAATAAAAAGCGAGTGCCAGTGCTATAATAGATGAAGCGGGCACAAGCCAAAAGAGATTGTTTACCATGGTAAAATCTTAAAAAAGTTGTTGATGAGTTGTTTTAATTAGTTATTTTGAATTTGCTACAATTCCTTACAAAGTTAATGAAATATAATGAAATTTTTGCAAGCCTTTTGCAATATTTAGATTTTTTAACTAA
>CAYNPB010000024.1:0-6226 GCA_964399005.1 uncultured Sangeribacter sp.
CTAACTCTATCCTCGTTAAGGTTAACCAGATCGGTTCTCTTACTGAGACTCTCCGTGCAGTTGAAATGGCACAGCGCAACAACTACACTGCAGTCATCTCTCACCGTTCAGGCGAGACTGAAGACTCTACAATCGCTGACATCGCTGTTGCAACTAACGCTGGTCAGATCAAGACCGGTTCTGCAAGCCGTTCTGACCGTATGGCTAAGTACAACCAGCTCCTCCGCATCGAAGAGGAACTTGGCGACCGCGCAGTATACGGCTACAAGAAGATCGCTAAGAAGTAATCTCGATTACTTTTTCAACCTAAATAAAGGGTCTGGCATTCCTGTCAGACCCTTTCTCTTTAAAACAATTAATAACTAACTCCTCAAACATCCAACCCCCCCAATCATATTACCATTCATCACTTTCGTTTAGGCTGCCGCTGGAAGCGATACTGTACAGATACCATGAAATATCGCGGAAGAGCATTGCTGTAGCTGACGGTGCGTCCTGAAGCCGTCACGGCGTAATTGACATTAGAAAGCTGATGCAGCATGTCAAAACCATCAATCATAAACGTCCACTCCTTAGCTTTCGGGGGAGTCCAGGTCACACGAGTATTCCAGATTGCATCAGAAGTGTCAAGTTCCTTCACTCCATATCCCCGTCGAGTATAGACATTGAAGTCGGTGTTTATGCCTATATTGTATGGAAGTTTGAAATTGGCTACGATTCCATAGCTGAAGTGATTGGCATTGATTGTCTGAAAATCAGGACGAGAGGAAGAACTGTGCCGATTTATAAATTCCCCGTTTAAGCTAATCGACTGTTTCCCGATTTGCCATCCCAAAGTAAGTCGCTCTGAAATAGTAGTGTTGTCAACTTTTGAAAGTTCCGGCTCTACAGTGTTTGTACCAATCATATCGGTGTATTGGCCTGTTGTCGCTCCGGTTGCTGAAGAAAACGTAAACTGGTTTTTGGTACCAAACTGAATATTGAAATTATTGTTCAACATAAGACTCCGGTTGCCGTCTACGTTATACATCTTGCTTGTTCGTATGCCTGTCTGTGTATCGTATGTAAAACCGCGTGTCAAGGCATTTTTGGTAACTGACATCACTATAGTGGCATAATTATTCAATGGATGCTTTCGTGGACCTTGGAAGATATATGTGAGCTTGGGGCTGAAATTATATTCGACCTTAAGGTCGGGATTGCCCTCATAGATATTTAGTGGATTGGAGTCATCAGTGATCTCTACCATATCAAGCAAGTTTGGTGCCTTTGGCTTGATATTCATCTCAACGTTGATGTGATGTTTATGTTGCAGATAACGGGTCTCCTCATCTATTTTGGCATCTAAGTAAACTGAAAAGCTTGCATTCCCTCCGCTCGTAGTCGTGAGGAAGAAATTCTTTCTTACGGGATAGAAATGAGCGTTTCGCGTATAGTCAAGATGTACATGCCTGAATGAAAACTCGGGAGAAATATTCAGAATATAATAATATTTCTTTCCCTTTTTTAATCCGCCGGAGTAGTATAATGATGGGGATATGGTATGGGTATTTGACAGGGTCTTTGATGTATATGAATTCTGAGGATCCAAGGTGCTTGCCCATCCGGCGGGGAGCACTCCGAATACTCCCATATCTTCCAATCTGTCAAGCGCATATTGATAGGAATCCTTCACTTCTTCTGCAAAGAAGTATTCATAGTTGAGGCTCCAATGGAAATTGTTGACATTGAGTGAGTAAGTGATATTATTCTGAATGCCAAGATAAGTATGGGGCTTATTGTCGATATATTGTCGGCGAACGTCGGAAGGCATTGGATTATTTCCATAGTTGATGGTGTAGTCTTTCCATATATCTTCCTTGGTAGTTCGATACCGGATTCCGAATTCATCGCTAAGATTGTCGTTAGTCTTTGGTATGAAGTAATATATCCCGGGAAAAAATTGAATTTCCGAGTTCCGTGTCCTGCCGTCAGATCTGGTCGAGGCGCGATTGAGTATCTCTTTCAATGTTTCCTCGCTTCCAGTTGTATAGATTGCCCTCAGTGCATCCATTGTCATATCTTTCTGCTCTTGCGAGAAAGATGCGGACAAAGCTTCCGATTCATTATCCTTGTCTTGATATATACCTTTTACTACGTAAGTCGGCATCCATTTTATTGTCCTGATGGTTCCGTAGTGGTATGAACTCAGGCGAATATGGCTGTTGTATGCTTTGTTGAATGAATTTTCGTACGTATTGCCATCCGTGAGGAAATTGGTGGTGGCGGTAGTCGTGCGGTTGTCAGTGTAAGTACGCGTGAACGTTATGTCGCCGCGAAACCGCTTTTTATCCTCTGCATCTTGATAATTGTAGTCTGCTGCTGCCAACTGATATTTACGGGTGCCGGAGGGCATCATTTCGGGTCGCCAGGTATCTTTCTGACCCGGCTTGCGTGTGTCATTGAGATTATTAAAATTGGCAAGCGCAGTCAGGCGAGTAGTATTGTTAAACCATAGTCCGAACAGACGACCCATATAGCGGTCAGAAGTGCCATAACCAAGCTGAGCATTTGCAGTCAACCCTGTGCTGTATTCTCGTTTAAGCTTTACATCCATGGTAAGATGTTTTTCTTTATAGGTTTCATTCCTCCATTTCTCATCAGTGGAATGTCCTTTGTAAACTTCTACATTCTTGACTGTATAGGCACTGATGTTTTCGAGCATCAGTTCATTGTTGTTGTCAAAAAACTCCTTACCGTTTAGAAGAAGCGACTCCACTTGTTCGCCATTTACCATAATTTGTCCCCCTTCTTTCAGCTCTACTCCCGGCAGCTGGGCAATAAGTGCATCCAGCATCGATCCTTCCGCAAGTTCAAAGGCATCAGCATTATATACTATAGTGTCACCTCTGTTGTAAAACTTAATTTTCGTGGCAGTGACTGTAAGTTCATTAAGTTCTTTTGGTGCTCGTTCAAGGTATACGGTCGGTATCGTTCTTCTCGTTTCCCGCTTGCCAATATCCTTTACTTCGTAGCTGATGATCTTGGAAGTATATTTAGGACAACTCAACTCTATATTGTAAATGGAATCAGTTCTTGGCACATGGAAGCCGAAAAATGACATCTTGATAACCTCTCCATTGATGAAACTCATTCCGGCATCAGTCTTCATGGAGTCTTTTGGATTGCCTTGGGAATCCAACAAGACTGCCCAGCCATTGGTAAGATCCGTTTTGCCCAATGATTCCTTCAATCGTCCGGATATATAGATCGAGTCGCCGGGCGAAGCCGCAAATATGACTCCGCATGATACTGAAAACAATAAAAACACTAATAATATTCGAAATGCCAAATAATTGTGTCTCATGATAAAATATGGGTTACATTGATTAATAATGCAATAAGATAGTAGGAACGCACGAGCCATGCGTCCTAACCTAAGCTTGGTTTTTGTTTTAGTGGAGTGCGTCCTATCGAATGGTCTCTATTAATCGCTAAGATGTCGCTCTATCTCTTTGTCTGCATTCTGACCGTTCAGATAAAAATGGGTCTTGATAAGATTTCCATCTTTACCTAAAAGCAAACCGAATGGGATATCATCGAAATTGAAATATTCGGATATCCTTTTCCAGTTTTCACTGCTAAGATATATATGTTCTCCCTGAATATTTTTCTTTTCGAGCCATTGATTTGATCCCGGCATGTTGGAATCATCCGACACATACAGCACTTTGAAGGGATTATCAGCGAATTTCTCAACATTATTTTTCTGATCTATCATACTCAGTCTGCAAGGTTCGCTACCAAGTTCCCAAAAATCTATGTATATTAGATTGCCGAGATATGGCTTGATCAATTCTTCAAGTATATCTTTATCTTCGCCGACATCAAGCATTATATATGGAGATTCTTTTTTGGGTACATTTTCTTTCAATATGACATCTTCCACCATTTCTGTATATGCACTGAGCAGCGCTCGATTCAAAGCAGGATAGGTAATCTGGCTTGATAACTCTGCCACATTCTGTTTTGTCTCTTCTAATGATTCCCTATCGTGCAAAGTGCCCACTTCAATTGATCCAATAAGAGAATAGACCAACTGCAATTGATGCAAGAAACCGTTTTCTATCTCGGGGGTAGAAATGCTATCTTTGAATTTAATGGAGATCGGGTTATATTTGAACCTATACCCGGAGCTTATTATCAAAGGGTTGCAAGTCATCAATCGTTTAAGCTCGTCCGATGGCTCACCTGTAAATGCTAAGCGTGAGATTGCTACACTTGCCAATATATCCTTAACGTATTGGCTGACGGGAAGTTGGTCTAAAAAATTATTTATTTCAGTTATGACTTTATTAACATCAATCCGGGGCTTATCCCTATTATTATTGGTGGAATCTGTCAAAGATTTTGTTTGAACCCGGGTAGTTTCGAATAAGATTTCGTCAAGTCCAAATCTGGTTTCCAAACTATCTGTAAGCAGATTAATGGCAATTGCGTCGTTGATTGGTCCGGTAAATCCGAAATATTTCCTGAATCCGGTTGACGGGTTTGTGAAGTCAGCCTCCGTGGTGGTAATGAACTCTACCGTATCTCCTGGAATGACAAATATATCTTTTGTCATAAGGTCTCCAATCTGAAACGTAGAGAATTGTGGATAATCCACACTCAAATCAAATTCAAATGAGCCATCAGGATTTATACTTTCCGTCTGTAGATCCCTTGATCCGGTAATATAATTGTTTGTATAAATGTTTAGAGATGAAAATCCGGCTACAGGATGATAGTTGTTTAGTTGCCCCTTTATATGAGCTTTTCCATTCTCCTGATAGAAAGGAATATCCGTATAGATTTCGGGTTCAAGACCTTTCCATTTATCATAGGAAGTCGTGTCGAATAGCGTTTTGGGATTAATCAATGAAAGTGGGGGAGTGGTATCTTTCTCATCAAGATGTAATCCTAATATCAAAGTCTCTATATTATCGTTAGATTCAGACAAGAGCATGTCTACAACATTGATATCTGCAGGTATCTTTTCGAATATGAGAACACCCTCATGCTGCCCCGATTTTTTCATCCATATTCGTTTGTCTAACTCCATGTTTTCAGAGCCAAGGAGCTTATATTTTCTGGTAGTGTCGCCCTGAGCTACAAGGTAAGTTTCATTTTTAGGGATAGATACCCAATATCCCGGCAAATGCTTCAGAATGACTGACACCCGCAGGCAAGTATCTTGACGCTCGACTTCCGTAACTTCCATATAGTGTGCTTGATAATCTATCTTGGGAAGTAATGCGAATGCGCCCGTCGCTGATAGAGCTGACATTATTGCGGCGAGAATAAGTTGTTTCATTGTGAAGTGAGATAGATTTAAAAATGGAAAATACTGGTCACCTCTTCAGGAGTGAATTCCCCTACTATGTACGTGACAAGATGTTCGATACCGTTATGAGCCCATTGGATCACCAATATTCGTTCCACTACTTCTTTTTCAGATCCATCAGGATTAGTCATAATATTCCCATGTGAGTCCTTTATCAATGATGAGTCTACGCATATCTTCACTCCTTTGTCGCCATCACGATTATATCCAATGAGATTCATCTCAGCCGACAGTTGATTAATTATAGATTTGAACTGGGAGGAATTACCACTGACTTTCGTTTTTAAGATCTCTATATGCTCAACCTTTTCAACTGGAATATTCTGTAGTTCAGCCAAGTCCTTTTGTCGCATGGATTTTAACATCCATGGAGAAATGTAAGTGTAATCGAATCCCGCAAAGGAAGTCCCTTGCCTTAATCTCAACTCCGGTTGGTTACCGGCTTGCGCTAATGCCGATGGGATAACTAAGGCAAAAAGCATGAGCGCACATGTAAGTAATCGTATCATATTTCTGTTTTTTTATTGTCAGTTTCAAATTTCAGGTTAATATTGATTTTCCTGAATTCGTTAAAAGTATTTATGAGATTTGTCTCAAATATTTTGACTTCCTGCATTTCTCCTAAAGATTCTGAAGATGCAAATTCATCGAAGGTCAATTCAAAGTCTTTTGACTCATTGCCTTCTGCAAAAATACTTATTGGCAATAAGTCAACCTTTGCCATATTCAGACATTCTTTAGCATTATCCATCATATTGACGATCCCTGCATTTATTTCTACAATAGTTTCAGTGAGGTTTTGCTCAGGGGTGGATTCATTTTGGTCCGATTCATTTTCCTGTGGAGTCCTTTCCCTATTCGAGA
>CAYNPB010000024.1:6326-24181 GCA_964399005.1 uncultured Sangeribacter sp.
ACTATCGGTTATTTGACTTTCTAAATCCGGAGGGAGCAACTCATCCGTCCAGTCTTGGATAAGTTTATCCAGTTCTTGTTTATTCCAATCCTTTTCCATCATAATCCGTAATATTTTTTAAGATAATCTTTTATTCGTTTTCTTCCCCTATGCAACAGCACTCTGACGTTGACGGGTGTCAATCCGGAAGCCTCGGCAATCTCATCGCTCGTCATCCCCTTTATGGCTTTGAGCAAGACTACTTTCCTTTCGTTTTCGGGAAGAAGCTTTATGGCTTCTCTCAGAATCGTAGCCTTTTCTTTTCCTTCAATTTCAGACGTAGCAGATTCATCACTTGGTAAATCTTCACCATAATCAGAATATCTGTCTTGACGATGTCGTATCATTTCCAACGCTCTGTTGGATACGCTTTTGATGCAATATGCCCTGATGTTGCTTACTTGGGTAAGTTTCGATCTTGATTTCCAGAGAGCTGTCACCGCATCTTGCATACAATCAAGAGCTTCATCACGGTTTTTAAGAAGACGCATTGCCTCAGCCATCATCACTCCATGATGTGGCAACACCGTTTCTTTAAAATCCTGTTCCGTCATTGATGAATCTCTTTTTTATGATAAGATGTACAAACCCTCAGAACGTTACAAAATTTTATGGAAAAATTTAAGAAATTCCCAACTAAGAGGGTATATAAGAAAAAAAGAGACTGAAGCAGTCCTTCAGCCTCTCATCCAATTTCGGAGTTCAATTATTTAATTATATTATTTTCAAGCATTATCCGATACATTCTGTTGCCAAGGTCTATAGCAGATTTAGCAGTGAAATGCAACCGGTCATCAAGCAGCTCGGCACTCTCTACATCTATCATATAGACATTTGGATCTTCTTCAGCAAGTGTTTTCATGGATTGATAGACATCCTCATTGTATTGACGGTTGATGCGCGATACACTTCCAAAAATGAATGGAAGACTGTAATATTTAGGATTGCCGGTCTTTTTGACCAAGAAATTTCTTACATGTTCCAACAATCCCTTAAGATTATGATAATAGTTTTTGCCATAATCCCGATCACTTTCACCTTGATGCCATAAGAAAGCCTTTATTTCATAACCTTCCGGAATTTTAGACAATTCATTCTCAATAGCATCTGCTATTGTTTCTTCAAAAGATAGAAGTAAAGATTTGCCTCCGGTTTTTGTAGATCCAACACGATTCATCCATAAGGAATCAGCGCACCAATGAAATCCGTGATTGCTGTTAGCCAATGTGTCAATTGAGGTGCCTCCCATGCTCCATTTGATAACATAAAATGGCTTCTGAATACGTTGGCTAATGTTTTTATATACCTGAGCATCATAGGCCCATCGGCCAAATCTCCTTTTTGTGGAGTCGGAAGGACTGAATATTTCAAACTTTCCTGGTGTTAATTCTTTATCAGCACTTCCGAATCTCCACAGACAATTAGGAAATTCCCCTATCAAACTGCTAAATTGATTAGCCGGAACTCTGCCATCTGTGTTAGACTGTCCTGCTGTAATAATTACTGAAGCAGGTTCGTTTTCAGAAGGTTTTTCATTTATATTTACGGGCGGATAACTGAATTGAGTGTCAGGTGTATGCGCCTTTGATATGTATGTGGAAAAGATTATGAGACAAAGAGTCAATATTATATGTTTCATTTTGTCAGTATTAGATAGTAGTTCTATATATTTTTTATTTATCTTCCATTGGTCGGCCATGATATAGAGGTCAATAGCTTTGATTGCCGCTATTAGCCTCATGACTAAGACTCAACCTATTGATATAACGTTTTCTCCCCTTCTATATTTTATCTGATGTGCTTTTTCGCAGATTTGGAGTACTAACTTCTTTCAAAGGAGAGAATCTTAAACATAGAATCTAAACTATTGTTAATATTAGTGTAAAATATCGAAAAAAAATCATTAATTTTGCATTATGCATTAAGAATTATAAATTATTAATTATGTGGTTGGTTGAAGCATTAAGGCATACACCCGCTTTGGCGGTGTTTCTTACCATAGGAATAGGATTTTGGCTTGGAAAACTTAAGTTTAAAGGCATTGCCCTTGGCACGGTGACATCCGTCCTGATAGTCGGTGTCCTCGTAGGACAGCTGAATATAGATGTCGGCGGTCCTCTTAAGACTGTATCCTTCCTTCTTTTTCTTTTCTGTATCGGCTATAGCGTAGGCCCGCAATTCTTTAAATCCTTAAAAGGTGATGGACTTAAAGAAGTGCTTTTTGCTGTAGTGGTATGCGTTCTCATCCTTGGTGCTTCAATTGGCGTGTCTTTCTGGTTCGGGCTTAATCCGGGTCAGGCTGCCGGTATGATGGCAGGAGCATCAACCGCTTCTCCTGTAGTAGGAGCTGCAGAAGATACCGTCAACTCCCTTGCCGGCTCTCCCGAACATATCAAGGATATGGTAGCTGCAATCCCGGTATGCTATGCTATGACTTACGTGTTCGGCACACTTGGTGCTGTCTGGCTCCTTGGCTATGTCGGCCCCGCCATGATGGGTGGCCTTGATAAAGTAAAGGCCATGACACGTGAATTGGAAAAGACCCTTAGTCCAGTCACAGGAAGCAATGACCCTGCAAGCTTTAACGCCGCGCGGCCTGTTGCATTCCGTGCTTTTGAAGCTTCAGGCGATTGGATGTCGCAGCCAAGAACCGTTGCAGAGCTCGAGGCGGAATTTCAGAAGCAAGGACGCAGAGTGACGGTAGAGCGAATCAAACGAGCTTCCGACTCCTCAATAATTGATAATATTACTCCCGACACACTGATCTATAAAGATGATATTGTGGCTTTAGCGGCAAGACGAGAAATGATCGTCGGCGATCATGCATGGCTTGGTCATGAAGTGGCAGGTGTAGAATTGCTTTCGTTTCCGGTGGAAGATGTCGACGTGACTGTCTCCAAGAAATTTAAGGAGATGTCAGTTCATAATCTCATAGAGGAGCGGTTTATGGATGGCGTCGACATAAAGAAAATCGTAAGAAATGATGTTGCGCTCAATCCTCTTGGTGGCACCGTGGTGAAACCCGGTGATATCGTAGAACTCGTAGGCTCAAAGAAATGTCTCGAGCGTGCTGCTAAGGAAATAGGA
This sequence comes from uncultured Sangeribacter sp., assembly GCA_964399005.1. Lineage (GTDB taxonomy): Bacteria > Bacteroidota > Bacteroidia > Bacteroidales > Muribaculaceae > Lepagella. The sequence goes on from CAYNPB010000024.1 coordinate 9,453, forward strand.
TATGCCGATCCTAAAACTCTTGCCACAGACTTTGTATTCATCGGCATCGGTATTCTCCTTGGTGGTCTCTTGGGTGCTATCGCAATTAAGATAGGTGCTGTTTCAGTCAGTCTCGGAGCCAGTGGTGGAGCGCTTGTTGTCGGTCTTGTGATGGGTTGGTGGCGTTCGAAGCGCCCTGTGTTTGGTGCAATTCCCAAGGCTTCTCTTTGGGTATTCAACAATCTTGGCCTGAATATGTATATCGCAGTCATCGGTATAGCATCAGGACCATCCTTCATTAGTGCATTTTCAGAAGTAGGACCGAAGATATTTGTTGCCGGGATTATAGTCACTCTCGTCCCATTGTTCCTATCAATTCTTATCGGTCATAAACTCTTTAAGTTTCATCCGGCGGTGACATTGGGTTGCTGCGCAGGAGCAAGAAAGACCACGGCCGGTCTGGGTGCTGTCCAAGAGCGACTCGGAAGCTCTGTCCCGGCTCTTGGTTATACAATTACTTATGCCGTCTCAAATACTCTCCTTATTATCTTTGGAATCATACTTGTTTTGGTTACAAGTCTTTAAAAATCATCTCTTACTATATACCTAACTACCTACATCTATGAACTATCTTATTAAAAACTTTCGTCTTCTGACGATATCAACGGTCGTAAGCATGGCATCCTCTGCTCTTGCTTCTGACTATACATATCAGTATGAAGGCTTTGAGGAAGATGCATGGCAGGCTGGAAAGTCTGTAGTTTCAGCATCCACCGGCGATTGGACTGTCAATAAGAATAAGTCGACCAATACTGAAGCCAATTCCGGAGCCTCTTCTTTCGAATTTACCTATAAGGATGGTATCACTTCTCCTCTCTTGCCAAAGGGTGCCGGAGCTGTTGTATACTACGCTCTCGACAATAACCGGCAGGTCTATGTAGAGAAATCTCTCAACGGAAGCGAATGGGTGGAAGTTGAGAGCTATAAAGAGACCACTCCTTGGACCAGACATGTGGTGATGGTCAACGATCCTGATGCCCGGTATATCCGATTCCGAATCACTTCCAACAAGCAATTTTATATCGACGACCTGCTCATAACTCTTCCTGATGGAAAAGACGGAGTCGGAAATCAAGTGATTACAATGGATGAATTGCCCTATTTCAATCAATCATTTGAGAATGCTTCCATTTTCCCATCTTCTAAAGAAGAAGCTTCCTCTGAAAAGGCATATGATGTCGACGGGCAAGGGGAATGGAAATATTCTAATGCTTACAGAAACACCAATGAATCATATATCCCGGATGGCTCAAAGTCGTCGTTGCGTATGCTTAAGAATGGATCGTATGTCGTCACTCCAATCCTTAAGCAAGGGGTAGTTGCGTTGAAATTTGATGAGGGACGCACCGGTAAAAAACTTGTGGTCTATGCGTCAGAAGATGAAGGTGCCACTTGGGGGCAAGCTCATAATATCGTCTCAGACTCCCATAATGAAATTCTCTTTCACGACCGATCGATCAATAGGCTTAAGATTGCCAATGAAAGCACCTCTGATGCAGACATTGATAATATAGTTGTGACAGCATATCCGGAGGGGACTGCCGCTACAATAGAGACAAAAGATGCTAAGGATATTTCTGCTTCCACTGCCTTAGTAGGGGGTAAGATCACTGATGCTGGCGATCATAATGTGACCTCTGTTGGTGTCTGCTGGGCTATAGATGAAACTCCGGATATCCGTTCTAACAAGGTAGAAGGAAAGGGAGATGATTTTGAAGTCACATTATCAGGACTCCCTGCTTCTGCAGCAGTCAGATATCGGGCATATGCAGTTTCTCTTGCCGGAGTAGCATATGGTGAAGAAAAGAGCTTTAACACTGCTGGTGCAATTAAGCCTGCTGTTGGAGAATCGACATTCTCAGTTATCGAAGATCTTACTAATGAGACTTCTGTCGCAGTCAAGGCGATCCTTGCGATTTCTGACGATGGCGGGGCTTCTGTGACATCTGCCGGCTATAAGATAGAGACTTCTTCACTCCCTACAACTGAGGCTGCTGCTTATAAGTCGGGTGAAAATGAATTCTCAGTTGTTTTTCATCTATTGCCATCTACTGCCTATACATTGACTCCTTATGCCGAAAACGAATCAGGGCGTACGTATGGGAGTCCGATCTCATACACAACTCCCGAAATTGAGACTAAAGCATACGATCATCACGTCTACTATTGCGATCCTGACGGGGATGACAAGACTGCCGACGGCTCTCTGCAACGCCCCTTCTACTCTCTTCAGAAAGCCGTGGATCTCGTGGCTCCAGGCGATACAATATATATGAATGCCGGCACATATCGCTATCCTGATCGTATTAATATCAGTACAATAGGAGAGAAGAATGCAGGGAAGATCTCCCTTCTTGCGCGAAACGGACGTGCGATACTTGATTTCGGCGATATGAGTGTTCTTGATAATAATCAGGGTATACGTCTCACCGGAAGTTATTGGCATATGTATGGCCTGGAGATCTGCAATGCCGGCGACAATGGCCTCTTGATAGAGCGCAATAAACCCTCCGGTGGTTCTTATACTGATGTGGCAGCCAATACAGAGCAAGCTCACCATAACATCATAGAAAACTGTGCGTTTTATCGCAATGCCGACACCGGACTTCAAATGAAGAATCTTGCTTCTTACAATCTTGTGATAAATTGTGATTCTTATTTCAATATTGATCCGGGCGAGGGAAATGCCGACGGTTTTGCAGTGAAAATCTCGCATGGTGATGGCAATTATTTCTATGGTTGTCGTGCTTGGAGAAATAGTGATGACGGATGGGACCAATTCATAAAGAAAGATGGAGGGTTCCCCGATGATATTACGACTACTCTCGACAATTGCTGGGCTTTCGAAAATGGTTTTCTTGAAAATGGCAACCCTTGCAGTGGAAATGGCAATGGTTTCAAAATGGGTAGCAACCAAGGTCGCAACAATGTGATCCTTAATAGATGTCTGGCTTTCGATAACCTTCAGAAAGGTTTTGATCAAAACCACAATACCGGCAACATGATTCTCAACAATTGCACCGGTTATGCGGCTAAATACACGGCAAACAATAGTCATTACACATATAGGATTGATGAGCCCGTTGCTGCCGGTCATGAAATAAGATTCACCAATTGCATCGCGGTAAGCGATGGTATAGCCGACCGCAACAAGAGTGAATTTGCCCCATATTCCATCAGTGGCACTCAAGTGACGTGCGATTTCAATACCCTTCCAGAAGACTTCCTCTCCATAAGCACGGAAGGAATGGATGGAGCGCGTGATGCTGAGGGAAATCTTCCTTCACTTGATTTCATGAAGATACGTCCCGGTAATTCCCGACTTATCGACACCGGGACCATCGTCGCCCCCTATAGCGGAGAGAGTGTCTATTCCGAAGGAATCTCATTCAACGGCGATGCTCCCGATCTCGGATGCTTCGAGACTGGCAGCGTAGACACCGGTGTGAAGATTCTTGAATCTAATGATTCAGGAGCTTCTGTTTTAGCTTCTTTGGTAGTGGCAAGATGTGGGCTCATAGTGGTGAATGTTGACGGCTTAGATGCTTTGGATAGCAGTGTCATCTCAGTCTACGATCAAGCTGGAGCGTGCTTAGCCTCTAAGACTTTCTCCGGCTCCACAGTGTCAGTAGACCTTTCAGGCAAAAATGGAATCATAATAATCGGAATCAGCACCCCGAAAGGATCTACAGCCCTAAAGACCCTACTCTAATTTAATGACTCTTTTGTGGAGGACGCAATAACCTTGCATCTTCCACAAAAGCAATTTGAGTAGTAAGCACGCTCCGCGTGCGTTCCAGCGCGTCTCTAAGTTTCATTTACTCAGCTCGGAGAGCTGATATTGTGCTTTAACCTCAGGCTTCAGCCTGGGGTTAAACTATTTGCATAGTAGCCTCGGAGAGGCGATTTGAGAAAGCCTTTCTTGGTTAGAAGTCAAACTTAAATTTTGCAATTCCAAAAAAAATGATTAATTTTGTGCCATAGCAAAATATTGTTTCAAAATTCATTTTTATTCTGACCATGAAAAGTACCAGATCTGCATTGCGCAGAATGGCTACTGCACTATTCTTTTCCACTTTAGGAATCGTAGGATCGTGCGGTATAGCTTCTGCCAATGACAAAGCCGGTGTAGGCAATCCTTATCTACCCCTTTGGGAACATCTTCCTGACGGGGAACCCCGAGTTTTTGAAGACCCTGATAATCCTGGAAAATATCGGGCTTATATCATCGGATCACACGACTTACGTCATAATAGTTATTGCGGCCCGGACATAAGAATGTGGTCGGCACCCGTCGACGATCTCACTGATTGGCGCGACGAAGGAGCTATCTTCACTTATGAAAAAGATGGCAAGTGGGATGTCATGTATGCTCCAGACCTCGTGGAAGTCAAAGATAGAAAGGGGAATAAGGAATACTATCTGTTCCCTCACAGTCGCGGCCCACGTCGCGAAGCAATGGTCTGCAAAGGGTCTCGTCCTGATGGCCCCTTCACCCCCGTCAATCTTAATTCTGACGGTTCGGCGGTAGTGGAAGGGAGTATTCTTGGCTTTGACCCTTCTATATATATAGAGCAGATCTCTGATAAGAAAGATCCTGACTATAAGAAAGGATTCAGAGCCTACGGATTTTGGGGATTTCAGCACTCAAGTGCTGCTGAACTTGACCAGAATACTATGTATTCTGTGCGTCCCGGCACTGAGATTATTCCCTATTTCATGCCGGCAAGCTCAAGCTATGGAAATCTTAAGGATCCGGAAGGCACCAAGTATCCTGCACTTTACAGCGAGCAGAATCCGGGCGATTTCAATTTCTTCGAGGCTTCTTCTATCAGAAAAGTGGGGAATAAATATGTGATGATATTCTCCGGATATTCCGGACCCGATTATGGGATTCCAAGTTCTAATTCCACTCTCCGATATGCTTTTGCTGATTCTCCTCTCGGCCCTTGGAGAAGTGGGGGAGTTCTTGTAGATTCAAGAGGCATCGTGCTCAATGAAGATGGCAGCTCGCTGAAGGAGACTAATGCCGCTCATAACACACACGGCTCTCTTCAGGAGATCAACGGACAGTGGTACGTATTCTATCATCGTCCGCCGCGCGGATTCGGATTTGCCCGTCAGGCAATGGTGGCTCCTGTCAAGATCGAGTGGGATAAGAAAAAAGTTGCGGATGGAGGTATTGTCACCATTACAGGCTATGATCCTTATGCTGCCGATGAGAAATGGACTGTCAAGGCTGCCGACGGCAATTATTATCCGGGTGCTGAGGTCACATCTGAGGGATTCCAGATATATGGTCTCGACCCATATAAATATTACGATGCCGGCTATGCTTGCTATCTCTCTAATATTGGCTCGATGCAAGACACATGGGATATTTGGGATCCCAACATGAAGGTCAATATGAACGGTGGCGATATTGTAGGGTATAAGTATTTCGGTTTTGGAGGCCTTGATAAAGCTACTAAGGGGCTCAAGCCTTTCGAAGGCACAAAGAAGGGCAACGAAACGGAATTCAATGTATTCCTCACTCCGCAAGCTCCGTGGCCGGTTAAGTTGAGTGTAATGCTTGATGGCCCATATGCCAATGATACCTGGAAAGGGAAGAAGATTGGCGAGATTGTTGTGCCGGCAGGTTCACCAAGTGAGATAACTAAGTTTAAGATCGACGTCTCAGATGCAGTCGACGGACTCGAGGGAAAACACGCCATATATCTCGTGGCAGAAGGGGCTCCCGGACGTCCTGCTGTAGCTTTGAATGGAATCGGATTCAGTAAGAAAGGGGATGATCTCGTCCACACTCTTGCGCCGGAAATCACTATCGCTGTCAATGGAGTGGCACTTAACCTTCCCGAGCATCCGACACGTTCTACCGTTGATAATGGATATACAGGATTTGACCGTTATGATGTCAATTATACTCTCCTTTCTGACAAGACACCCGAAGTGACAGCCGTAGCTTCAAATGGAAGCAATGTCAAGATTGATATCGAGCAACCAAAATCTCACTCTGACAAAGCAACCGTAAAGTGTGACTACAATGGAGTGGTCAAAACCTATACCCTTATTCCCTCCGCTAAATAGAACTATTATTCTAAATAAGAAAGCTCCGCAGACGACGCGGAGCTTTCTTTATAATAGGTGCTTTTTTTTCAATAAAGGTGCAACTGACTAAAGTTTAACAAGCACTGCCGCCCGATCTTCAGAGAATGGTTTGGCTTGGACAAATGAAGGCTTGATGACGAACTTACCTTCAGCATCCGTATATCCAAATTTCTTCCCTTTCAGAGTAGGCAGAGGCTCTTCTTCCGCTACGGAGTCATCTTCCATCTTAACCGGATCAGCCGCGCCAATGGTGTTTCCTTTATGGTCGATAAATTCCCATACATCGTCGAGCATCACTCGTGCTTTCCCATCACGGAAAGGACCGGCATATTGATATTTCGGCTCGATCACGTAGTTGCCATCACGATCGATATACCCGCGTGCCCATTCCACTTTGACCACGGCGAGCCCCTCATGAAAATTCCAGGCATCATGAAACTTTGGCTCCACTACATATTCGCCCTCTTTATTTATGTATCCCCACAGTTGTTCTTTAGCCATATCTATTTTATTAACTTTATTCTACAGAAAAATCCAAACTCTTAAGATCCTTATCGCGAGAAGAAGTGCCGTAGAGTATCTGATAACGTCCGGAGCGGGTGGAAAGTTCATCAATTGAAGGATCATAATATTCGAATGCCTCTCCGTCTAAAATGATTTCAGCCTTCCCTTTCTCTCCGGCCGCGAGCTCTAATTTCTTAAATCCTTTCAGCGACTTGATAGGAGCTCCCGAATAATCAAGAGCCTTTACATACACCTGAATGGTTTCAGAGCCCTCGCGATTTCCTATATTTTCCACCGGAACAGTCAGTTTTACGCTTCCGTCTGCTTTCATCGACTTCTTTGATAGTTTCCCTTTACCAACTGCGAAGTCTGTATATGACAGTCCTTCTCCAAATGCGTATTGCGGTTCCCCTTTGAAATATCTATATGTGCGGTTGTCCATATTGTAGTCCAGAAAATCGGGGAGATCTGAGTTGGAGCGGTAGAATGTCACAGGAAGTTTACCTCCCGGATTGTAGTCGCCGAAGATAACTTCTGCAAGAGCTTTAGCTCCACCTTGTCCCGGATACCAAGCCTGTATGAGTGCATCATAGCAGCCATCTACGCTTCCAAAAGCAATTGCCGATCCTGAGCAATTGACCAGTACGATAGGTTTGCCGGTGGCATGCATGGCTTTGATAAGCTGCTGCTGCACTTTCGGGAGTTCGATATCTTCCTTGTCGCCTCCTTCGCCTTCCATTTTAGCGGATATGCCCCCAATGATGATAATTGCATCCATATCTTTCATGTCGGTTGCAAGTGCTTCAAATTCGAAAGGTTTACGCTCACAAATGTCGCCACGCAGCATGGCAAAGTTCCCATTGCCGTGTTTGTATTCTATTTCTACATCATAGTTTTCTCCCTCTTTCACCGGGAAAGACTTGTATTCAGGTTTTCTTCCGAATCCGAATCCAAAACCACCTCTTCGACTCCCGGGCTCGACTTCTTCTATTATCTCTCCGTTTACTTTTAGAGTGTATCCATTGTCAGTGGTCAAAGTGTATTTCATATCGCCAGTAAAAGGAGACTTATAGTTGCCTGTAATTCTTACTGAAAGAGTGTCCTTGCTGATTCCATCGGCAAATCCGTAGGCTCCAAATGTGCTGAAATTGATGCTCTTATGATATTCTGTTTTATCCGGCATGCCGCTTAAGGAATTGTTGTTGAAGAATTCCACTTTAACTCCTTTGCCATCGTTGAAATCTTCCAAATGAGGAATAGTGGCAAATTCATCGTTGAGTTCACAAGCCTTTTTGTAATAGACATTACTGTTCGGAACTGCCCTGCGGATTCCTTCAAGAAGGGAAATGGTGTGTTCCTTGGTGGGAGTGCCACCATAGTTGCCGTTGAGCAATTCAGTGTCGTCAGCATTCGGACCTATCACTGCTATATTCTTAATCCCTTTTGAAAGAGGAAGGATTCCATTGTTTTTCAAAAGTACCATTGATTCTCTTGCTGCTTGGGTCGCTAACTCATCGTTTTGCTCGCTGCTGATTATTTCCGGGCCGAGATTTGCCCAAGGCAACATTTCGGCAGGATCAAACATGCCAAGTTCAAATCGCCCTTTGAGTGTCTTGCGAAGATGATCGTCGAGAGTAGATTCTTGTATAAGTCCCTTCTCCAAAGCTTCAGTGAGCACCATAAACACTTTGCCGCATTCAAGGTCTGTTCCATTTAGTACGGCATCTACAGAGGCGGAAAGAGGATCCGGATGCGTCTCATGTTGCCCTTTATTGTAGAAATTATTGATGGCGTCGCAGTCGGTGAGCACAATGCCATCGAAGCCCCATTTGCGACGGAGTATATCTACGAGAAGGCGGTCGCTCGTGCAGCATGGCACTCCTTCATAGCGGTTGTATGCACACATCACCTCCCTTACATTTCCCTTCTTCACCAGGGCTTTGAATGCAGGAAGGTAAGTTTCCCAAAGGTCGCGCATAGATACGGAAGCATTGTAGGTGTGGCGCAGTGGTTCCGGTCCGCTATGCACGGCATAATGCTTTGCGCAGGCATGAGTTTTGAAATACTTGTCGTCGTTGCCTTGCATTCCCAACACTGTCTGCACGCCCAGCACTGCATTCAGGTACGGATCTTCCCCGCAAGTCTCCTGTCCTCGTCCCCAACGAGGATCGCGAAATATATTTACGTTAGGGCACCAGAATGTAAGTTCAGGATTCCCGGGATAGTAGACCACTCCCATTGGAACATTGAATACGTTGTGATCCGATCTGTTCCAGTTTGCTCTGGCTTCGTCTGAAACTGCTGAAAATACATCGTAGATCAATTTGTCGTTGAAGGCTGAAGCCATTCCTATGGGTTGTGGAAAAACTGTATAGTCATCCTGTCTGACTCCATGGCAGGCTTCACTCCACCAGTTGTAGGAGGGAATCCCCAGACGATCTACAGATACCGACTTATTCATCATCAGCCCCACTTTCTCTTCCGGAGTGAGGAGAGAAATGAGATTTTCAACTCGCTCTTCATTCGAAAGATTCGGATTCTGGAAGGGATATTGGTAGCCTTGTATGGCTACGTTTTCATTTGTCTTGATGTCTGCTTCCAATGAAAGCGCTCCGAGGGTAGACCCTTCATTATCCAACAGCTCTACACTTCGGTAAGTCTTGCCGGTAGAATTTGTGGGCGATAATGCCACCATCACTACAGCTTTTTCTCCGGGTGCTATCGCATCAGAAGGATAGTATGCACGTATGCATTCGCAGCTTGGAAGTGACTTTTCAATCTTTACAGGCTTATCCGATCTGTTTTCCATTGTAAATGTGTGGCAGATGGTGCCTTGTCGAGGATTCACTGTGCCAAAGTCCCATTCATATGTATCGAATGCGACAGGACTTTTAGGCGTCTTGGCCTCAAGTGGAGATGCAATCAGCATCATCCCGATGCCGACAAGATAAATTCTTTTCATGGTAGTAAGATGTGTTTTTTATGGTTAGATTTAATTTCATAAGCGCCTCAAAGCGCCCCCAAATTATAAAATAGTCTCCATGACAGTTTTCATAGGCTTTAGCCCCATAGCTTCATAAAATTTATGGGCTCCAGGATTGCAGGTCCATACATTAAGAGTGACGTTGTAAAAACCATTCTCTTTAGCATAGGTCTTCACATATTCAAAAAGTTGCTGCCCTACATGCTGTCCGCGTCTATTCTCATCAACGCAAAGGTCGTCGATGTAAAGAGTCTTAATCGGATGAAGGTTCACATATCCGGAGTGATCTTCCTCTATGCAGAAGCAATAACCGGCAAGCTGCCCTTCATCATCTATCCCTACGAATATAGGAGTCAGAGGGTTCTGTATGATTCCATACAGACCCTCTTCGTCATATTTTGTGTGTCCTGTTTTAAAGATATCCGGACGCCCTTGCGCATGAAGATCATTGACTTGCCGAAGCAACCCCATAATTTCAGGTATATCTTTCTTTTCAGCTTTTCGAATTTTCATCATCTTTACTTTTTGTCAAGATCCTGAAGAAGTGTTGCTACAGCAGTCTCAAGCTGACGGTCTCGGCCGTTTGCAATGTCTTCAGGAGTGTTTGCTACCTTCACGTCGGGCTCGAGTTGAGTGTTTTCCAACACTGTGCCATCTTCAGTACGGAACGCTACTACAGGAACTCCAAATACATAATCAGGATTCTGGAGAGTGATCCAATTGACACTCGACATTGTGCCCGGTACCGGCATACCTACGAGCTTGCCAAGATTCTTGTGCTTGTAGACCCAGGGTGTGCCGTGAGCATTAGAATAGTTTGCTTCGCAGATGATCATGACACTCGGTTTGTTCCATCTTCTTGATGGCATTTCCGAAGATTTGTTGCCATGAATTTCCTGAGTGAGATATTTCTCTCCGCTGAACAGCACCTCTATGTCTTCATGCAGACGACCTCCTCCATTCCATCGGGTGTCAATCACGATTCCTTCACGGTCAATATACTCTCCAAGTAGTTTTGAATATACATTGCGGAATGATCCATCGTCCATAGATCGGATATGCACATAGCCAAGCCTTCCATTTGAAAGACTGTCCACTTCATGTTCTCTTTCCTTCACCCAGCGTTCATATAGCAGATTGCTCATATATGAAGGATGGATTGGGAGGATCACTTCTTCCCATTTTTCTCCTGTCGATGGGCGTGTGAATGAGACGAGAGTTTTCTTTCGGGCAAGATTATTAAGCGATTTTGCCCAATCGGAATCTGATTTGATTTCCTCTCCGTTGATGGCTGTCACTTTATCACCTGCCTTCACTTTCGAGGTGGCTCTGTCAAATGGGCCTCCGGCCACTACTTCCTCGATGAGCATGCCGTCTGAAGGAACTGTGAGATCGAAGATGAGTCCCAAAGAGGCTGTTTGATCTGCTCCACCCGGGCCGTAATAGCGGCCACCGGAGTGTGACACATTAAGTTCGCCAAGAAGTTCGCTGAGAAGAGCTGCAAAGTCATACCCATTGTTGATATGGGGGAGGAATCGACGATAATTTTCCACATAGCTCTCCCAGTCTATAGGCATTTCAGGCAGATAGAAGCGCTCTCTCGCTTCATTCTCTACGAAGTCGAGCATCACTTTTCGTTCCTCTGCTTCATCAATCTTCAAGCTTGTCGATGTCGACACACTGCTTACGCTCTTGTCTTTTGGCGAGAATTTCTTCACATTTCTTCCAATCAGGAATATATTGCCGTCTTTGTCTGCAACCATACTGGTAGATCTGGCTCCAAGCTTCTTCAAGAGTGATACATCACCCTTTCTGAGGTCTTTCTCCCAAAGGTCATAACCTCCTTCAAATTCAGATAAATAATAGAGCTTCTCGCCATCTTTTGATAGAATGTAGTCGCCGAGATTGGAGGAGTTGGGTGTGAGTCTCACTATGCGTTCAGCCAAGCCATCGCGGTCGATAACTATATCCTTTGATTTCTCTGCTTTGCTGTCATCTTCCGACTTTTTCTTTTTATCCTTTTTGCCGGAATCTTTTTTATTGCCTGATTCTTTTTCAGAATCCTTTTTCTGCTGCTTCTCTACTTCTTTCAGAAGTGCATAATCTTCTTCGGAAAGGCGATATTTATCGTATGCCTCCTTGTTGAGGAAGACCATCATGACATCCATTTCCGATCCCCAAGAAGCATGATTTCTCATGCCATATCGCTCTGATGCGAATATTAGGGCATTTCCATCGTCGCTCCAACGGGGTTCCTGATCGAAATAGCCTGTTTTGGTTACGGGTATAAACTCCCCTGTGGTGGTATCCACTATAGTGATGTCGCCATATGGCTCATGCATAGGGTTCATGACTTCCAATGCGAGCAGCCTGCTGTCTGGAGCCCAATATACAGGGAAACCTCCTGTGCGGTAATTTGAAATCTGCCCTCCGTCAAGAGCCTTGATAGATTTTGTGGCAAGGTCCATCAGCATGAGTTTGTTGCGGTCTTGCACAAAAGCCATTTTCTTGCCATCGGGAGAAATCTCCGGATAGCCGCGCTCTATTCCATCTTCAGGGAATAATGCCACTTCTTCTATAAGGGTTGCATTTGAGAAATTCGGGTCATCCTTTCTGGCGATAGTAGCTTTATAGATATTTGATTTTCCTGAACGCAATGAGCTGTAATAGAGTGAGCGTCCGTCGCTTCCCCATGAGAGATTACGTTCAAGTGCCGGGGTGTGGGTGATCTGTTTCACTGAGGGATATTCGGTGGAAGTGACAAATACTTCTCCTCTGCTGATGAATGCTACCTGCTTGCCGTCGGGAGAGGGGAGCGCTTCATCAACACCTGAGACATAAACGTTTACCGGTTCTGCAGCAGTGTCGTCTGTGACTGTTATCGAAAGAGGAGCAGGTGTTCCTCCTTGATTCATTGTGTAGAGCTCTCCATTGTATGTAAAGGCCATTTTCCCGTTCTTGCCAACGCTCAGGAATCTTACGGGATGATTCTTGAAGTTTGTTATTGCCTTTGGGGATGCCTTTGGCGAGTCTATTGGCATGGCATATACATTAAATGAACCTCCATCCCTTTCACTGAGGAAATACATGGTCTTAGCGTCGGGTGAGGCTGCTGGAAATCTGTCTTCTCCTGCATGGTCAGTAAGATTTGTATGTTTTCCTGAAGCCGGGTCATAGATCCAGATGTCGCGAGTTACGGAAGATGTATGATGCTTACGCCATTTGTCTTCCATCCCTTTCACGTCTTCATAAAGAATCTTGCCATCGGGAAGCACTGACAGAGAAGTAGCAGGTGTGGGCAGAATCTGTTGCAGCCCCGTTCCGTCGGTTGAGATTGCATAGAGCTCGACAAGGCGACCGGAAGGAAACGACGGGCTGATAGCCGGATCTTGAATTGCTGAAGAGAAATAAATCTCTTTCCCGTCTGGAGAGAAGGCTTCTGCCAATTCCGATCCGGAATTATATGTCAGTCGCTTCTCGCTTCCCCCTGCAGAGGGCATGATGTATATGTCCTGACTGCCATTGCGATCGCTTGTGAAAGCTATCTGTTTTCCATCTGGACTCCATATCGGAGTAGACTCATATGATGGGTTGAAAGTCAGACGAGTGGCATCGCCTCCATTTGAAGAAACTGTGTAGATATCTCCCTTGTATGAGAAAGCAATTTTCTGTCCATCTGGAGATATCTTAACATCGCGCACCCATAGCGGATTGGCGGAAAAGGCTGCATAAGACGTCATGGCCATTGCAGCAATCAAAAGCAATCGTTTATTCATTATGTTATATTCTCTTAGTTTCACTTATCAATTCATACCTATTCCATCCGTCATCCAAAAAGACTCATCCTCATGAAAGGGACGCATGGTTCGTGCGTCCGCCCCAAAAGCAAATTGAGTAGTAAGCACGCTCCTCGTGCGTCCTGACGAGTCTCAAAGCCGGTGACTTTATAAATTCTCACAAAGATAATCAATAATTCTGAATCTCGCAAATCCTGCATTGTTCCGAACCTTCCAAATCCAACAATCGTTATAATTGAAGTTGTTCAAACTTATTTTTTTATTAATATTTCGTCATATTTTCGAGCAGGTTTTTTCTCTCGAAGTAGGAATGATGCGGGCATCATGACGGATGAGAGAGGAAAAAGATGCTGAAAAGATGGCGGAAGATTAATAAAAAGAATGATATTTTTGTTTTATTTGTAGATTTTTGAATTCGTAAATAGGTTTAAACAACTTCATTATTTATTTCTTAAAAAGAAAATCATTATGTCAAAATCATTTTTGAGAGGTGCGTTTGTTGCACTCTCTGTAATCTTAGGAACAGTATTTATGAAAGCACAGTCATCTTATATCTTCCTCGCACCGGGTGTGGAAGAAGTAGAAGCAACTGCAACAGTCGATGCATTGCGCAGAGCTAACATCCCGGTTGTCACAGTAGCAGTATCCGACAATCTTCAGATCAAGGGAGCTACAGGCCAGACAATGGTTGCCGATTCTCTTATATCAGAAGTCAATACAGAAGAAGCCGATTGGCTAATTATACCCGGTGGAGATCCGGGTGCACAAAACCTTTATGCCAATGATGCTGTAAAGGAAAAAATTCTTGCACATTATAAGAAAAATGGACGTATCGCCTCAATTTGTGCTGGCCCTGCAGTAGTGCTCGCTCCGCTCGGCGTACTCAAAGGCAAGAAAGCGACTTGCTACCCTGGCCTTGGAAATGCCATCAACAGCAATGGAGGAGAATATGTTGAGCAAGTAGTAGTGGAACAGCCAAACCTCGTAACTTCAGAAGGCCCCGGCACAACACTACCTTTTGCAATTGCCATCATCAGAGCCACAAAAGGAGATGAAGCTGCCAATGCAGTAGCCTCAGGAATGCTCGTAAAATAACCCCATTTTCCTCAAAGAAAAATCAGCTCGGAAGAGCTAATATAATGCTTAAACCCCGGACGTCTGCCCGGGGTTAAGCATGTATTCATAATCATAGGGCTTTCAAGGCTGAACCCAACCCTCCTGGTAGGGACGCACGGTCCGTGCGTCCGCCCCAAAAAGCACAGTTTGTTTTATGTGTGAGAGCCTCCGGCTCGATTCAG
>CAYNPB010000025.1:0-23282 GCA_964399005.1 uncultured Sangeribacter sp.
AATTTGCCGAAATGTACCGACCTATACCATAGTAAAGCGAAAGCATTTCACGATTGACCAACTTCGCTGCCTGATACTGGCTGCGAAGAATAGCATCTTTTATTGTCTGAACAGCGATATTATAGTCCGCTGTGTTATGCCGAATAATTGAATCTTTTGCCATAATAATGCAAATTTACTGATTATTTTGTGATTAGCAAAGTTTGATGTGGAATATTTTGCCATATTGGGATAATTGCTTAAATTTGCAGAAAGCATAACGATTACAAGGATATTGAGATATTATGAAGGAGGTGCGGTTGATGGTGGCGCCGTTGCAGGGGTTGACGGAGGCGGCTTGGCGGAGTGTTCATCATAGGATGTTTGGAGGGATGCAGGGGGATGTGGAGTATTTTACTCCTTTCATTCGGATTGAGAATGGTGAGGTGAGGGCTCGCGACCTTAGGGATTTTACTTCTGAACTGAATGAGGGACTGAAGCTAACCCCTCAGATTATCTTTCGGGATGTAGAGGAATGGAAGATGCTTGTGGAGACTCTCGTTGCAAATGGAGCCACTCGTATTGACATGAATATGGGATGCCCGTTTCCTCCACAAGTCAAAAAGGGTAGAGGTGCAGGTATGCTGAGCTATCCGGATAAAATCGTAGAGATTGCAGAAGCGATGACCCATTATCCTGAGATTCAATTTTCGGTGAAGATGCGTCTTGGAGTTGCTGATCCGAGAGAGGCTGTTGCTTTGGTCGATATTTTGAATGCAATGCCGCTCAGGCACGTGGCTGTGCATCCGCGCACTGCCAAGCAGCAGTATAAAGGAGAACTCCACCTTGAAGAAATGGCTGAATTTTCATCCTATCTCCGGCATCCCATCATATTCAATGGCGAGATCTACACCCCTTCAGACATTGAGGCTCTCGATGCAAAATATAATGGAATTATGGTTGGGCGCGGGCTATTGGCTCGTCCGTCGCTTTTTGCAGAGTATCGTTCCGGGAAAGAATGGAGTGTAGAAGATAGAGAAGAGGCGTTTCTTGGTTTGATTGAAGGTACTTATACGCAGCTTGAAAATAGACTTTGCGGACCGACCCAAGTAAAAGACAAAATGAAGCCTTATTGGGAATATGCCCCGGCTTCCCTTGATAAGAAAATCGTTAAGAATGGGAAGAAGAATGGAGTGTATCGGTTAATATAAAGTGAAAATTTATTATCTTTGTGGGGCATAATCATCATATTGTAATATTCTATGGCTGGCAAAATATATGAGTTTTTGGGGCATAAAATGTTGATAGAGGCAGAGGGGGAAGTTCTCACCGGATGCCGTTGGATTCCTTCGGATAGAGTGACTTCTGATTGGATTAACACTTATGCGCCCTACCAAAACACTTCTGAGGAGGAATCAGAGGTTATAAACATGACTATTGTTCAGATTTCGGAATATCTGGCAGGTAAGCGGAGGGAGTTTTCAGTCCCTTTGCGGTTGAAGGGTACTGATTTCAGAATGAAGGTATGGAATGAGTTGCAAAAGATTCCTTTCGGCGTAACACTCACCTATAAAGAGCTGGCGGCTCGCATTGGGTCGCCTAAGGGATGCCGGGCGGTGGCAAACGCATGTGGTGCCAATCCTTTTCCTATCCTTATTCCTTGTCATCGCGTGGTGGCTTGCGGTGGAAGAACGGGAGGATACACCGGTGGCTTGGATATCAAACTCGCTCTGCTGGATTTGGAAATTTAGATGAGAAGAAAGAGATGCGGTGGAGGGTAGACTCTGCATCCCTTGATAAGAATAAGAATTGAAAGAAGAATAGAGCGCAACGGTAACTATCCGCTACGCTCCATTTTTAGATATATAAATTTCTTTTCAGGTTTTCTTTAGCTGTGGAGGAGTTGGTTGACACGGGCCTGAACCAAGTCGTAGTCCGCGCCAAGTTTCTGAGCGCGACCGGGATTGTTGCCATAGTCTCCGTGGATCACTTCCAAAGCTTCTTTTTCAATTCTGTCCATATCCGCCTTTGACATTGCTGGCGCTGCCGTGGCATTAGCTGTAGCTTGAACATCAGCTGCTTTAGCATTGGCCTGAGCAGCTACGGCTTTCGCCGGAGCTGCGGCTTCCTTAGCGACCGTTTTTACGGCAGTTGGGGTGCCGTTAGCAACATTCGTCATTACTTTTGCCGGTTCTTTTGCTATCACCGTGATGCTTTTCAGCACTACCGGTTGGGAATTGTATTTTGCAAAAATATTGGCATACTTGCCATCGTAGGCAGCGATGTTGCTTCCGGATGGGGATGACAGATATGCTTGCTGGGCAGCATATTTAGCATTGTGAGGTTTGGAAGGAGAAGGCGTTGGACTAAGGTCGAATGCAGCCGCTATTACAATAGCCAAGGCGAAGAGCCCTACAATTCCGGCAAGCCAAGCAGCTCCTTTCATGGCGTGATCGCCCAAGCGCTCACCTTCAGTTTCAGGACCATTATCAAACATTTCAGCCTCTAACGTGGTGTTGAAATCTTTTTCATAGAATTCTTTATCCGTCGGCAAAGGATTGCCTGAGGATGGGTTGTCGTTTAGTGTTTTCATAGCGTTGTGTGTTAAGGTGAATAAAAATTCTCACCAAAGGAAGCGTGTAGGGCTATCCTTTGATGAGAATGAAACGATAGAGTCGGGATAAAAGTTTATGATTCCCGGGTTAAGAAAGATTAAATCTTTATTCTACGAATTTTGCGAGGCGAGTGAAGAAAGAGGGATCCTCGCCTACGGTGAGGTCAACGAGTTTTCCTTCAGGATTGATGATAGCCTTTGTCGGGAATCCGGTGATGTGATAGGCTTCGTAAAGGGCCTGATCGTTGCCGTTGTAGACATTGATCCACGGAAGTTCATGTTTCTTCACTCCTTCGCGCCAATCTTCTTCCGACTCATTGCAATCGATGCCGATCACTACAATCTTATTGCCATATTTCTGATAAGCCTCCTTAAGAGCGGGGAAGCCCTTGACGCACCATCCGCACCAGCTGCCCCAGAAGTCGAGCACTACCCATTTCCCTTTGAAATCGGAAAGGCTTACTTTCTTGCCCTGAAGATCGGGTAGGGTAAAGGCGGGAGCCGTTATAGTGCCGGAGGCCACTTCAGCTTGGCGAGCTTCCTCAGCTTCTCTTTCTTTCACCATTTCCTCTACCTGCTGATTGTAGAGCTCTGCAAATGGCATCAGTATAGAAGACTTGGCTTCCGGTGTCAGATTATCATATATTGCCTTGAAATCGTCGCCACTAAGATCTTGAATCACGTAAGGGATTGCCTGACTCTTGGGATTGTCGGCCACAAACTTTT
Source organism: uncultured Sangeribacter sp. (assembly GCA_964399005.1). Classification (GTDB taxonomy): domain Bacteria; phylum Bacteroidota; class Bacteroidia; order Bacteroidales; family Muribaculaceae; genus Lepagella. The sequence goes on from CAYNPB010000025.1 coordinate 3,320, forward strand.
TGATGGCATTGTCATAGCGGTCTCTGATTTCTTTCACTTGCTCGGGAGTTACATTCGGATTTTTAGTCACGAGATCCATATATTCATTCTGGATGCCTTGCGTTTCAGTAGTGATTGCCATGATGTCTTCCATCAGTTTGGTTCCCTTCACCTCGTATTCCAGAGGTTCGAAACTAACGATCTTAACATTGAGCGACTCGCCGGGAGATACATAAAATTCCGGTTGCATACGTGTCATTACAGGAGGCTCGATATCATATCTTGCAGCTCCAGCCTTGTCTATTTTCAGGGTAGCCACACCATTCTTCACCTCAAGAGTGTCGTAGATCACCTTAAGATCTTCTGCCTGCTTGGCATTGAAGATGTTGTCGAGAGTCATATGGCTGACTACAATGGTGTTTTCTGAAAAGTCTTGGGGAAGCTGGATAGTCACGGTTCCCTTGTCGTTTGAGCATGCTGCCATCAGGATACCTGTGGCGGCTAATAAAATCATTTTTTTCATTCTTTGTATAGTTGGTGTTAATATTGGAGTAACAATATTTTGAGGGGAGAAGTTTATCGGTGCAGTCGGTCAATGGAGCAGGTGAAGCGGCATGAGGGATAGTTGGAGCACCCTGCAAATTCTCCATGCGGGCTTTTCCTGACCACGAGCTGACCTCCACATCGGGGACACTTTCCGTTGACAATATCCGAACTTACACTTTTGGAAGTCTGCTTCGCATATTGTGTATGCTCGCGTCGGGCATTGCGGTCGGTGACATTTGCTGCGATAAGCCTGTCGGCTATCTCCTTCAGTGAATCTCGACTGATGATACGAGGCCGTCGAGTTAGCTCCGTCAGCATTCCGTCGAGACGGGTCACCATCTTATGCTCATCAAGCACAACCTCAGCTCCAGGCTTCCACCATCTTTTGCGTTGACGTTGCTCCGGAATCAGCGTACGCTGAATATGTCGGTCAGGAAGGAATCTCCGTTCTTTTATGATCTCTTCAGCTTTTATGTCGAGGCGCCAAGCCTCTGTGAAGACAACCATTGAGGAAAATAAATCGGCATCCAGAGTCTTCAGCAGTCTGCGGATAGCGCGAAGATGACTCCTGTTTTGAAGAAGCGGATTATAGAAGGTCCTTGACTGTGAGGAAAGATGCTGTTGCCAATATTGCGCGTGTTCGCCCCCCGATATCCTTCCGGCATGATTCTTCGTCTCAATTACGAAAATGCCCCTTGTGGAGATCACCACATGGTCTATTTGAGATGTACGCCCATTGGAAGACGGAAGCAAAAGATCGTGGATCACCAAAAAATCTTTTTTCTTCAGTTTTGTCAACTCTTTCGCCACAATGCGTTCACCCCTGCGGCCACTCCGGGCTGCTTTCCCTCGACGCCATGCAATCACGCACCACGCTATCATTGCGGCAAGAAGCAATCCGCATATAAAACCTGCAATCAGTTTCCAGTCTGTCAAGAGAGATGTCAGAAGCAGTTGTGGTGTATCCTGTCTGAATGCCATTTGTCGATTGGTGCATGAGATTTGGCAGGATGCCCTACAGGGATAAGACTGAAAGGAACTATGCCTTCTGGGAGTTTCAGAATATGCGATGCGGCCTGCATTCTGTCTTCGTGTGGATAAAGGCATGTCCATACAGCTCCAAGCCCGAAAGCGTGGGCTGCAAGAAGAATATTCTCGGAGGCAGCCGCATCGTCTTGCACCCAAAGAGTCGCATCATCTCCTTCGAGGAATCTTGAAGAGTTGCCACACACGGCGATTGCCATCGGAGCCTGCACGACCATCTTAGCATAAGGGAGGGCCTCTGCGAGCTGCTTCAAGACGGCAGGGTCATCAATGAGAATGAATTCCCAAGGCTGTTTGTTGACGCCGGATGGAGCTGACATGCCGGCATGAAGAAGAGCCGATTTGATCTCTTCCGAAACATTTTGATCCGTGAAACTCCTGATGCTCGTACGGGTGATTATATTTTGGAAGGCAGGATTAGATTCTGCCAAAACTTTGATATCTGATTTTTCCATAATTTATTCTTCATTCATTATTACGAATTATTATCATTATAACAAATAATCTTAAAAAATGGCAGATTTGCTTTGAAATGATGCTGAAATTAATTATTTTTGCATTGCTACTTCCTGTTATTGAGCGAGGACGAGATAAAAAGAATAGATATGATGGAATATATTAAGGCTTTGATGGGTCTTGTGGTGTGTGTCGCATTCATGAGTATGGTGGGATTGCTGGCTGCATTTATCGGCCCTAACCATGGAGTGGAAATCAAGATTCTTATCGGCATGACAATAGGGGCAATGATCTTGGGCCCGAGACTTCCTCGTGCCCTGCAGAATCTGTATTATGCCAATTATGAAGTGCTGAAGAAGATATTTGGTAAGTGAAAATCAAAGACAAAAATATAAAATATTAAAGATGATTGAGGATTAGGGCTATGAGAATCGGATTTGGAAGCGTGTGAGGCCGTCGTCGCAAGTCTCGAGAGAGAAGCGGCAACCGTGAGAATTGAGCACTTCGCTCACCAAGAGAAGTCCCAATCCATGCCCGGATTCTTTTGTAGTGAAGAATGGTGTGAAAAGCATTTCTGCAGCTTCAGCGCTTATGCCGGGGCCATTGTCGGCTACGATTAGCTTTGTCCCCGGACCCTCGATGCTGATTTCCACCCTTCCTCCTTCTCCGGCACTTTCAGCAGCATTCTTCACAATATTAGTCAACACCTGCTCCATAAGCACAGGGTCAATGAATACCGAAGTCTCATCATCGGGGAGTTTCATTATCAATTTTGCTCCCGTCGCGGAGCAAATGCTTTCAAGCAGGGAAGCGCGGCTTCTTAGCATCTCGTTGAGGTCTACATTCGTTTTGCTTGGCTCGGGAATCTTCACGGCAGATGCGAATTTAGTGATAAAAGCACCCATATCGCGACATCTGTCTTCACATGCGGCAATCGCTTCGGAAAGATCAGGATCCGTAACTTCCTCTTCAGCAGTCTCCATCACGGAGATAATACCTGCCAACGAATTATTCACTTCATGGGCCATCATGCGGATCACTTTCTCATACGACTTGCGTTCTGCCTTCATCACTTCGTCAGTCAGTTTCTCAATCAGATAGAATGGGTGGCTGATGCCACTTTCCATAAACGACAATCGTGTGCAGCGATACACCATCGAGTCGTTAAGCCTGACCACTTTCACCTCCCTATCCCGAAGTGAGTTTATTATCTTCCCAAGTTGAGTGTTGAGGTCCAAGGGAGAAATGCCTATCAAATCTTTAGGAGAGTCCACCTCAATGAATTTGGTGGCGGCTTTATTGCATTCTGAAATCTTTCCTTCCGCATCAAGCATTATTATTCCCATCGGCGACACATCAATCAGAAGATCAAGGAAATGATTCTGTTCGCGAAGTTTCAGTCGCTCTTGCTTAAGCGAAGTCATCATGCCGTTGAACATATCCACAATACGGTCTGCTTCAAGTTGCCCAACGTGTGAAAGACGGCTGGTGAAATCTTGGGCTCGCAATAGGTCGACACCATTTGTAATGGTGCGCAGAGGGCGCATCACATTGCGATAGAATACCAATAAAAGAATCACTCCAAGCAGAGCCACTCCCCATACAAGTTTATACGCGAGACTGCCGGAATCTATGATAATTAACGATACCACGGCTCCGGCAAGTAAAAGGATTATTAGGGAAAAAATCCAACTGATACGCATTCTAATTGAGAATTTAGAATTGAGAGAATTGAGAATTTGCTCTCCTCTTTAGGGGGGCATATTAGAATTTGATTCCGTATTTGGCCATTCTGCGGTAGAGAGTCTGGCGCGTTATGCCGAGGAGTGCGGCCGCACGTGTCAGGTTGCCTCCGCTTTCAGTCAGGGCGTTTTCTATCTCTGTCTTTTCTGCTGATTTAAGGCGTCCGGGATTGTCGTTTTTATTTATTTCGGGAGAGAGCCCCTGAGCCTGAAAATCTCTGGCATCGAGAATGTCGCCGGGAGTGACGAGAAGCGTCCGCTCCACAATGTTGGCAAGTTGACGAATGTTTCCCGGCCATGGTTGCTTCTTTAGCAATTCCATTGCCTCCGGTGTCACTTTGGGGATATCCCGTCCGGCAGCTTTCGACACTTTCTTCAGGAGATGATCTACCAAAAGGGGAATGTCGTCAGGGCGTTCTCGCAATGGAGGGAGTGTCACGGTGATGAGGTTGATGCGGTAATATAGGTCTTCTCTGAAAGATCCTTCCCTCAGCATGGCATTTAGATCGGCATTTGTGGCGCACACTACTCTGACATCGGCTCTCCTTGTCCGGGTATCGCCTAATGGTTCATAGGTGTGTTCCTGAAGCACTCTTAGCAGCTTCACTTGTGAATTGATGTCGAGGTCGCCAATCTCATCGAGGAAGATTGTCCCTTTCTCAGCAGCCGCGAAACGCCCCTCTCGGTCAGTGACAGCGCCGGTGAAAGCCCCCTTCCGATAGCCGAACATCTCGCTCTCAAAAAGAGACTGTGACAAGCCTCCCAAATTCACCTTTACCATCGGTCCATTCTTGCGAAGAGAATTTTTATGTATGGCTTCTGCTATCAGTTCCTTGCCTGTGCCGTTTTCTCCCAAAATAAGTACAGGGGCGTTAGTGGTGGCCACACGCTCGATAGTGTCAAGCACAGAAAGCAGCTTAGGGTCGCGTCCTATGATGGCTGAGCGGTCGAAAGAGGATGATCCTTCCGAGGGGATATCTTTGGAAGTCAGGGTCAATGCAGTCGCGATCCTTCCGAGCAGCGTGGCGTTGTCCCAGGGCTTTGTGATGAAATCGAAAGCTCCTGCTCGAATGCCCTCCACTGCAAGAGGAATATTGCCCCATGCAGTGATAAGGATTACCGGCACGTCAGGATGAAACACCTTGATCTGCTTCAGAAGGGTAAGCCCCTCTTCTCCGGTGGTGGTGCGGGAATAATTCATATCCATCACCACCAGGTCGGGTCGGCTCCCTCTGACGAATGTTATTGCCTCCGCCGGAGATGCAGCCGTCTCCACTTCATATCCGTTTCGCTTCAGCAGAAGCTTAAGCGAAACTCTTACAGAATTATCATCGTCTACAATCAGTATCATCGTTTATTAATTGAGAATTGGGAATTGAGAATTGGCTGAATTTAGCTTGGACCATACTCAATTTTCAATCCTAAGTTCTAATTGTTACATTTTGAGGAGCGAAGAGCCGTTGTCGGAATTGTTGAGATTTCGCTTTGCAGTGCGGAATATCGAGCCGAAGTCGGCAGAATAGCTCACCGACAAGACTATCATATTTCCATTGTCGCTGATATGCCTCTCGCGGAAAGAAGGATTGACATCCGAGTAATTCCATGAAGGATACTTTGTGCCTTTCTTGTCGAACATATACATCCAGCTTGCTCCGAAAGTCCAATGTTTGTTTGGAGTGAAATCGAGTTGCAGGGCATCTCCGTTTTCACCCTTCCCTACGACGTGGCCGTTAAGGTATTTTCCGGGAAGTGTCCGATAATATGATACAGTGAAGGGTCCTTTGCTCCACCAAAAATTAATCGTTCCGCTGAAAGATGTCAGAGTATGCTCCCAATCGCTGCCGGCGCTCCTATAATGGCTGAGATTCAGGTAGAGGTTGGCTCCGAATCCGTGTATCTCGTTAAGGCGGATTGAAATGTCGTTGGAGAAGACATTTCTTGCTTTGGCATTCACGGATTGAGAGAGGAAATGCCCGTCGCCGATATAGCGGATATCACTGATCACACTGTTTTTGACATCCATGTATGCTGATTGAAACCATATGGAGAACACCTTGTGATTGTAAGACGCACTGATTCTATAATTTAGTATGTCGGCTACCTTCAGATCCGGATTCCCGTTCGAGATCAGATAGGGAGTGGTCTGCTGAGGATAGTCTGTCAGGGCGCTCAGCGACGGTATCGACGGGGAGTATTGGAAAGATCCCTGAAGGCTCCATTTCTGGTTTATGTTCCATGATGCCTGCAGAGTGGAGAGATTTCTTATGAAGTGACGCTTGTTAAGGTCGTTTTTGATCCAGAATAGTTTTGCTCCGGAGGCGAGACTGAAATATACTTTGCCGACACGTTGTCCGAGTCTTGCATAGATATAGTTGTTGTTTTCTGTCAAAATAGGCTTATAATCCGAAGTCAGATAGGTGTTGGTGCTGTGAGAGACGGTATTCTGGAATCCCCCTGAAAGCTGTGTCTTGTCGCTGAAAGAGTGGATGTAGCTGATCTCGGATATGAGCGATTTCCTTCGGCTGTCGACATTCATTATATACGACTCTTTATCATCGTCGGAGAAGATATATGTATTGTCACGCCTGTAGTCGCTCGAGTTGAGGGTGCCTACCACCTGCACTTCCAGAGAATTCTTGTCGTTGAAATCCTGACGTAGGAAAAGGTCGAGCGACGGGGTCAGTTCCTTGTTGGTGGAGATATTGTCATTGTCGTAGATTCCTAATTCTGAGTCAATGGTATGGTTGAAGGTCCGGCTCTTGCGCAGGAATGTCGACATATTGAAAGTGGCAGAAAAGAGGGTCTTAGTGCTTGGGCTGAAATCATATTTCAGCTTTACGGGATGCATGTGATAGTAGAAAGGGTCACGGTCATGCTCCTCCAGGTCAACGCGGAAACCATCGCCTATATAGCTTTCTGTAATGTTGTCAAATACATTCTGATAATTGCGCCACGAAGGATTATACATAAGAGTAAACTGCGAAGGCCCCTGATGGTATGAGGCCCTGATGTTGGCATCCATGAATGTGGTGTTGACGGCACTTCGTCCCCAGGCATACACTTGTCCGCCGTCATTGCGTTTCTTCAGCGTGATGCTGAGTAGTCCGGAATTCCCTTTATCGGCATATCTTGCCGGAGTGATGCGTGAATATTCTACTTTTGCAATGTCTTTAGGAAGCAAGGAATTGACATCATCCATCGTAGAGGGGACTCCGTTTATAAGTATTACAGGACTCCCTCCGTCTATGCTGATGCTTCGGTTGATAGGGTCTGCCAGCAAGCCTGCGAGAGGCAGCTTTTGGAAAAGACTCAGTGAAGTTGCCGACGACTTTACATCTGCAATTGAAGGATACACGATGGTCTTGCCATTGGAATTTATCACGGCATCTGCAGTGACCGTCACTTCATCAAGCTGCACACTTTCATCAAGATAAATAGCTCCTACATTGACATTGCCCGAACCCTGCTTGATAGTGACATATGCCGGATAGAAACCGCTCTTTTCAATTTCCAGATTAGTGGCCTCTTTTGAGTTGATTTCTATAGAAAAGACACCGTTAGCTCCGGACGTAGACGAGGTTAAGGTCTTTCCATCGGAGATCAGACGGCATTTGGCTCCGGAGATTGCAGTCGAATCGCTGGCATTCATCACCGTTCCCTGTATCGTACGCGCCTGAGTCCCAAGCATTCCTGACGCCAGAAGGAGAGCTGTTGTGAAAAGTTGTTTGATCTTCATGAATGGCTAAATTTAGGGCTTCCCCTGTTAATATAACAACATTAGTTTCTAAGTAGACGAACTAACCGCTCAAATCATTACAAAATTACTCCAACTTATGTCAACAATACTCCCCTTCAAGGGGATAGAGGCCGGAACGGGGGCTTATCTGACTATCCTGTCAATATCAGTGTCAATGCCGGTATTTGAAGAGAAATCCCAAAGGGTAAGACTGCGTATCTGATAGTAATATCGCCAATAGAGATACATCTGGTTGATCAATGCCTGTCGGCTCTCGTCCTTGCTCAATTGAGAGTCATTGAGGTCAAGAGTTGAGATTTTACCGATGAGGAATGTCTCAAGGTTGGTGTGATAGCGTGCTGCTGCTATCGTGTCGGCACGCTGAGAGATCTCCAATTGCCGGCGCTGATTATTGTAACGCTCCACAAGTATGAAGATATCTTGGTTGAACTCCATCTGCTCTTTCCTGATGCGGCTCTCAACTACCTTCCGGTTGTTTTCAGCCACCTTCACTTGCCCTTTCCTCTTTCCCCAGTCGATAAGAGGGATTGTGAATCCTAATTCCACCACCTGATTGTCTTTCAGTCTGTTGTAGGCGTCCGGAGTATTGTCGGCAGTCCCTGTGAATCCGATTTGTGCAAATAGATTTATCTGGCGGAGATTTCCCTTGGCTTTTGCCACGTCATAATCAGCTTCCAGCTGTCGGCGACGTATTTCTCTTGAGAAAGAATTGTTTTCAAGAGCCTTGTCAAGCACATCGGCATATACTAATTCGCCTGTCGGAACTTCTTCCGGGACATCCGGCTCAAGATCTTCGTCATCTTCGATGTCAAGAAACGACTTCAAGGCAAACATGGCAGCCCTGTAGGTGCTTTCTCTATCGGTAAGAGTCGACTCCGCATTAAGAAGGTTAAGCTCGAGTTGAAGTAGGTCGTTGCGGCTGATTTGCCCCATTTCTCTCTTTACAATAGCCACTTCATGCAGCTTTTTTGAGTTGTCATAGTTCTGTCTGGCAATCCCTAAGTTCTCTTTGGCCATAAGCAGATCGAAGAAGTAGCCTACAGCGCTCAGAGCCACTTGCTCTGACGCACTCATAAACTGCGCTTTCGCCTCCTCATAGCGTATCGGCTCTATTCGGCGGTTCCACTTTACATGATTCACTCCAAAAATCGGTTGATTTAGAGTCAGAGCCACGGGAACCGACATGAATCTGTTGGAAGCGCCACTGTCGAGTTGGCGAAGCCAGTCGAGTGAAGTGTTTAGCGAAAGACTTCCTCCCGTAAACCATATATTCTGTTTCACGGAGATTTCCCCGTTCATCTGCATGAAGTTGTTTCTCACGAAAGTATAGCTGCCATCTTCAAGCTGATATGCGCTGTAGCTTTTGCGATAAGAGGGGACAGTAGCGTTGAAAGCCACTTCCGGCAGCAAGTCGGCGCGATAGGTGCGATAGCTCCAATAGCTCGTGCGGAGCTGATTGAGTGCCACAGCAGCGTCTACGCTCTGCACGCGTGCCCTAAGCACTGCCTCGTCGAGAGTGATTGTCCGCGCCCCAATGGGCAGCCCCGTCACGAAGAGCGAGACAAGGGCTGCCGCGGCGATCCCAAAGTATTTAAAATTAACTAATGCTTTCAAAATAATTATGGTTTATATGTTACAGAGTTTGAGTGGCTTACACATCTGGACACTCGGCGATATCTTATTCGGATTTCATGGCTGCTGCCGGAGAGACAGTCATCGCCCTACGTGCCGGGAAATAAATTCCTACGGCGATCATAATTGCCATCAGGATCCATGCCACCAAGACACTTACACAGAAGTGCATTGGCTCGAAATAGCCGTCATACCATGATGTAAATTCGTAGTGAGTCAGCAGAAAATCGATTACAATTGCAATAGGAGTGACAAGCAGCAGCAATAGCTCGCCCTCACCTACGATGCGACGGAAGATGTCGCCTCGTGTGGCTCCGCTCACCATACGGAGAGCTATCTCACGCTGGCGCTGCTGAGTGCGAAACCAGAATGTGCCTAAGATACCCAAGAAAATGTTGACGAGCAGAAACACTGCAGTGATAATCGAATTCCTTACAGCTGACTTTTCGTATCGGTTGTAGTCTTCTTTGATAAAATCAAACGATTGCACTGAAGCCACATACCAGTTGCCCACCCTCAGTTCCTTATCGGCTGCCGCCATCAGTTTTTCGGCGAAATCCTTATCCATTTTGTCGTTGACCCTCACTGAAAGTCCCTCCATAAAATCGAGATACCAGCGAGGATTAAAATATTCGAATATGGAAGCTCCTGCCCATCCGTGCACAGTGCTGTAATCACTGTATTTCATCGGCTTAAAGGATGCTCTAAGGGTAAGGGTGTCATATCCGTTATAGACCATCTGGCATCCCATCATATCTTTCAGCGAGCGGATTCCTGCTCTGCGCAGCAATGCGTTGTCGCTCGGTATCACTCTCTCTTTCTTCAGGATTTCTCCGAGTTGCTCAGCGGTCTCGCCGTTGGCTCCCTCTACTCTGAACACTTTGAAAAAGTCCTCATCTACGGCGCGCCGGAGCAGCGGGGAATCGGCCATGCTGAATGTGTCTATATCGAGCTGATTCATCGAGCTGTTGGGATTATAAGGATAGGCATTCGAGCTTATTGTGACGGCTGAGATCTCCGGACGAGCCTTAATGCGCTGCTTCAGTGTCAGTAGATCCCGATATTTGTCTTCCCCAGACTCGTATTTAATGTAGTCAGGGGCTGCTTCGGAGACCTCTCTCACTTTCAAGACGTAGCAATGTTCCGTATCAAAACCGAGAGGCTCGTTGATGGTGGCAATCACGGTATAGAGCTTGTCGGCAAGCACAAAAAGCACTACCGAGACGATTAGAAGCTCTATCGCCATCCATATGTTGGCACGCCATTCGGCACGCATTTGCGTCAATAGTTTACGTTTCATATCGGTTTACTTTTTATCTCCAGTTAAGGAGTCGACAATATTTGTTCTTGAGGCTTGCCATGAAGGTATAGTGGCAGAAAGAAGGTTCATGAGGAAGCAGAAGAGAAGTGAAATGCCGAAAACTCCGGCGTTGAATACCATTCCCAACGATAGTCCTGTGACGTCGGCTCCCCCTGCAAGCACGTTCTTGCCGCCTAAGAAAAGGAATGCAATGCTCATCACAAGTCCGATCAGTCCGGCAATGACAGTGATGATGAGGCTTTCGATGAAGATCTCGCTCATGATCGCAGTTCTGGTAGCTCCGAATGCGCGGCGCACCCCGATTTCCTCTCGGCGGTGGCGCAGGCGACTTTGCGTCATGCTGCTTAGGTTGATTGCAGGAATGAGAAGAAGGATGGTGTAGACCAAGAGTCTGTTGTTCCTCACAGCTCCCATGTCAGGCTCCATATTGGCTCCCCGGGAATGTATGGCGGTCTCTTGATCGTAAGGTCGTTGCCGACGAAAGAATACCCAACCGGCTTCCCCTACCTCTGACTCAAATTTATCCCACACTTCTTTGTATTCTTCTCTCACGGCGGGGATATCAGCTTTTGTGCGAGGCACTATGATAGCGCTGAGGGCTCCCATGTAGTTGTTCCAAGTGAATTTGTCGGTTCCGTTGGATGTGAGAGGCACCCACAGGTCAGCCTCAGCATGAGAAGTGAGGTTGCTGACATCTTTCACCACACCGCATACACGGTAGGGTACATGGTCGATTGAGATTTCCCGTCCTTCGCAGTCGGTGGTGTCAAATAGCTTGCGGGCAAGCGTCTCGCTTATGACGGCCAACTGGCGTCCTGATTCCACATCAGCCTCGTTGTAAGGGTGTCCGGAAATGAAGGTAAAGTCCATCACTTTCCAAAAACCATGGTCTGTGTCTTTTCTCGCTGCTCCTAAAGAAGCTTTCCCGGGCACTGAAAGGTTGCTCTCAGTGTTGCTCGCCGTGAAACTTCCTACGGCTTCCGGGAGCTGCATTTCATAGAATGTGCGGCGGATAGTTTCGTATGCCATCCCTCCGTTGGAAGTATTTCTGTCGGGAGTAGAGCCCCACTCCTTGTTGCCAAGAGAGGCTGAAGTCTGCACGAGCCAGCGGTCTCGGTTGCTCTCCGGGGCGAACGGGGTCACATCCACCTCTTCTATCATCACGATGATCATGATGAGAAAGATGGCAAGTGCAGTGCCGGCAATGCTGACAATGCTCAGGAGTGGTTGCTTCTTCATGGAGCCCCAGGCTTGTTTGAAATATCTTATCATATCTTTAATTCATAATTCATAATGCATAATGCATAATTTAGAGTAATCGGATTTATCGGAGTAATCGGATTTATCGGAATAAGAAAAATTCTCAATTCTCAACTCTCAATTCTCAATTATAGAAAATTCTCAATTATAGAAAATTCTCAATTATTACATCACTTGGCGGCCGTCGAAGAAGCGGATGATGCGGTCGGTCTGGAGAGCTTGCTCCTCGTTGTGGGTCACCATCATGATGGTGCGCCCATCTTCGCGGTTGAGAGTGTGGAGAAGATCCATAACCTCTGCTCCCATCTTGGAGTCAAGGTTACCTGTCGGTTCGTCGGCAAGGATAATCTCCGGATTCCCTACGATCGCTCTGGCTATAGCGACGCGCTGGCACTGACCGCCGGAGAGCTGCGATGGGCGGTGACGCATACGATGGCTCAGTCCTACACGCTCCAGCACTTCCTTGGCAAGTTTCTCACGCTCCGAAGCACTCGACTTGCGGTAGAGCAGAGGGAGCATCACATTGTCGATCACGTTGAGAGAGTCGATCAAGTGGAAACTTTGGAATACGAATCCCAGTTTCTGATTGCGGAAAGCAGCGAGATGAGAGTCGTTCATTCCCTCCACTTTTGTGCCGGCAATGGTCACAGTGCCTGATGTTGGAGTGTCGAGGAGTCCCACGATATTGAGTAGCGTAGACTTGCCGCAACCTGAGGGTCCCATTACGGAGACGAATTCCCCCTTGTTGATATGGATATTTACGTTTTCGAGAGCCTGAGTCTCGATTTCATCTGTACGATAGATCTTGTTGATGTCTTTTAGAGTAATCATATTTCTTTTAGTTTTTTAATTATCGTAATAATTGGAGTAATCGGAATTATCAGAATTATCAGAATTATCAGAGCCTTCTTGTCCTAAAAGCTCTCAGAGTTCTCAGAAATAATTCAAAATTCAAAATTATTCATCCTTGAGCGATTCTACGATGGGGACTTTCCCTACCCGGCGCGCCGGCAACCACGCCCCGAGGGCTGTAGTTAGGAGGAGAATTATCAGGACTATGCCTCCTACTACGGAGTATCGTCCGATTTTCGTGTCATACCAGAGAGGCATCATATACCTTGTCAGAGGTTCGGAGTCTGTAGTGATCGGGAATCCTTGGAATTTTAGATAGATCAGATAGATAATGCTTCCCAATAGCCAAGCGATGAATGTAGTCATAAGGGCTTCCCCTACTATGTTCCATATGATCCTTTTTCTCGGGGCTCCGAAAGCTCTCATCACTCCGGCGTCGGGGATGCGCGTCTTGCATTGCACGTAGAATGTGCCCGCCACTCCCAAAAGTACGTTGACAAGGAAGAATGCCGCTATCATCCATTTCTGGGTCAGGTCTCGCTGGCGGGATGCAAATATGGAGTCTCTTTGATCCGGCATATACACTGGGTGGGTAAGATAGATATTGCCCGAGCGGAAACCTGAAAGTTTCGATGAGATTTCATCTACAAAAGTGTGAGGATTCACTCCTTCTCCAAGTCGCAATGTGATTCCTTTGATATAATACTGAGGTTCGTCACTTATTGGAGCAAAGTAGATCCCCGTTCTTCCATCCCCTTTCCTATATGGCATGTCGGCGGTTACCCCCATGATTTTTGAGGAAGGATACCATTCTGATGCCTCGAATAATTGCTTCCCGATCGGGCTCTCATTCGGCGAGAAGAGTTTTGCGACAGTCTGGCTCACTACATACGACCTCCCGTCGTTGCCCGATTCCTCAAAAGGTTTCCCGTTTGTATCTTTAATTCCGAAAGTGGAGAAGAAATCGGTATTAGGGATAAAGTGAACGCAGGCCATGTGGGTTTCCAGATCTGTAAGCCCCGTTGTCTGGTAGCTGGAATCTACCCTGATTTGGTTTGACGACATGGATTCAAAGTCAAACGACTGCCAGGATGTGTAAGTGGCTTTTTCGACTCCCGGATATTCTTTCACCATCCGCAATAGGTTGGCGTAGTGGCTCATTTGGTCGCCGCTTTCAGCAGCCGGGTCATATTTTGGCGACTTTTCTTCGAGGGGAGCCACTGTCAGCATCACGAGCCGGTCGTAGTCATATCCGGCCGGAAGCATTGCAATGGTGGTATTGACAGCCACCGGCTCAATTATCATCCATCCGATGACGGTGACAATCACAATTTCAATGAAAAGCGCCAAGAAGCGATTTTTTCTTCCGAATATTGATTTAAATATCTGTTTCATGATTGTTGTTCATCTTTTGGAGTTAAGTGAATCAGTAATTTGGTTGCGCAGCGCTCTGTGGGCAGGGATCCATGCTGAGATAAGATTGAGAATCACGCATATTGCCAATGTCGCTATGAACAAGACGGGGGCGAAAGCCGTCTCGGCGGTTATGACTTGGGCATTCTGACCGAAATTATAGTCCGAATCATAAGCCAGTGGGGTGAATTGCAGTAGGAATGATCCGGCAAATGCCGATATCAGCCACGCTGCCAACAATCCTATAATTCCTCCGATGAGGGTCAGAATGAGATTCTCAGTCAGCACCATACCCATCAGTTTTCTTCTGTTGGCTCCGAAGCAGCGTCTCACTCCGAGTTCGGCTCCTATGCGGTCCATTCTGGCTCCGATAAGTCCGCTGATATTCAAGGCAGGTATTATCAGCACCACCATGAGCGCAATAAGGAAGGGTTTCCAGAGAGTGAGTGGCGATGCGGCCTCCTTCACTTGGAAGTCATCACCATCAGGATTGCCAAAGTAGACATTTGTGTCGGTCAGAATATGCTCTGCATGAGATGCCACGCCCGGGAAATAAAATGTCCACTCGGTAGTGTCCATGGCATTGATGCGTTGGCATAGGTCGCGCAATTCATCGCGCAGTTCGTCCTGCTTCCCCGGTTTTACCTTAATGATAGTCCGCAAAGGTCCTAAATAACTGAGCATTCCTTCCTGCCCGTTTTCCCTCTTTATGTTCAGGCTGTAAGGGATGAATATTTCTCCATATGAATCCACATTCAAGGCGCTCCCTTCGCGGAAAACTCCGCGTATGCGATATTTGATATGATCAATAGAGATTTCTTTCCCCACAGCTTCTTCCGCTGATCCATATAGGCGCTTTGCAATCCCTTCGGTGATGTTTGCCACCGGAATAGCGGAATCGAAATCCTCTTGCGAGAATGGTTTCCCTTCTTTAAATTCATATTTGTAGATATCAAAGAAAGAGGGGTCGATGCTTCTCACTTCGGCGTGAAACTCCGGAGTGTTGTCTTCCGGCTGCACCATCGTATATCCGATGCTCCACGCGACAGTGGTGGCCAAAGTCTCAGCAGATTTCAGATTATTGCGAAGATATTCATCTATAAACTTTTGGCTCATAGACCCGCTTGAGGTTCTTCTCTCTCCCTTGACTACGATAGTCTCAAGATAGACGGTAGAATTTCGGTCATATTCCGGGTAGACGGGGCCAAGCTGGCTATAGAGCAGCATCCCGTATATAATGGTGAAGGCCACAGTGAAAGCCACGCCCACCACATACAGAAGCGAGAATCCCGGTGTCTTCATCGCCTCCTGCAAAGTCTTCTTTATCAATTTCATAATTCAATTATAGTTATCAGAGTAATCAGAGTAATCAGAGAAATCAGAGCAATCAGAAAAATCAGAGCAATCAGAAAAATCAGAGCAATCAGAAAAATTCTCAATTCTCAATTCCTTATGCGAAGCGAAGAAGAATCCTTAAATCGGCTCATGTCGGAAAGCACTACTCTTTCCCCCGGTTTTATTCCGCTCTGCACTTCTACAAATTCATAGTTCGAATTGCCGAGCTTCACCTCATGCTTCTCGAGCTTCTTCCCATCGCGGCTCATGAAGAAGAGATTGTAAGTGCCTGGCCCCGTGTAGTAGCTTCCGTTTGGAATCCTTACTGCATCGTCTACTACGTCGCAGGCCACATAGATATCCGTCTTTAATCCCGAACGTAGGCGCGGATGTGCATCATTTTCAAGTCTGACAGTGAATTTGATCACTCCATTCTGCGATTGCGGTGTGAGATTCGAGACCACACCCTTCAATCTTTCTTTCCCTATTCTGACTATCGCCTGGCTTCCGACACCTATCTTATTGGCATAACTGTCGGAGATTTCTCCATCCACGCGGAAATGTCCGAGATCGGCTATCACGGCTATCTTTTGTCCCTCACTCACCTTTTCTCCTATCTGGTCGTGGATAAAAGTGAGTGTCGCGTCGCGAGGTGAGGAGACACGTGCATCGCTGAGTGTACGGCTCTTCTCATCGAGATTTCGGCGAGCAATGTCGATATCAAGGTGTTTCACATTTTCTGAAGCCTGAGCTACGCGCCGTTCATTGGCAAGCTGCTGCTTCATCTGCTCCAGTTCCAATCGGCCGGTGCTTACTGCGAGTTCTGCCTGGCGCACACGGTCGCCTGTTCCGGATCCGATGCTGTCGAGATATTTCTCATTTCGCAGCTCTGCCTCCAATCTGCTTAGCGTCATCTCTTTCACTTTGACCTGCATCGCGAGGTCGGTCAGGCGGGTATCGGAATTCACTCGTTGCTGGTCGAGTTCATGATTCTTCATCGCTATCTGGTCGCTAAGCTGGCTCACCTCATTTTCCGTGCTTTGGAGATCAAGACGAAGTAGGGGAGTGCCGGCTTTCACAGAGTCGCCGGCGCGACAATACACTTCTACGATTCTGCTGCTGATAGGGGAAGTGATGATCTCTTCGAAAGCTGCGCTCACGCTTCCCGATCCGGTTACTGTCACTTCTATGGTGCCGGTATCAGCAGTGCCGACAGTCAGGTCAGACGCTGCCACTGAAGTCCGCATCATGCTTCCGAGTCCTACCACAGCTGCGATAGCCACTGCAGCGATCCCTCCGATCTTCAATATCCGGTTGCGTTTCTGTTTCCTACGCTCCGAGTTAGGTATTTCTCTATCCATTGTAGTAATTCTAAATTAGCAATGATTCAATATTCTGCATCATGCTTTGCAATCCCCATGCCAAAAATGTAAACAATTAATACTCAATGCCGAATGCAAATCACCCGTGTCCGATTCCGTACACTTTCGTCCGTTTTTGTATGATGTCCCCCACAGAGGGCACACAGAGTTATCTTTTTTTCTTAATTATATTTTTTATCTGATTTGGATTTCAAACAAAAAAATAGTAATTTTGTAATGTCTAAGTCATTTGACAAGAATCTATACACTACTTTAACTAATACCTGATATAGCATGACAATAGAGGATCTTAATCAAATCTCTGAAAAAATAATCAAAGCAGCGATTGTGGTTCATAAGAATTTGGGCCCAGGGCTACTTGAGCAGGTATATAAAGTTGCACTTTGTTATGAATTAAGGCAGGCTGGTTTGCAAGTTGAATGCGAAGTTCCCATTCCGTGCGTTTATAAAGGTGTAAGGATAGATTTGGCTTATAGGGCAGATATCATTGTGGAAAATCATATTATATTAGAGTTGAAATCTACTGAAAAAGATAATCCGGTTTTTTACAAGCAACTTAATACATATTTGAGATTGACAAATAAAAGATTAGGATTACTCTTAAATTTCAATAATGTGAGATTGGTAGACGGAATAAAGCGTGTAATTAATGGATACTGATATAACTCTGTGTGCCCTCTGTGTGAGTCAAGAGTGCGAAAATCAATTGATAACTAAACATCATGATAATGAACATGAAAAAAATTTTTTTCTCAGTTTTGGCCATTGGCCTTGCAATCCTCTCTTCCTCAGCTGCTGACTACAGTAAGTACTATGCCGGCTTGCCGGTGAAAATCAATGAGGTGAAAGCATTCACTGTGCCCTCCTACAGTGTGAAGATCACCGACTTTGGAGGTGTCGACGATGGTGTCACGCTCAACACCGATGCTTTCGAAAAAGCTATCGCTCACCTCTCCTCAAAAGGTGGCGGACATCTCATAGTTCCTGAAGGCATATGGTATACCGGTCCCATCGTCTTCGACCATAACATCGACCTCCACCTTGACCGTGGTGCCCTCATCCTCTTCAGCGAAAAACTCGAGGATTACCCCATAATAAAATCAGACTGGGAAGGCCTCTCAACTTATCGCGCGGTCTCTCCTCTCACGGCACGCGGCAAGAAAAATATCTCAATCACGGGAGAAGGCACCATCAACGGTAATGGACAATGCTGGCGTCCGGTGAAAAAATCAAAGATGACAGATGCTCAATGGAATAAACTAAAGCGTACAGGTGTGACCAACGAAAAAGGCGACATCTGGTTTCCCAATGAGAATGTACTGAAGGTATATGGCAGTAAGGAGATTCAGGAGAAGGTGCATTCAGGAGATGCAGAGTCTCTCAAATTAGCTCACGATTTCCTTCGCCCGGTGCTCGTTTCCTTCATCGGCTGCACCAACGTGCTTCTTCAAGGCGTGACTTTCGAAAACTCCCCGGCTTGGAATGTGCATCCGCTTCTTTGCGAAAATCTCATAGTTGACAATGTCAATATCCGCAACCCGTGGTATGCTCAGAATGGCGACGGCATAGACATTGAATCCTGCACCAACGTGCTTCTCGTCAATAGCAGCTTCGACGTTGGCGACGATGCCATCTGCCTCAAGAGTGGTAAAGATAAGGATGGTCGCGACCGTGGTATCCCCTCTTCCAACGTGCTCATCGAAGGTTGCACTGTCTATCACGGACATGGCGGCTTCGTAATAGGTAGTGAGATGTCCGGCGGTTGTAAGGATATAGTGGCTAAAAACTGTGTATTCATCGGCACTGACGTAGGTCTTCGTTTTAAATCCACACGCGGACGTGGTGGTGTGGTAGAGAATATCTATGTCGACAATATCAAGATGACAGACATACCGGGCGAAGCCCTTATCTTCGACATGTATTATGGCATCAAGCCCGGAGCTCCGGTTCCTCCCGTGACAGAAGAAACACCTTCATTCCGCAATATCTTTATCAAGGATGTAGTGTGCCGTTCGGCCGGCAAAGCAGCTCTCTTCAATGGGCTTCCTGAAATGCCTATGAAGAATGTAGTGATTGAAGACTCACGCTTCCGTGCCAATCAAGGCTTCACCCTCAACCACGTCAATGGCCTCACATTGAAGAATGTGGTAGTAGACGTCCCCGGCGAAAAAATCACTTACGGCGACGGTGTCCAGAACGTAAAAATCAACTGATGAGAAGCAAAGCTTCTTACACCAAAACAAACAGATTCTCAGAGGCTTATTCTGAGAATCTGTTTGTTTTTGTGTACTGACCTTCGGTCAGGCCTATATGAGAATCTGTTTGTTTGGTGTACTGACCTTCGGTCAGGTCTAAATCAGGGCAAGAATTTGGTTGGCGGCGTCTTTGGTGTTGACTTTTGAGATTATCTTCTCTACCGTGCCGTCAGGCGAGAGGAGGAAGGTGGTGCGGACGATTCCCATATATTCGCGTCCAGCCATCTTTTTCTTTTGCCATACTCCTGCTAATTGGCACAGAGTCGTGTCAGTGTCAGCTACGAGCGGAAATCTCAACCCGAACTTATCGGCAAATTTCACATGACTCGCTGCGGAGTCTTTGCTCACACCAATCACCTGATAACCTTTCGCAGTCAATTCGTCAAGACCGTCATTCAGGCTGCAAGCCTCAGCACTGCACCCCGGAGTGTTATCCTTAGGATAAAAATAAACTACGAATTTCTTACCCGGATAGTCACTAAGTTTCACTTCCTTCCCTTGTGCATCTACTCCCAGCACATCAGGAAACTTATCTCCTATTTCCATAATATTTAGTATTAATTATTCAATATAACAATTTGGGGTTGTGTTAGGTCGGGTATGGGCATCGATTTTCGCCATTCACAGATATGCTCAGACATCATTGAGCTTATCCCCTCGTCTCCAACGACGATGTCTATGCCACGCCAGGTTTTCAGCAGGAGAGCCATTTCTTTGGCTATTGCTTCTTGGTCCGCTAAGTCTACACGATGGAAGCGGATGCCATTCTCATAGGCCATCCTTTTCCCTTCTTTCTCATCCGAATCAAACACAGCTACCCGGTATCCCTTCTTTCGGAATTCCAATACTTTCTCACGAGCCAAGCCACTTGTCCCCCCTGCTACAACGACCCGCAGTCCGCCGGGTCGGATCCCCGGTACGCCTCCTCTCACAGTGAGCTTCCCATTCCGAAGCTCCTCCATCCTCCTTTCAAGATAATTATCCGCCAT
>CAYNPB010000026.1:0-22881 GCA_964399005.1 uncultured Sangeribacter sp.
TGCGGAGCGAAGAGGAGCGAGCCTTTGCGTGCTCTGCTGCCTTAATCGGCAATGGTATATCCATGAGGATATGCTTCTCTGCGAGCACTTTGCTCCTCTGCGTGAGACCTCCTTTACAGAAGCAGACGAGTGGCATGGCATGAAGCGGAACGCCACAATCTTAAAGTGAAAATGCCATAATCTTAAAGTGAAATCGCCACAATTTTAAAGTAAAAACGCCACAATTTTAAAGCAGCAAGCCATAAAGTATTGCAAAATAGAGTTTTTTCTATTAACTTTGCGCTATAATAACGCAACATCAATTATGAAAGAGATCACAGATTCATACAAGTCACGCATTGCGGATGAATTATTAAAAGATAAGCTTGAAGCCAAAGGAGCTGTTTTAGTAAGAGGGCCAAAATGGTGCGGAAAGACCACCACTGCCGAACAACTCGCCAATAGCATCCTCTATATGAGCAACCCGTCTTCCCGAAAAGCCAATATTGAATTGGCAAAAATAGATCCTCAGGTTTTATTGGATGGCGCCACACCAAGGCTCATCGATGAATGGCAACTTGCTCCTGAATTGTGGGATGCAGTGAGGTTTGAAGTGGATCATAGACGCAAGAGGGGACAGTTTATTCTCACGGGTTCTGCGGTTCCACTGCAAAAGGATAGCCTGAAGACTATCACCCATACCGGTACCGGCAGATTTGCAATTATCGACATGCTCCCAATGAGTCTATACGAATCAGGAGATTCATCCGGAGAAGTCAGTTTAGAGAACCTATTCTCCGCACCTGTATCAATAAAAGGATTTAATCCTCATTCCTTAAAAGACATTGCATTTCTCATCTGCCGTGGCGGATGGCCATTTGCAGTAGTTGAGAAGATGAGCGAGAAGGCAGCTTTAAGTCAGACACGAGATTATGTCGACATAGTGGTGGAAGAAGATATTTCAAGGGTTGACGAGACTGAGAGGAATGTTGAGAGAGCCCGGGCCATACTTCGTTCTTACTCAAGATATCAAGGGACTCAGACACCGGTAAGCCAAATAACAAAAGATGTCACCGCAAACGCAAACGATCCTATTTCAGATGTCACTACATCTTCCTACCTGAATGCACTCAGGCAGATTTTCGTGATAATGGATATGCAATCATGGAATCCCAACCTGCAGTCAAAGACTGCAATACGCACCACACCGACACGATATTTCTGTGATCCCTCTATAGCAGCTGCCTCACTACGCATCGGACCTGATGATCTGATACGTGGATTACCATTTTTTGGCCTTATTTTCGAGACGCTTTGTGTTAGGGATCTTCGAGTGTATGCTCAGGCCTTAGATGGAGATGTATTTCACTATAGGGATAGCAATGGGCTTGAGTGTGATGCTGTGGTACATTTGCGTGATGGGAGATACGGATTAGTGGAAATCAAATTAGGAGGTGATAAACTTATAGAGGAAGGATGTAAGAATCTGACAAAACTTGAATCAATCATCGACAAGGGGAAAATGGGAGCCCCATCGTTTAAAATGATATTGACTGCTGTCGGTGATTATGCTTATCGCAAGGCAGACGGCATATATATTGTTCCTATAGGCACACTCCGGCCATAAACATGTAGCAGCATATATTATACCCGCTTTATCAGTCCCCTCCTTTGCGAGATAAATACTTATGATGAGGGGCTGCGCGACCGTGGGAATTATCACGCGGGGGCGCAGAGGGGGATTGATGGAGAGACGGTGGGGGACGCGCGCGGAGCGCGCTTGCTACTCAAAGACGGCTTTTTCTTCGAAAGGGGATCACGCAGAGGGGCAGAGGGCTCGCTGAGAACATGGACGGAAAAAGCGCATAGGCTGGGGGGCCTATGCGCTTTGGGTTGGAGCCTGGTCGGACACCTTGGTCGGACGCTTTAGCGGACGTCTTGGCGGACGCACGAGCCGTGCGTCCCTACCGGGAGGGTAGAGCAGGCTCTGGTAAATGGGGATTATTTGTTGATGTATTTTTTGCCGTTCTTGATTACGATGCCGCGGTATGATTCGTCTACGCGCTGGCCAAATACGTTGTAGATTGCAGAGTCAGCAACCTGAGCAGCAGAAACAGCGTCAACAGCATTGTCTTCGCCACCTTTCTGGAACCAGAGTTTCACGTTGTCAACGTAAGTCTGTGCATTACAGGGGAAGAAACCAACTGAAATGTAGAAAGATGTACGCTTGCCAAATTCTTCCTTAACCTGATCTGCGTCCCAATGAACGTCTTTCTGAACATTTTCGCCATTGTCGTCAAGAAGCGGATTACCATCTTCATCAACTACATTTTCCTTGAAATCACGTTCTTTCCATTCAAATGCTGAAGGATAGAATTCTACATGATGCCACTCGTTGACTGAAGGAAGGGGAGCATTGCCTGCTGTTGTGCCATCACCAACCGGATGCCATGCACCCCATACATACTCATCTTTCAAGCGAAGCATAGGAGCACCATTTTTATTGGCATTACTTGAGCCCTCAACTGTATAATCAGATCCTGGAAGATCAGTTTCATAGATATCATATTCCAACAGACGAAGATCGTCGAATGTATATCCTTCCGGAACTTTAACGGCTTCTGTTATGAAGATAGGTGTCCAACCTTCATAAATAATGTGAGCACAATTGTTGTTGTAGTCTTCCGGACCCTTGTCGATGATCATGTCAGGACGGTTGACTGAGCCACCATTAGAGCCGAGGTAGGGAGAAGAGTAAGCACCGTCAACTTCACCGGAAAGAGGCCATTCGTCGAAGTCGAACTGAACGCAAGCAGCGGTGTTCTTGTCGAGAGCAGCTTCGTCTTTCTCACGCTGAGTCACTTCTTTTTCAAGATGGAATGTTACGCTCTTGATGTAGTAGTTTGAAGAGTTCTCTGCACCCATACAGAAGTCGAAAGTAGAAGGAGTGCCTTCGTAAGGCTTAGTCACTTTTTCCTCTCCTTCACCGGTAGAGACTGTAAAATCTTTAGGGTCGAAAGCCAGAGTGTTCCACTCGTTGACTACAACCGGTTCCTCAAAATAAAGAGGATCAGTAGTCTGCTTAAGCATAATGCTGAAAGGAACGTTGTCATCCTGCGTAGGTTTGTAGACAACCTCGATCAGCTGGATGTGAGAGAAGTTAAAGCCCTTCGGAAGAGAAAAATTCTCATAGCGGGCTCTTGTGCTCCAAGATGGGAGGCCGGCGTCGTTTAGAGCGGGTTCGCCATCTTCGCTGACAGTCTGACCGTCGAGGAGGAGGAGGTTGCCTTCATCGGTAGCGACTACCTTCATGTTGGCATTGGGGCCACCCCAATATGAATTGAGCATAGTGCCGGCTTCCATTTGGGTAAAGTCGATAACTGCTACTTCACTGATAGTTTCGGCATATGCGTTCATGGCAAACATGCCGGCCAGCGCGATAGCTGACAACGATTTCAGATAATGAATCTTCATAAGAAATCTTTTTTAAGGTTAATAATGTATTTTTGGTTTGTTTGAATTTATTTAAGAGACGCTTAAGGACGCACGCGGAGCGTGCTTACTACTCAAAGAGCGTGCGTCCTTTTATCTTTTATTTTTGGAGGGATTTTACTATGGCTTCGTAGATGAAGCTGCGGTTGCCGTTTTGCTGCCAGGGAGCAGTGGTGGAAGCCGAGTCGAAGAGGGAGCCGAAGGAGAGGGCCTTTGCGTTGCTTCCAAGTTCCGACATGAATGTGCTGATGATGAGATCATAGTACTCCCCTACTTCCATGCGCTGCTCTGCAGTGAGGTTGACAGGGTTAGCCTGAGCGCCGTCGGCATTCATGACACCTACCTTAAGGGCTGCGATTCTGACGGGCTTGCCGAGAGATGCGAGGCTCTTGATGCCGGCTACTGTCTCAGCATCGATGGCTGCCTGAGCAGTGGGGTCGAGGCTGCAAGCTGCGTCGAGCACCACGTTGATGCCATCCACTTTCACGCCATTGCTCTCGAGCTTCTGAACTTCAGCCTTGAGAGCCGCTACTTCAGAGGGGAGCATGTCGCTCATAGTGAGGGTCTGGCTTACGTAGAACTTAGCGTCGCCACCCACTTTCTCATTTACATTCTTCTGAACGTCTGCCAAATAGCGGGCGCCGAGGTAGTCTTCCCACTTGAATGTAGCATTCTCAGACTCGAAAGGCTGGTCGAAGATGACGTAGTCTTTCACATAAGGAGCGCAGATCTCAGTGATGCCGTCAACCCACTTGTAGAGTTCGCCATTGATGATCTCAGTCTTTTCTTCAGGAGTCTTAACGATGACAGTGTCGTCGCCGGTGCGGTGTTCGAGGCGGATGGTTATGTCGTCGATGCAGCAGCTTACTGCAGAGCCGTAGCCACCGACAGCCATCTTAAACTTATTGAGAGCGAGCTCAGAATCCTTGAATTTAATCTTAGACATATCGAAGATGTAGTCTTCCCACTGGCCTTTGCTCAGATATGGGTTAGTCTTGTCGTTGAGGCCGGAACTTTCGATCTGGATTCTGGCAGAAGTGGGAGTTCCTTCCAAGAGGAGGCACTTCAGGGTGATTCTCGACACATCGGCCACCGTAAAACCGGCAGGGAGAGTGATTTCAATCATGGGGATATCCATAGTCAGCTTAGTTCCGGCAAGTACTTTTCCTTGCTCGCCGAGAGGGTCGTCGATGATCGCAACGTTGACGGAGCCGGCAGCCTTCTTCTGAGAAGGATAAGCAGTTCCGACGGCATCATTCTCGAAATCATTCATGAGAATCATCTCACTCCAGGGTTCGTAAGGGATCACGACATCCTGAAGGATGGAGTTGAGATATGAAGCGGGGATATTGGCATCGGAGCAGAGCGCGGGACCGAAGACATTCACACCGGCTTTCTCAGCAGTCTCCACGAGATTTGAGAGGGGCGAGAAGTCATAAGTACGCTCTTCATTCATCAAAGCTGAAGGAGTGATGCTTGCGGCGCTTTCCACTTCGCTGAAATTAGTCTTGACGATGCTATAAGCCAGGGCTTTCGAAGCGAAGGCATCGGGATCGACGGCAGCTCCCAAAGTGATACCGGCCTTAGAATAGTAGTCGGGAAGCACGGAGTAGGAAGCGAGGCGCTCGTCGAGCTGCACGCTCTCGGGCTTATCCATCGTGAAATTACCCTCATAGCCCTCAGCACAGGATGCCAAAGCCAAGGCAAGTGCGGGAAGAGTGTAAACAAATATCTTTTTCATACTACTTTATTTTGAGGGAATTTGAGGATTATTTTCTTTCGATGCTGAAGACAGAGCCACCGTAGACATTGCGTGTGTGAAGCACGAGAGTGTCTTTAGTCTCAAACTTCATATTCTTAGCCGGGATGTCGACAGTGTAGTCGAGATATACAGCGTCGCGGTCCTTTCCGCCGAGGCTATTCTTCTCCCCTTTGGAGACGAACTTGCCGGAACCAGTGACAGTAACGTCGGCTGTAGCGGAAGAGAGTGAGCAAGTGTTGTCTTCGTTGAAAGTGAGGTGGAGGCTGACAGGGCAGTCATTGCCGTCGGCATCTTTGACCTTGATAGGAAGAATGTTTTCCATATAAGCACATGTGTTCAGATCAACGAGGTTGTCGTCTTCTACAAATTGCTCGCTGCGGTTGATGATCGACTCCTCGCCATTGACAGTAGCTTTGTCGACACCTCTGCGGAGATATTCACCATGCCAAGGGTTGACGTATTTCACACCATAGAGTACGAAATTCTTCGGCTGGACTGACCAGTGAGCATCGTTGGTCAGCACAGGATTCTCTTCAGCAGGAGTTCCGGTGAGGATGCGGTCGACACCTGCAGCGTCGGTCATCATCACGGGGATGACATAGCATTGACCTACTGACTTGGGGTCTTCGAAGAACTTATCGGTGAGATGCACCTTCATATATCCGAAATTCTCACCCTTCGGGATAGAAATTTTGGTGGATTCGATCTCATAATAGTCTTCGGGCATCACCTCTACGAGCTGGTCGGAATCCTTGAAATAGAAACCGCTCACGAGAGATGGGTCGATGGCGCAGTCGATCAACACATTATTCTTGTTGCCGTAGCCGCCACCCCATTGCGCACGGATATAGATGTTGTGATTGTTATCTTCCGTGAGATCAACGATATCGCCGTTCTCTTCACCGAGCTCAACAGTGCGCATGACGTACTGATTGGCGAAATAGACAGTCTGATAGTCAAAATCGGGGAATTCATTATCACCGTTGTGACAAGCAGAGAGCAGCGCCAGGGATGCCAAAGAAGCCGGGATTAAAAATTTATGTTTCATAAGATAGATCAGTTTTAAGATTAATGCCAGCCATTGTTTTGCTGGAGGTTGCTAAACTTAAGGATTTCAGACTGGGGGATTGGAGGATAGATCATATAGTTCTCGAAGTCGCGGGTCTCGACGTCGATGATATTATATGTGCCGTCAGCCTGCCAATCGATGCCCTTCACTGTCTCGTTGAGATTCAGGTTCCAGCGGCGGAGATCCCAGAAGCGAGAGTTTTCGAAGCAAAGCTCGATGCGGCGCTCATTGCGGATAAGCTCGCGCATCTTGTCTTTGGAAGCTGCGCACTCCTCGAGATATTGGTCGCCATCGGCAGCACCGAGACCGGCGCGAGTGCGGATAGCCTTGATGACGTCGTAGGCAGAGAATCCGTTGCCGCCGTCGGCCTTCGGGCCGTAAGCCTCATTGGCAGCCTCAGCATAGTTGAGATAGATCTCAGTGTAGCGGACGCGGGGGTTGTAGTGGGGCTTAGAGGTAGCGGAACCTGCGGTGCAGTTGACGTCCATGCGGAGGCGCTTCTTCATATAATAGCCGGTGCGGGAAGAGCGCTGCTCTACGCCGCTGATGCCGTCGGTAGTGCCGGCGACGGTAGAGATAGTGGCGCCGTTGACACCTACATTAGTGCTACCATTGAAGATGATGTAAGCGTAGAAGCGTGGATCGCGGTTGGCATAGGGATTAGCAGCGTCATAGTCTTCCGCCACGCTGATGGGATAACCGCTTGCCATCGGGAAAGCATCCACGAGATTCTGAGAAGGGTTCATGCGGCCGTTGCCGTTGAGGCTCGGGGGGAGATTGTCAGATTCAGTGTTGTTGCTGTCGCCCACATTCTCACGCCAGATGATTTCGGCGGGATTCACGCCCTCCTTGAGAGCATCGGCGAAATTGCCTTCATAATATTTGTAGCTTCCTGCCTGCACACCGTCGACGCCATTATTTTCGTTGAGGAGGTCGGCAGCAGCCTTTGCAGCGTCGGTCCAAGCCTCAGTGTTGGCGAAGCCATCGCTTGCAGCAAGGAGAGTGACGCGAGAGAGATAAGCCTGCGCGATGCGCGCGCTGACGAGCTGACGGAAGTGGGCACCCATAGTGCGGTTGTAGACAGCCACATCGGTAGTGTACTGAGTGTACTTGGCGGGCACTTCAGCCTGATCCTCATAGTCGAGCGGAAGGATCTCGATTGCCTTGTTGAGGTCTGCCTTGATCTTGTCGACGCACTCTTTGAAAGAGGGGCGCACCATAGCTGCGTTCATGTCGTCGTTGGCACCGAGATAGCTTTCGAGGTAAGGGACACCGAGGAGGTTTCCTGCAGCGTCATATCCTGCATGGGCGCGGAGCAACTGATAGTGGAGGATAGCGCGGAGGCCATGAGCCTCGCCACGGAGACGGACAGCCAGCATCTGACGACGCTCGGGGTCGGAGCTCCATTCCACCTCGTCAATCTTAGTGAGGAACTGGTTGATGTATTGGATGCCGGTATAAGAGCCGGACCATTCGTTGATACCGGTCCATGTAGAGGCAGTCCAACCGCCGGTAGCCATAGTGCGGTAGCCTTCATTGTTCTGGTTGACCACTGCATTATCGGTAGCGTACTCAGTATTGTTATAGTAGCCTGAGAGAGAGCTGTAGGCTCTTGTGAGGAAACCCATAGCGAAGTCAGGCTCCGTCTCCATCTGGCTTAGATCCTTGAAGTTCTGCTTAGCCGGCTCAAACATATCGTCGCAGCTTGTGAAGCCGAGGGCAGCCACTGCAAGAAGAGAATATAATATCTTTTTCATACTGATTCGAAATTACATGTTAAGTTGGCAACCTACGTAGAAGGTACGGTACTGAGGAGCCCAACCAATATTTCTTTCAAAATAAGCTCTTTCCTTAGAGATCATGAAGAGATTGTAGGCTCCGGCGTAGACGCTGATGCCATTGATGAAGCTGCTCTTTGGCTTGATATCGTAGGTGAGCTGAAGATTGTCGAGAGTGAAGTGGTCGCTGTTAGCCATCCAGAAAGTAGAATTCTGATAGTTGTTGTCGCCGTTTTCAGTAGTCAGACGTGGCATGGTAGCCGTTGCGGCAGTCTCGGGAGTCCAGCGGCCGAGAGCCATCTCAGAGAACTTGCTTGTGCCACGAAGCCAGTAGTAGCCATCTTTTTTGTAGAACTTACCGCCGCTAACGCCCGTACCTGAGAGATAGAGGGTGAAATTCTTATACTGAGCGGTGATGTTGAGGCCGTAGATATAAGGGGAACCGGTCTTGCCGAGGTTGATCTGGTCTTTAGAGTCGATCACACCGTCGCCGTTGATATCCTTATACTTGAGGTCACCCGGGCGAACAGTGCCGCCAAACGTCTGCTTCGGAGATGCGGCGATCTCTGCTTCGGAGTTGAAAAATCCTTCGCATACATAGCCCCAAGAAGCGTCGAGAGCATTACCCTGACGATAGAGATAGCTTTCTTCCCAGACTTCATCGCGGAGCTTAGCCTTGGAATTATAGTACATGCCTACGAGGCCGACAGAGAGTTTCCAGTCGCCGAATTCCTTGTTGATATTGACAGTGTAGTCGATGCCGGTGCGCTGATCCTTATTATAGTTGATATAAGGGAGGAAGTTGCCAGTGCCGGAGCTATAGAAAGAGGGGTAGATAGTGCTTGCGCCCTGAGTGAGAAGACCGTTGGTGGTCTGGTGGAACCAGTTTGCATTCACGTTGATGAGACCCTTAAGGAGAGTAGCGTCGAGACCTACGCGGAATTCCTTGCGAGTGATGAAAGAGAGCTCATCGTTGGCACCACGCTTAGAAGTGGAAGTAGCACCACCTACAGTGCCGTCGGCCCACTGATACCAACCGCTACCGGGGCTGAACTGATAGTCGGCCATGTAGAGATAATACTCGTCGCCATTCCAATTGATGTCGATATCCTGGTGGAGGTTGGCAAAAGAGCCCATTATCTTGAGTTCGTCGAGCCAATTGCGTGAAGAGCTCATGAAATTCTCATTTGCAAGATTCCAGGCTACAGAGACTGCGGGAGAGAAAGCGTTGCGCTTACCTTCGGGGAGCTTTGCGGAGTGCACGAATGCTCCGGTGAGGTCTACGTAGTAGCGGCGCTTGTAGTTGTAGTTGACGCGGAGACCGGCGTTGACATTGCTTGGGCGGTGGTAGCCGCCTTCGCTGGAGTGGTCGGCGTCAGCGGAGAAGTGCTGCTGATAGCCCCATCCTACGAGAGTAGCGTTGACGTTGTGAGCGTCGTTGAACGAACGCACATAGTCGAACTGAGCGCTGAGCATCTGAGTCTGATGATATGTAGACTGCCCTACATATTCGCTTGTAGAAGACTTATCTTCATTGATCTTATTGAGAGCCACGATCATATCCTGGCCATTTACATTAGCCCAGGTAGGCTGATAGACGGCGTAGGATTGAGAGTAAGCCTCAGAGTAGTGAGCGTTGTAGTCGACACTGTAGGCAGCCTTCAGAGAGAGACCCTTGGTGAGAGCCGAGAGGTCGGCATTGATAGTAAGGTCGAAGAGGAACTTACGATATTTCTGACGGGTGTAGCCGGCAGCCTGCGCTTCAGACAAGGCATTCGACTGATTGGAAGTGGTACCGCCAAGGAGATACTTGCCGTCGATGAGGTGGGTGCTGGTGTTGATATAGTCCTGAATGGTGGAGTTGTTGGGATCCATCATGCTGATTGGGAGCATGGGAGCAAACCAGTTGGGACGGAGGCCTGCGGCATCACCCCAGAAGTCGCCGCGGGCATAGGAAGCATCGTTGACGATGATTGCGGCATTTGTGGTAGCCTTCAGCCACTTCACGATAGTCATGTCGACATTACCACGGACATTGAAATTGAAAGAATTTGACTTTCCGTGCTGAGCATACTTCACGAGATCGTTGGAGTAGTCAAGACCGAGGTTGAGATAATACTTAGTCTTCTCGGTGCCGCCGTAGACTTCGCCTGTGAGGTCGGTAGTGGTCACAAACTTGCGGAGATATTCGGATGTATAGTAATTCATATCCGGATAGCGGTAGGGGTTTGTGCCCATAGCAGTGTTGTAGATAGTAGCCTGATCGTAGAGAGGAGATTTGCCATCGTTGAGGCAAGCCTCGTTGTAGAGATCCATGTAGGTGGCAGCATCCACATACTTAGGATAAGCCTTGGGGAACATTCCGCCTACATTTGCGCGGACGTCGATGTGCATCGGCGACTCCTGACCTCTCTTGGTAGTGATGAGCACTACGCCCTTAGCGCCACGGCTACCGTAGAGAGCCACGGCAGTGGCATCCTTAAGGATGGAGACGCTTTCCACTTCGGAAGCCTTCACGAGAGAAGCGTCGCGGGGGACACCGTCGACCAGCACCAGCGGGCCCTGACCCCAGATGGCGCCATTGTAGCCGCCGACATGAGTGGTGACGTCGGAGAGGGAACTATTATTGGCGTTCTTTTTTCTCAGATCGCTGATATTGACAAATGAGGATGCAGAAATTACGTCTCTCTTGTCGATCTTTCCGAAAGCAATATTTACCAGGCTATCCTGCTCTTCGGACTGCGCCCAAGCAGGGATGCTGCAGAGCGTAAGGGCGAGAGCCGTCAGACCTATATGAAATTTAGTATTCATTGATGATTCTTGTAAAAAAGTGAGACGAAAAAATTACCAACCCGGGTTCTGCTCAAAACCTTCATAAAGATAAGTATCGTTCTTGTTGGGAAGCGGGAGCCAATAGTGACGGCTTGTGAAGTTACGTTCACGCAATACTTCTTCGCGGAGGTTGAACACCTTGTTTTCAGTAGAATTCTGAGTGAAGCCGGGGCCTCGGTCGAATTGGAAAGCAGTCTTGAGAGTGTAAGGGCGCTGAGTGATGAGCATCCAGCGACGGAGGTCGTGGAAACGCATTCCTTCGAAAGCGAGCTCCACAGCACGTTCGCGGCGCACCTCGCTGAGGAAGTTCTCCTTAGTGTCGGTGAACTTAGGGAGCACGTGAGCGACACCTGCTCTGTCTCTGACGACATTGATAGCGTCTTCGGCCGATTTGCCATAGACGGGAGCACCGGTCTTCACGCCATAGCCGACAGCGGCAGCCTCAGAATAGAGGAGATATACATCGGCGAGACGCATAAGGGAGATGATGCACGCCCACTGGTCGCGGACATTACCGTTGTGGCAGGTCTTAAGGCAAAGCTTAGCGTTCATAAGGCCGGTGTAGCAACCCTTCTGCGGGTTAGCGCCTTCGCGGTCGGCACCACCGGTGTAGAGAGTAGCCTCCATTCCGGAGCCACCTTCGCCACAGAACTCGCCGTCGATCACATAAGTCTTATAGAAACGCGGGTCACGGTCGCGCCAAGGGAACTGCGGGTCGTAGCCTGACTGGCTATCCTTGACGGCTGAGTCCTCGATAGGATAACCGTTTGCCATACCGAAATAGTTGGAGTAGTTGGCAGTAGGCCAGCACTTGATACCGGCGCTGATATGAGTCTGCGGACGGAAGTCGGTGTTCATGTTCCAAGACCAACGGCCACCGTAGTCCTTGATATTTTCCTGAAGAATAGTCTCAGTGCCACCGGGGAGAGCCTTGGAGTTGAAGACGAGAGTAAGATCGTTGAACTGCTCGATCGGGAGGAGCGCATATCTGCCGGTCTCCTCAGTGATCTTAAGAGCCTCGCCGAGAGCGTCGGCTGCCTTCTTGCAGTAAGCCTCGTCGTAGACAGCATAAGCGTTGTTGCGGTCGTGAGAATCCCAGTTCATGAGAGGGCTACCTGCCCAGAGAAGCACCTTACCCTTATATGCGAGAGCCATGATCTTATTGGCACGCATATTATTATTGCCAAGTGTCGTCTTGCCGGGAGCTGTTGCATCCCAATCTACGGGGAGCAGCTCTGCAGCTCTCTGGAAGTCGGCAGCGCACTTGTCGGCGCAAGCCTGCCAAGTCTCACGGGGGAGAGTGATAGTCTCATCGGGACCGATAACGTAGTCGATATAGGGAACTCCACCCCACCATTCCATCACGAGATAGTGATAGAGAGCGCGGAAGAAATAGAGCTGTCCTTCGATAAGGTTGCGTTCTTCCTGAGAAGCGTCTACGAGCTGATCGAGCTTAGAGATACCGATGTTGGCCTTGCGGATAGAATACCAGGCGTTTGACCAGACATTGGCGCGATAGCGGCGACGGTTCAACGGGTCGTTCCAGTAAGTATTTGGATAAGAATAGTAGCAAGTGGTGAAGCCCCAGAAATCGCCGTAGTCGACGCTGCGGGCAAAGAGACGAGTCTCCTGCGGCTCCCAGTAGTCTTCCTCACCATAGTTGAAAGTGGTGTGGTATTCATTGTTAGAGACGACGGGCATACAATCGTACAGCTCCTCCACAAATCCCTGGAAATTACGGAAGTTCTGATACGGGACGGCCTCATCGATGTCGCTGTTGGGGGCCTTGTTGAGATAGTCGGTGCAAGAAGATACACCGGCTGCGGCAGCCGCCAAAGCAAACATTAATATATATTTTGAAATTTTCATAATTTGGAAATTCATGAATCGTTTGAAAATCAACAATTTCTTCGAAAATCAGTATGATATCAGAAGCTGAGGTCGATACCGAGGTTGAAACGCTTGAAAGATGGGTAGACGCCATCGCCGGAGCTTCCGCGTTCGCAGTCGTCGGGCATCTTTGTCCACATGAAGAGGTTGTTGCCGTTGACGTAGAGTCTCAGATTCTTGATGCCGGCTTTCGCGAGCCATCTGCCCTGGAAATTATAGGCGATCTCGACGTTTTTCAGACGGACGTAGGAGCCATCGTAGAGATAGCGGGTGCCGTCGGCACACTCATCGATAGTGGTGCCCCAGCGCGGGAGGGGGAGAGTGGCATCGTTGAAAGCAGTCCAGTATTCACCCTCGTCGTAAGCCACGTGGGCAGTAGAGCGGAAAGTAGGATACTTCACGTAGCGCATCACGTTGGAGACTCCATAGAACTGAGCGAAGATGCTCCAGCCTTTCCAATCGAAACCGATAGAGGCATTGTAGGTGTTCTGCGGAGTAGTAGAATAGCCGTAAGGAGCCTTATCTTCAGTGTTGATCACGCCGTCGCCGTTGAAGTCGATGATATCATAGTCGCCGGGGAGCTTGAAGTCGTTGCCGGTGTTCCAGACTGTGCTACCTACCACGTCGTCCCAAGAGGTGAGGTTTCCTTTATCAAGATAGGAATTGACTTGTCCCCATTCGTGACCGGCGTATTTCTGATAAGCGGGTTTGAGAGCGGGGTCGTCGCGGAACTTCACCTCATTAGTAGCGTGAGTCATGCTGAGGTTTGCCCATACGCGCATGTCTTCGCCGATATTCTTGTTGAAGCGGAGCTCGAGCTCGTAGCCGTGGCTATCCATGCGTCCGAGGTTGGCAGTAGGAGCTTCAGCACCGAAGTAAGAAGGGATAGAGGTGCGGTCGCCGCCTGTGAGGATGATGTCGGTACGCTTGTCGCGGAAGAAATCGACGCTACCTGCAAACATACCGCCGAGGAATGAATAGTCGACACCTATATTCTGCTTCTCAACGGATTCCCAAGAGATGTTGGGGTTGCCGATACGGGAGATAGTATAGAATGTATAGGGGGAGTTACCGGGGTTGATAGTACCCATCTGGACATTACCGCCGTAGCTGTACTGAGTCTGATAGAGGTGGCGTCCGCCTGCATGGTCGTCGCCGACCTTACCGATAGAAGCACGGATCTTGAAAGTGGTCAGAGCGTTGTTCTGGCGGGCCCATTCCATGAAGGGTTCGTTGGAGAGCATCCAGCCGATAGACATAGAGGGGAAGAATTCGAAACGCTTGTTGGGACCGAATTTCTCACTGCCGTTGTAAGCGCCGTTGAACTCAGCGAAGTAGCGGTAGGCCCAGTTGTAAGTGAGACGGAACACCCAGTCTTCACGATATACGGGGAAAGAGTATCCACCGGTAGTAGTCTTCTCACGGCTGAAGAGAGCGAGCGCAGTCACCTCATTCTGGCCGAAAGAGCGGTTGTAGTCAAACTGGAAAGAGTAGTAGAGGCGACGGAAAGTCTGATTCTTATCCACTTCGCCAGCCTGATAGCCCCAGAGGATAGGATTGACAGTCACGTCGAGACCTGTATCGGGATCGGGATTCTTCGGATGCTCCGAACCATCGAGAGGATTGACCCAATAGAGCTGACCTTCATGATACTGGTCGTTGATACCGCGGTTGGTCTCCACGAAAGTGTAGTCGAGAGCCAACTTGGCACGGAAGCTGAGACCCTTGGTCACCATATCAAGCTTCTGGACGAGTGCCATGTCGCTGTTGATGCGGGTAGTGGTCTTAGTCTTGTCGCCACCGGTAGCAAGGATTCTTACAGAGTTAGGCACGTCAGCATCGCGGGGAGCATACCAGCCCCACATTCCATTGGAATAAATAGGACGCATAGCGTCGGGAGCAGACTTATAAGCGGAACCCCAGTAGGAGTTGCCGTCGCCGTTATAGTCCCAAGGAGTCTTCTGAGTGGCGTTAGAGCCGAAGAGGTTGACGGTGAGCTGAGTGGTCTTAGTGAGAGTGAAGTCGAGGTTAGAGCGGACGTTGATACGGTTGTAGCCGAAACCTGTCTTATAACCGCGATGGTTGTCATACTGCTTGAAAAGGTCGCCTTCGTGAGTGAGGTCGGCTGCAGCGAAGTATTTCACGAGCTTAGTACCGCCGGACACAGAAACAGAGGCATTGTAAGAGAGCGCGCTTTTCTTGAAGAGAGCGTCTTCCCAATCGGTGTTGGGATAGCGGTCCCACTCCTCAGCGTTGGCGGGGTTACGGTATTTGTCGATGATCGCAACGGGAGTATAGTTGCCCCAACCCTGCGGGTTGAGAGCAGCCTCGCGCTCGATAGCACGGTTCATAAGGTAGAATGTGTCATAGGCATCGAATTTATCGGGGAGTTTGGAAGCCACCTTAGTAGTAAGGTTAGCCTTCACTGACACCACGGCATTGCCTTCCTGACCGCGCTTGGTAGTGATAAGGATAACGCCATTGGCACCTTTCACACCATAAACCGCAGTAGCGGAAGCATCCTTAAGGACAGAAATACTCTCGATAGAAGAGATATCAACGGAAGACATATCACGTTCGATACCGTCGACAAGGATAAGGGGGTCGCTGCCGTTCCAAGTAGAAGATGAGCGGATGATGATCTGTGGGTCTTCCTCACCGGGCATACCGGAAGAAGCCATAGTGATCACACCGGGGAGATTACCGGTGAGAGCTGCACCTACGCTTGAGACACCGCCGGCGCGTTCGAGCACCTTACCGGAAGTCTGAGTGATAGCGCCGACCACAGAAGCTTTCTTCTGCTGGCCATAACCTACTACGACGAGTTCGTCGAGGGCGGCGTCAGCAGTAGCCATCACGACATTAACAACTTTACGGGAATTCACTCTGACGGTCTGCGTCTCCATACCTACATAAGTGAAACGCAACTCGTTTTTCTTGATGTTGGGGACGTCGATGACGTAGTTACCATCCAAGTCTGTCACCGTACCACCCGGCATGCCTACCACCATAACGGTGACTCCGATAAGAGCCTCACCGTTGTCGTCGGTGACATTACCCTTTACAGTGTCGGCTCTGGCCGCCAAAGCTGAGGTCATGATGAAGATCAGCAACAAGGCCATGCAACGAGCCAGTCTGTGTTCATTTTTCATCGTTAGATTTTTTAAGTATTATGGAAATTTTTTATTTAGTTTTTTAATCGGGCTAAGGGCCTTTGAGAGCCTTAGGGGCTTTTAGGGCCTTAGGGGGATTAAACCGAGTGCAAAATTATTCAGGTTGGGTGCAACAATTTTTATAATATCTGTCAAATGTTTTCAGATTGGTGCCACACCATGCCGGGAAGTATATCTAATTAATTCAAATTTGTCACATCCCATTTGAGTATCAATAGTTTAGTATGTTACATCTGCTCGTCATTTTCATTCTCCTTTGCCATCAATTTATACTCTGTAGGTGTCTTTCCGGTGTAGCGTTTGAACAAAGTGGAGAAATGAGACTGGGCATTGAAGCCTAAAGAGTATGCAACCTGCGCAATATCGACATCACCTTTTGAGAGCATCTCGCATGCCTTGCGCAACTTTACATTTCTGATATAGTCGCTTGGGGCGACCCCGACGATATCTTTCATGCGGCGGTGGAGCTGCGAGCGGCTGAGGCCGACAAATTCGCTGAGGCCATCGACATTCATGGCGGTCTCGGATAGATTCTCGTTGATATATCGGTTGATCTTCTCCATCAGATCCTCGTCCATACCCTTAAGCTTAGGAGCGACAATCTTGTCTACCACCTCCTGCTGGCCCGAGAACTTGCCTTTCAGTTTACTGCGTGTGGAAAGTAGACCGGAAATCATGCCCTCGAGTTCTTCGATGGTGAAGGGCTTTTCGAGATAGCCGTCGGCACCACTCTTCCACCCCTTCACACGCGACTCATTGCCTGAAGCGGAGCTGAAAAGGATCACCGGGATATGCTGAGTAGACATATTGCTCTTGATCCTACGGAGGAATTCGAAACCGTCGATATTTCCCATCTTGATATCAGTCACGATGAGATCCGGGAGTTTTTCGGAAAGAGTCTTCAAAGCAGACTCAGCATCAGGCATCGTCACCACCTTATAAGAAGTGCCGAGGCACTCCTTAAATATATTCCCTCAGTTCCCGGTCGTCGTCGACCACCATTATCCTGAATCGATGACCGGACTTGGAAGCCTTCACCGCCGGACCTTGGCTTGCCACAAATGCCGGAATCTGACGGCGCTTGGTGTCGGCATTCTGAATTTCATTTTCCGTCTTCCCTATGATCAGAGGGAGAGTGACGGAGAATACACTACCCTTTATGCCGTCTTCACGATTCTTGGCAGAGATGGAACCTTTATGGAGCTCCACGAGACGAGTGCAGAGGTCGAGACCGATACCGAAACCGGAGGCATTGCCATGATGGAACTCGCGGTTGCGATAGAAGCGTTCGAAAAGGTGGGAAATCACCTTATTGTCGAGACCGATTCCGGTGTCGGTGACAGTGACGCAATAGCTCATCACACCGTTGAGATCAACAGTCTTCCTTAGGCCAACTTCAATGTTGCCGCCATCAGGAGTGTATTTAATAGCGTTGGAAATAAGATTGACAAGAATCTTATCGAGATTATTGCAGTCGACTTTTCCTTTGATTTCGGCATCCTCGCAGACAAACGAGAGAGTCTGCTTCTTCTCTTCAGCCATCGGCTTGAACATCTCGACGAGTTCGGCAACGAAAGTCTTGATATCCACCTCGGTATAGACGAGTCGCATCTTACCTTTCTCAATCTTACGGAGATCGAGGAGCTGATCTACGAGGTTGAGCACCCGCTGTCCGTTTCGGCGCATCGTGAGGAGCTGCGAGGTGGTCTCGGGAGACTGGCTTTGTTTCAGGAGGGTCTCAACGGGGCTTAGCATGAGAGTGACCGGAGAACGGAGTTCATGGGAGATATCCATGAAATAGCGGATCTTAGTCTCATAAAGTTCTTCGTCGCGACGATTTTTCACCACCTTATATATAAGGCCACCGATCATGACGAAAATGAGGAGATAAGTGGCATAAGCCATATTGGAGAGATACCAAGGAGCCTTCACGTCGAGCTTCAACTCCGTGACATCAGACACCACATCGTTTTCCCACCCGCGGACTCTGAGAGTGTGGCGACCGGATTTGAGGGGAGGGAGATAGATAAGGCTTTCGCCGGCAGACGAGGAATGCCAGGAATCACCGTCGCCATCCAACTGCCATTCGTATCGGAGGTCGGAAGCATCGCGGAAGTCGAGTGTTGAGAGCCTCAATACGAGAGAATTATCCTTGCTCGAAAGATGCAGCCGCTCGGGATGATCTATGGGACCATCCACAATATGCGTCTTACCGGAAAGGGACTTCTCGGTGAGCCGATTGCCATTGAGATAGAGGCCGGTGATCTTCACCTCTCCTCCAAACTCGGATTGCTTTACTGAATCAGGGTTGAAGACCACGAGGTTTTCATAATTTGCCACCAAGAGATCACGGGAATTACCCATGGAATGTGAAAAGACATAAGATGTAGGAGGGAGACCATATTTGCCGCCGAAAGTGCGGATTTTTTCACCGGCATCCTTAAGATAAGCCAGACCTTTCATGCTGCCGGCCCAGACACCACCATTTCCATCGCGCTGAAGAGTGCGCACCTCATTGTCAGGGAGGCCATCGGCTGTAGTGAACTTCCTCACAATACCATTTTTAGCATTATACTGCACGAGACCTTTTGAAGTAGCGATCATCACGCCTCCGGGGAAGTCGCAGATGTCGTAGACAACGCTTTTGAGGAAAGGAGTCTGGTCGATAGGCATCAGGGCATCGATATTGGGATCGTAGCAAGAGAGCCCGCTGTAGCCACCAATCCATACCTTACCGTCGGAAGTGGCTGACACACCGGCATAATAGAAGCAGGAGAGGAGATTGCTGCCATTGACGGGATAGAACCATTTCTCATTTCGGGTGGCCGGGTCATAGCGGAGGACACCGAGTTCGCTGAAAGCTGCCACTACCTGACCGTCTTTCCCGACCGAAAGCATCACACCCGGGTATTTTTGCTCCGGCTTCACGATTCTGGAGAGAGCGAGCGACTTAGGATTGAGTTCCCAAATGCCCTCGCGCGCCATGCCGACAAGGACATTGCCATCGGGCTTCACAGCCAGAGAGGTCACCAAGTTGCCGGGAGAGACAGAGACCCTCTTCAGTGAGCCGTCAGGATTGAGGAGGAGCAGATCGCCGGAATTAGTGCCCAAGATGATCTGACCGTCAGCGACAGTCATTGATATCACCTCACCGCCCAACTCCTTGAGGATGCTATTGAGCGACTTATTGGAGAAGGGGCCATTGG
The DNA here is from genome assembly GCA_964399005.1 of uncultured Sangeribacter sp. Lineage (GTDB taxonomy): Bacteria > Bacteroidota > Bacteroidia > Bacteroidales > Muribaculaceae > Lepagella. The sequence goes on from CAYNPB010000026.1 coordinate 19,182, forward strand.
AAGATGGGGCTATTGCCACACCTTTATGATTGCAACCCATCCAGAGATTGCCACTATTGTCGACATATACGCTTCCTATCTTAAGCAAGGGGAGATTGAGAGTGGAGGAGTGCAGTCTCTTTGAATGAGAAATTACATCTGCATCAGAGCCCACTTCCCAGACACCGGAAGCTGCAGTGGCGATATAAGTGACACCATTATAATTGAACATGTCGGTCACCTTGAAGCCATCGTTGCCCTCAACTATCAGACGACGGATATCGCCTGAGTTCAAATCGAGGCGGTAGCATTCATATTGAGTTGAAATCAGCACGCTTTTGTCATCTTCCGAAACGATATGACGGATATTTCCGGAAACAGAACCTATCTTACGGGGTTTTCCTTCACTATAGAACTTATATATATCACCGCCACGGCATGCGAAAACGAATGCACCATCTTTCAGACGAATCAAGCGGCTGACCTCTCTCCCATCCTGATCAGCAATTTTGAAAGGATTTGGTGAGATACGTGAGCCCTCCTTATTGAGATCATCGATATTGAGAGTGAAGAGGCCGACGCCACCGACGAGAAAAAGGAGTTTTCCATCGCTGAGTTCGGCAATATCAGTGATGTAGCCATTGAAAGCCATTCCGGGGAGTGCGACGAGACGGAAAGTATCGGAACCACGGTCGTAGCAATTCAGACCGTTGACAGTGCCGACCCAAGTATTTCCGCGACTATCAGAAAAGAGGCTGACAATCTTATTATCGCTTAGCGAGCATGAATCGGACTCTTCATTTCTATACACGTCGCTATGATTACCATCGAAACGGAGCAGGCCGGCATCGGTGCCGATCCAGAGAAAACCGGAGGCATCGTTGCAAAATGTCGTATAGTTACCGGCCACGAGTTCGCGTTGGTCGTAGAGGCGGACCGTGATATCATTCAGCGCGAACGCATCAGATGCGCCACAAAGGAAAACGGAGATGTGCAAAATGCAACAGAAAACGCTTTTGAAGATTTGAGAAAAGGTAGCTTTCATGACGTTTTGATTTGGATTGCAAATTTAGCCATGAAACGAATATTGTATTTTTCAATACGTCGCAATGTTTTTATTGCATCGCGAATATTATTTTAGTTTTCGTTGCAATTATTTTAATATTCGTATTATGATTTTTGGATATATTTATGCTTCAATTCTTTAAATCAGGACATAAAAATTGAGTCAAAAATGTAGAGAAGAAGAGATATGCGACGGATTTGACAGAGACCGGGGTTATGCGCATGGCTGCCCGGCGCGGATGAAAAATGCTCTGAAAAATGATAAAAAATACTCCTGAAAGAGGAGCAGAATGGAGCAAAATGGGGATGAGGCACGAATTTGCATACATATGAGACGGATTTCGACTACACATATACGAAATTAAAAGGATATGATAGGAGGGGGCATGAGGGGTTGCGCGATTCTTAGTAATTTTGCACTTGTAAAAATATAGACTAATACCAGATAAATAAACATGAAGAAACTAATTGCCTTATTGCTTTTGATTCTGCCGGCGCTCAGCAGAGCCGGGGAGACATACAGGAATCCGGTGATCAATGCAGATGTGCCGGACATAAGCGTGTGTAAGGTGGCTGACAATTACTATATGATCAGCACGACAATGCATCTGATGCCGGGAGGACCGATCATGAAATCGAAAGATATGGTGAATTGGGAGACCATCGGCTATGTGTTTGACCGCATAGATGACGGCGACCGCTATGATCTCATAGACGGTAAGACAGTATATGGCCAGGGCCAATGGGCTTCCAGCATCCGATATCACATGGGAAAATTCTATGTATGGTTTACTGCAAACGGAGAACCCGGAAAGGGATTTGTATTCAGCGCAAAGAATCCGGAAGGGCCGTGGGAGCTGATAGCCCGACCACCGCATATGCATGATGCATCTCTCTTCTTTGATGAGGACGGGAAACGATACCTTTTCACAGGAAGCGGGAGCTGCACGGCAGTGGAGTTAGATGATAATTTCACACCTATTAAAGGGGGATTAAGCAAGAAAATCATAGATGGCTCAGCAGATCCTGATGAAAAAGGGGCTCTCTTGGAAGGGAGCAGCGTCTTCAAGCACAATGGGAAATACTATGTGTGCATGATTTCGATGAAATGGGGGAATGCGAAGCGCGTGCGCCGCGAAGTATGCTACCGTTCGGACAAGATAGAGGGTCCATATGAGAAAAAAATCATCCTTGAGACCCCATTTGAGACATACGGAGGAGTCGGGCAAGGATGCCTCGTAGGTGACGACCAGAGCGACTTGGGATGGAAAGCCCTAATATTCCAAGACAGAGGAGGCATCGGAAGAGTGCCTTGCACTTTGCCCGTGACATGGGTAGAGGGATGGCCGATGGTAGGGGAATATACCGGAGTCATCAACGAAGATATAGCTGAAAACATAGACGATAATCCGTCGGGCAACCCTCGACTTGACAGGAGAGCCTACCGCACACCTTCTGACTTGGGCAAGAAGCATCCGGACGTAGCAGGGCTTATCGGAAATGATGAGTTTGAGATATTGCCAATCAATCCGGAAGGAGGATATCACGCAAGAAACGGAATGTGCCTCTACTGGCAGTGGAACCACAACCCCATCGATGCGGCCTGGAGCCTGACGGAGCGACCGGGGCATCTGCGACTAAAAACTGCGCGAGTGGTGGACAATATGCAAGTGGCACCCAACACGTTGACGCAGCGCATGGCCGGACCGGCGTGTTGCGGAGAGGTGAAGATGGATGTTGCGAATATGAAAGAGGGTGACATTTGCGGATTTGCAGCCTACAACAGCGACAGCGGCGTATTACGGATTGTCAAGAAAGGGAAGAAATACTTCCTTCAGCTGACTGAAGAGAAATCCGTATTCAAGCAGCCTCATGACATCGACAGGGTTGATGTGAATGTGATAGCCGAGGTGCCGCTGAAATTCAAGAATAAGGGTGGAAACGACGTGTATCTTCGTATTAACGGGGATTTCAATCCGGGGCGCGACAAGGCTAAGTTTGCCTATAGTCTGGATGGCGAGAACTGGAATGAGTTTGATGACGAGATAGCGATGAATTTTGACTATCGCCGGCATTTTATGGGGACTAAGTTTGCGCTATTCAATTACGCTACCAAGGAAGTCGGGGGACATGTGGATTTTGACTGGTTTCATTTTGAGAATTGAGGATCTTCTGAGTTCCAAATTGCTAAACCCCAGGCTGATTAGGTCTGGGGTTTTTCTTGTATGCATCACGCAGAGTCCTCAGAGGCGCAGAGGGGATCTTTTTTCGGACGCTTAAGGACGCACGCGGAGCGTGCTTACTACTCAATTTGCTCTGGGGCGGACGCTTAAGGACGCACGCGGAGCGCGCTTACTACTCAATTTGCTTTTGGGGTGAAGAGGCGGAAGAGTTCGCCTATCCAGAGGACTATGGAGGTGGAGCCTATTATGATCAGCCAGTCTTCGAGGCGGAGCGGAGTGACGTTGAAGAATTCGCCCCCTATCGAGACGATTGCTATCTGGCCTACGAGGATTGCAAGGGCTATGAGGACAAAACCGCCGGCTCCCTTAAGATGGAATGCGCTGCGACCGGTCTCAAAGGCACGGGCATTAAACATATTCCAGAATTGCAGGAACACGAAGATGGTGAAGAACATCGAGAGTTCGTATTTCGT